>JAKPQT010000031.1 GCA_029555885.1 Chloroflexota bacterium | reverse complement strand
GGGCGACTGCGTGGCGCCGAAGAGCACCGCGCCGGAGGCGGCGATGGCCTGCAGCGTGGCCTCGGGCAGCGCGGTGCCGTGGCGCTCGAAGCACGCCCAGCCCGCGTCCGCATCGACGAAGGTCAGGCCGGGACACGCGGCCGCGAGGACCTGCGCGGCGGCAGGGATGACCTCCTGGCCGACGCCATCGCCGGGGATAAGGCAGACGGTCGTCATGGCAGCTCCGATCCACGCAACATGGGGAGCAGCCCGCCGGCATCCAGGATGGCCGCAACCGAGGGCGAGAGGGGCGGGAACGGGAACTCGCCGGCTGCGCAGCGCACGATGCAGCGATCAAGGAAGACGGTGACAGGCTCTCCGGGTTGGATAGCCGCAACCGCCTCCGGGCAGACGACGGGGAGGAGGCCGTTGTTGACAGCGTTACGGAAGAAGATGCGTGCGAAAGATTGCGCAATGATAACACGCACGCCCGCCGCGCGCAAGCTCGTCGCAGCCTGCTCGCGGCTGGAGCCGCAGCCCCAGTTGCGGCCCGCCACGATCACGTCGCCCGGCTGTACGTTTGCCGCGAACGTCGGGTCCAGGTCCTCCAGTGCGTGCCGGGCCATCTCGGCCTCGTCTTTGACCGTGTAGGTGTACTTGCCGGGGAAGATAACGTCGGTGTTGACGTCGTCGCCGTAGCACCAGGCGCGGCCGTCGATCACGGAAGCTGGAAGCTGAAAGCTGGAAGCTGGACTCTGGACGCTGGAAACTGGACGCTGGAAGTTGGGACGTGCATGTTGGGCTGGAGCCCGTGAGATATCGGGGCTTAGAGCAGGAGCAGCTGCTTGCCAGCTAACGTTCGAGTCCTCGGCTTGCGTGCGCAGCACAGCTCCACCTATCGGGTTTCCAGCTTCCAGCTTCCAGCTTCCAGCTTCAATCGTCCCGATCCGCCCCAGCACCGCGCTCGCCGCAACGACCGCGGGGCTGGCGAGGTAGATGGCTGCCTCGGGGTTGCCCATCCGGCCGCGGAAGTTGCGGTTGGCCGTGCTGATGACCGTCTCGCCGTTCGCAGGAATGCCCAGGTGGTTGCCCATGCACGGGCCGCAGCCGGGCGTGCCGAGCATCGCGCCCGCGGCGAGGAACGTGGCGATGTAACCGGCTTTCAGCGCGGCCTGCAGCACTTCGCTCGATGCGGGGATGACCAGGAGGCGGGTGCCTGCTGCGACGCGGCGCACCTGCCCGCTCGGTCCGCGCAGCACGGCGGCGGCTGCAGCGAGGTCCTCCAGCCGGCCGTTCGTGCAAGTGCCGATGAATGCCTGGTCGACGCGCGTCCCGGCGACCTCCGATAGCGGCACGACATCCGCCGGGTTGTGCGGGCGGGAGATAGCAGGCTCCAGCGCGGACAGGTCCAGCGTGTAGCGCGCCAGATAGGTCGCGTCGTCGTCGGGAGAGAGCGCACTCGCCGCGATGTCGGCGCGGCACGCCTCATGAGATATGCCCGTCCGTGCCGCGCGGCGCTCCGCCAGCCAGTCGAACACGGCCTCGTCCGGCTCCAGCCAGGCGCTCTTCGCGCCGGCCTCTGCCATCATGTTCGGTATGACCATGCGGCTCTCCAGGCTAAGGGTGCGTAGCCCCGGCCCGCCGAACTCCAGCGCCCGATAGATGCCCGCCTCCGGCCCCAGCAGCTTGAGCAGCCATAGGCTCAGGTCCTTGGCCGTCACGCCCGGCCGGAGCGCGCCGGTCAGGTCCACGCGGATCGTCTCCGGCACGCGCAGCCACAGCTCGCCGGTCGCCCAGAGCGCGGCGACTTCGCTCCGGCCGATGCCCGCACCGAGGGCGCCGAGCCAGCCGAAATGTGTCGTGTGGCTGTCTGCCCCCAGGACGAGCTGGCCGGGCAGCACCAGGGCCTCCTCGCTCAGGACCTGGTGACAGATGCCGCGACCCACCTCGAAGAAATGCGTGACGCCCTGTTCGGCCACGAACCGCCGCGTCTCCGCGTGGTTGGCTGCATGTTCCGCGGTCGGCGCGGGCACTGCATGATCCAGTGTGATCGCCAGGCGGTCCGGGTTCTTCACGCGGCCGCGGCCCAGCCTTGCAAACAGCCGGGCAATCGCCGCCGTGTTGTCGTGGCTCAGAATGATATCCGGCTGCACGTCGACAATCTGGCCGATTTCGACTGCCGCCAGCCCCGCCGCTCGGGCGAGAGATTTCTGTACGAATGTTGCACCCATTGTTCCCCCCTTCGTGACAAGGTGACATGGTGACAAGGTGATGCGTAGTTGCGGGTTGAGCCTTCTGGCCACAGGTGCGGGCCAAGCCCTATGGGGAAAGACCACGCCCGTCCAGATTCACCTTGTCACCTCGTCACCCGGTCACCTTGTCACCT
Source organism: Chloroflexota bacterium (assembly GCA_029555885.1). The sequence continues at coordinate 14,044 of JAKPQT010000031.1, read as the reverse complement.
CTTCACGCCGTCCGTTGCCCCAGTTGCGGAGCAGGTTGTCCACGTCGTCCAGCGTCAGCGCGTGCTCGTCGGCCAGCACCTTGATGTGCTGGGTCAGCGCCTTTACGTGCGCATCGGAGAGGGCCAGGCCCAACTGGTCCGCGCGCGCGCGGACCGCATTCCAGCCGGTGAGCCGGTGCGCAATCGAGATGTAGCGCGTCAGGCCGAAGTCATGCGGGTCAAGGGCCTCGTAGGTCTCCGGCGCATTGAGGATAGCCTTGGCATGGATGCCGGCCTTGTGGGTGAACGCGCTGAAGCCCGTGACATAGTTGTTGAAGGGAATATCCACGTTCACCATCTCGCCCACCATCATGTCGAGCCGGCGCAGGTGGTCCAGTCGGTATTTGCGCTGCGTGGTGGCCCGGTCGTGGGTGTACATGCGCGCGACGAACCCGCCGAGCGGCGTGATGCCGTTGCGCTCCCCGATGCCCAGGACGGTCGTATCGATGTGCGTCGCGCCTGCTTCGAGCGCGGCGAACGCGTTGGCAATTGCGCAGCCGGAGTCATTGTGCCCGTGAAATTCGATGTCGCAGTGCGTCAGCCGGCGCAGCGTGCCGACCAGCCGGGACACCTGCGATGGCGACGCGATGCCGACGGTGTCTGCGATGCCCAGCCGGTTGACCACGCCCAGCCGGTCCACGGCCAGGTATACGCGCAGTAGCTCCGCTTCCTCGCTGCGGAACGAGTCCTCCGTGCTGAAGCGCAGCTCGATATCGGGACACTGGCGGCGGATCCACGGCAGCACGTCCGCTGCCGTTTCGATGATCTCGTCGATGCTCTTGCCGTGGCTGAACTGGCGGAGGCGGGAAGACGTGCCGATGACCACATCCACGCCCTGCACGCCGGCCTCCAGCGCGACCTGTGCATCGTCCCGGTGGCAGCGGATGTGGGTCAGTATCCGGGCGCGCAACCCCATGCCCGCGATCGTGCGCAGGTCGGCCAGGCTGCCCGGCGAGGCCTGGGGCGAGGTGAGTTCCAGGTATTCCACGCCGAATTCGTCCAGTGCGGCCGCGATCCGCATCTTCTGTTCGGTCGTGAATTGTGCGTTGATGAACTGCTCGCCCTCGCGAAGGGTCGAGTCGATGATCGAGTAATCCTGTAAGGACATGGAGACTGCCTTTCTGCCACGAATTACACGAATGCGACGAATTGGGCGAATTGAATAATGGGATCAATTCGTGTCCATTCGACCAATTCGTGTCATTCGTGGCGACCTATAACACCTCGCGCAGGGCGTCGACGACGCGTGCGAGCTCGTCTTCGGTGATGAGCAGCGGCGGCAGGAGGCGCAGCACCGTCATGCCGGCAGGCAGCGCCAGGACGCCGAGCGCCTGAAGCTGCTGGAGCACGGGCGTCACCTTGCTGCGCAGCTCCACGCCGACCAGGAGACCGCGACCGCGTACCTCACGTACGGACGGTGCGTCCAGGCTGCGGATGGCATCTACCAGCCACCCGCCGAGCCGCGCCGCGCGCTGGGGCAGGGTCTCGCCGGTGAGCGGATCGACGCGGGTCAGCATGTCGAGCGTGGCAAGGCCGGCCGCACAGGCAAGCGGGTTGCCGCCGAACGTGCTGCCGTGGCTGAGCGGCGCCAGCCTGCCCACGCGCGGCCCGATGAGACACGCGCCCATCGGCACGCCCCCGGCCATCGACTTCGCGACGGCCAGCAGGTCCGGGGTAACGCCGTCGTGCTCGCACGCAAAGAGCCGCCCTGTGCGCCCGAAGCCCGTCTGCACCTCATCCAGGATGAGCAGCGCGCCCCGCTCGCGGCACAGCTCTGCCGCCGATGCGAGATACCCCGGCGCGGCCGGGTGGACGCCGCCCTCGCCCTGCACGGGTTCCAGCAGGACCGCCGCGGTGTCGTCGGTCACTGCCTGCTCCAGCGCCCCCAGGTCGTTATAGGGGACGTGGGAAAATCCGGGGATGAGCGGCTCGAAGGGCGTTCGATAGTCGCGGTGCCAGGTCGCGGAGAGCGCACCCATCGTGCGGCCGTGGAAGCCGCGCATAGCAGCCACGACGCCTGTGCGCCCCGTTGCCAGCCGTGCGAACTTGAGCGCGGCCTCGACGGCCTCCGTGCCGGAGTTGCACAGGAACGCGCGGTCGAGTCCCTCCGGCGCGACCTCTGTCAGCCTGGCCAGCAGCTCGGCGCGGCGATCGTTGTAGAAGATTTCCGGGCAGGAGATGAGGCGGGCGGCCTGCTCGCTCAGCGCGGCGACGATCGCCGGGTGCGCATGGCCGAGGTTGGCCGCGCCCTGGCCGCCTACGCAGTCGATGTACTCGCGGCCCTCGTCATCCCACACCCGCGCGCCTTCCCCGCGCACGATCGCCAGCGGTCGCTTCGGATAGACGCCCGAAGTGTGGGCCACCTCCGAACGCACCATTTCAGATTGAAGATTGAAGATTGAAGATTGTAGTTGAGTTATGTTGATGGACATGTCTTCTATCCTTTCACGGTTGGCAAAGCCGGCGAGCACATTCGGTGAGGCCGGTCAAGGCAGGAGGGTCATTGCTAACCTGCAACTTGCGTACTTTCGACCTGTAACCGACTCTCCTGCCATTCGAAACTATCAATCTTCAATCTGTAATCTTCAATCTTCAATTGGTCGCCGATAACCGTCCCGCGGCCGGCGAGCGCGGCGCGGATAGGCTCGGAGCGTCGCGAGTCAGCGAGAATGACCGTGGGCACGCCCGTTGCGAGCGCCTCGCGTGCGGCCAGCAGCTTCTTCTTCATGCGGCCCTGCGCCAGACCCTCCACCATCGGCAGGTGCGCTGGGTCGATGTGGGAGATCAGGCTGTTTTCGTCGGGATAGTCGGCCAGCAGGCCGGGCACGTTGCTCAGGATGACCAGCGCGGAGGCGCCGAGCGCGCCGGCGACCAGCGCGGCCGCGCGGTCGCCGTCCACGTTGAGCCGCTCACCGCCCAGGCCCAGGGCCAGCGGCGCAATGACCGGCGTATAGCCCGCGACGAGCAGCAGATGGAGCAGCTCGCCGTTGGCGCTTTCGAGCTGGCCGGTGAAGTCGTCGCGGATGATGCGCTGGCGGCCCGCTTCGATGGCCCGTACCGCGTCCTTGCGCCGCGCGACGAGCAGCCGGCCGTCGACGCCCGCCAGCCCCAGCGCGTTGCAGCCCGCGCCCTGGAGGTCCGCGACGAGCGCGGTGTTGACATCGCCCGCCGCAGCCGCCGCGTAGACCTCGAGCATGGCCGGGTCGGTGTAGCGGCTGACATGGCCCGATGGCGAGGTGATGTGGCGGACGGGCAAGCCCATGCGTGCCGCGAGCGCGTCTGCTGCCGCGGAAGTGCCGTGCACCAGCACGACGGGCCAGCCCTCGCGCACGAGCGATGCCAGGTCCTCGATAACCGGTTCGATTGCGACGCCTGCTGCGCCGCCGACTTTGACTACGATAGAGTCCATAGTTGCTCCTGTGCTTCTGCCACGAATTGCACGAAGCTGACGAATTCATCGAATTGATTCGGGTTATTTCTGTGCATTTCGTGTCAATTCGTCCCATTCGTGTAATTCGTGGCGAATCGTCAGGCCGGGTGCAGGCCGCATGCGTCGAGGCCGAGGGTCTCATCCCAGCCGAGCATGAGGTTCATGCACTGGACGGCGCTGCCGGCCGCGCCCTTGCCCAGGTTATCCAGCGCGGCCAGCGCGACGAGCCGCCCAGTCGCCGCGTCCAACTCCCAGCCGACATCGGCCAGGTTGGTGCCGGCCAGTAGCTTCGGTTCCGGGTGGCGGTAGATGCCCCCGCGCTCGTGTACGATGCGAATAAAAGGCTCCGCGCTGTAGGCCGCCCGGTATGCACGCCACAGGTCCTTCTCAGCCACGCCCGGTTCGACCCACGCGTGGGCCGTTGCCAGCACCCCGCGCACCAGTTCGATGGACGTGACCGATAGGTAGACATCCTCGCGGCCCAGCACGCGGCGCACCTCCGCCTCATGGCGGTGGCCGGTCGGCGCAAACGAGCGCACCGCGCCTGCACGCTCCGGGTGATGCGAGGCCGCGCTGGCCGAAGCGCCGCCCTCGGATGACCCGGCCTTTACGTCTACGACGATGGGCCGGTCGGTCCGCAGCAGCCCCGCGCGCACGAGCGGCAGCAGTGCCAGGTTGGCCGCGGTCGCGTTGCACCCTACGCCGCTGACGTGGCGGCTCGCCCGGATGGCCTGGCGGTTGGCCTCCGGCAGCCCGTAGGCGAAGCGCGGCAGCCAGCGTGCTGCAGCGTGCGGATGGCCGTAGGTGCGCTCATAGTCGTCAGGGTCGGGGAGGCGGAAGTCGGCGGACAGGTCAACGATGGCTGGGGCCAGTGAGGCGAAGTGGTCGATGCGGCGCTGCGCCTCGCCGTGCGGCAGGGCCAGGAAGAGGACGTCGCAGGGGGCCAGCTCGCTGAGCGATGTGAAGCGGATGGCCTGCCGCCGACCCACCGGTCGCAGGTTCGGGTGGAGGCTGTGGACATAATCTCCAGCGTGCGACTCGGAGGTCACCTGGCCGACCGTCATGCAGGGATGACCAGTCAGCAGGCGGAGCAGCTCCCCGCCGCCGTAGCCGGAGCCGCCGGCGATGGAGACGGTGACAGCTGTCATAACCTCACCCCCTGTGAACTCCCCCTCTCCTGATGCGCCATCAGGAGAGGGAGCCGGGGGGTGAGGCCCCGCGCGACCTGCAGAACGTACTCCGCCACGCGGCCGGGGATGTCCACCCCGGTCGTGGCGATGCTGTTGCGGAATTCCATCGTGTGATTGACCTCGTTGACCAGCAGGCCGCGATCCGGGTCCTCGAGCACGTCGATCGCCAGCACCCCGCCGCCGACCGCTTGGGCAGCCATCCGGCATAAGCTGTCCAGCTCCGGGGTGACCGGGCAGTTGCTCGCCGCGCCCCCGCGCGCCGTGTTGGTGATCCAGTGGGCCGAGTCCCGGTAGATAGCGCAGATGGTCTCGTCACCGATGACGAAGGCGCGGATATCGCGGCCGGGCTTGGCAATGTATTCCTGGATGTAGTAGATGCTGTGCAGGTATGAGCCGAGGACGTCCTTGTGCTCCAGGATGGCTTCGGCTGCGTCCCGATCATTGACGCGCGCGAGCAGGCGGCCCCATGAGCCGACGATGGGCTTGAGGACCGCGGGATAGCCCAGCTCCTCGATGGCTGCGAGCGCAGATTCCGGGGTGAAGGCCACGCGGGTGCGGGGTTGCGGTACACCGGCCGCGGCGAGCGCGGCGGTGGTCAGCAGCTTGTCCCAACAGGTCGCGGCGGTGGCATAGCGGTTGACCGTCGGAATGCCTGCCAGTTCGAGCAGGCGCAGCGCATAGAGCCCGCGCGCCGCACTGACCGAACGTTCGAGCACTACATCGGCGCGGATGGGGAAGGGCACGGTGGCGTCGGCGGGCAGGGGGAGCACCAGGCTGTCGTCGTTCACGACCTCGACGTGCGCGCCGGTCATTTCAAGGGCCTGCAGCAGCAGCTTCTCTTCCACGCGGATGCGGGAGACGATGACGGCCACGCGCGGCCGGGAGCCGTGGGCATCCTGAGCGGGTGTACGGCTCAACACGGTGGATGAGCCATCCCCAGACGAGCCATTGCCATTCGAAGGAGACGTTGCGTTCATTCGCCCCAGTCCTCCTCTTCCTCCGGCGCCAGCTCGAGCCGCAGCGGGTCCAGGCTGACGACCTCCAGGTCCGCGCCGCACGACGGGCAGGGCACGATCTCGCCTTGCAGCGGGTCGCGCAGCTCAACGGGGCCTTCACATTCCGGGCAGAGTACTTCGAGCGTCATGGTGTTTCCTCCAATAAGTGTTTGGACATAAAAAAGCCCCTCCGGCCAGACTGGCTCGGAAGGGGCTTTGCGGGCATAGGGTGCGCGCTAGCGGCCTATCCAGACCTCCAGTCTGGCAAGCTGGTCAACTGCTTCTTAGCGCGCTTCAAGTTGTGGAACATGCGATCCCTCGTGATTTACCTTTGGGCCGGCTCGGTCGGAGACCAGCCGGCGCATGATGCGTTAACGAAAATGCCCTGCCAGGCGCTTGGGGCCTGACAGGGCTGCTGTGCTGGTTCGCGTTAGCTGTCTAGCGCATGCACAAGCGGCCGTCCCTGCAGGCCAGGGAAGGCTTCTTGGACTTGGTGCACTTGGACAGCATTTGGTGATGCATATTTCGTGTACTCTCCGTTACGTTGGCGGCATTATACACGGTTGCGACGATGTGTCAAATCGCAGGAATCGGGAAAGGACACGGTGGAATAGAACGCTGATGATGGGCCAACCTTGTGTCAACCGGAGGTTGACACAAGGTTGGCCCTGATTGAACTGATCGAACATGATAAGAAAAATCATAAAAATCAGTTTGATCAGCGTTTATCAGCGTTCCATTTCTCCTGCCCTTACTGTGCGCCTGCCATGAACGCGGACACGGCCGCGATGAGCGTGTCGCGGTAGCGGACGCCCTGCGACCACTGCGCACCGGGCGAAGCGACCCGCGCGTCCACTTCGTTGCGGCCGAAGATGGCGTTGACCGGCAACCCCAGCCAGCCTAGCAGCCAGGCGATTAGCGCGGCTGCCGCATCGAGCTGCTGCGCCGTCGGTGCGGCTGTCTGGAAGTTGCCCGCCAGCGCAATCCCGATGCCGTCCGCGTTGACCTGGTTGACGAGGGTCTGCTCGATGGCCGCCTCCAGCGGTTGGGTCCAGTAGATCGTGCCGTTGCCGGTCACGAGGAAGTGGTAGGTGATGCCCGCTTGCCCCCGCGCGATCTGCGCGGTCGCGAGGCGCTCAGGCGTCACGTCGTTGCTCGTGACTGTGTGGTGCACGATGATGCGGCGGATGGCCGACAATGTGCGCTGCGGCACGACGCTGCCCGTCGCGACCGGCAGCGTCGTGCGTACGTCGCGCAGCGGCGGCTGGCCCGCGGGCGTGATAGGCGGCGTCTGCGGCCCCAGCTCTGCTGCGAGCGCGGCGGCTTGGGCCGCCAGCGCGCCGGCCTGCTGGCCGACGTTGCGGATGCCAGCGGCCTGTCCGTCCAACGCGAGGGTCTGCCGGCTCGCTTCCTGCCGCCGGGCGTCGAATGCGCTCAGTGCCTTGACCCTGCCCAGGAGTTGCTCGGTCGCGGTGCGCAGCTCGGTCACCTGCGTGCGCAGTGCGGGCACGTCGAGCGGCGTGTCGCCCGGCAGCCGGTCCAGCGTGGCCGAGACCTGCTGCAGCTGCGCCAGGAGGGACTGGACCTCCTGCTCTCCCGGCGCGGCGAATGTCGCGCCCGCTAGACCGTCCAGTGCGGCATGTGCCTCGGCCAGCGCAACGGTAAAGGCATCCACCTGGCCTGCGGCCGCGGCCATCGCCTGCCGGACCGCGGCGACGCGCGCCACCAGCTCGGCGCGCTTATCCGGCGTTGGGGTTGGCGTCGGTGTAGGTGTCGGTGTAGGTGTAGGCGCCGGCGTGGTGCGCAGGGTCTCGATCTTATTCATAAGCAGGATGGGTCGCTGTTCGTTGTCCACCCCGAGATGACGGAAGGTTTCCCACAGGCCGGCGTGCCCCACCTGGTACAGGCAGCAGCCCATGACATAATCATCGCGCACCATCTCCGCGTTGTACCACTGCAGCGACTCCCAGTACTGCTGCTCGGAGATCGTTTCCCCGCGATAGAGCCAGCCGACGTCGCCGGCCGGGTCGGTCGCGTGCTTGTACATACGCGCCAGCCCGGCCTCGGTGATGATGAGCTTGTGCCGGTCGCCGTGCTGAGCACGTATGCCGTCCATCACTGGGCGGTAGTAGAGGCAGGCGGTTTCGGTGCCCGCCCGCGGCATCATCGTCGGCCAGCCGTACTCGTGCAGGGCCAGGTATGTGTAGGCCTCCAGCGTGCGCGGGAACCACCGGACGATATCCTCGCGCGCAGTGAAGTTGCCTGCCGCAAAGTTGAGCGCAACCGCCTCCAGTCCCGCATTCCGCATCCGCTTCAAAAACGCCACCTGGAACCGGTCTAGCGCCGCGTAGCGGGCCTGCGTCTCGGCATTGGGCTGCCGGTCGAAGAAGGAGGCGGGCCCGCGCACCGGCTCATTCAGGCTCATCCAGGCATCGATGAGCAGCCGGTTGTTGCTCCCTCGCTGCTGGGCAAGCTGGAAGTCATAGTTGATGATGCGGTCGGCGAACGCTGTACCGGCGCCATCGGGATCACTGCCGGTCAGCCAGGCGGTCTGCTCGGCCAGGCTGACGAAGAGTCGGCCGATCACGAAGGTGTCGGGCGACAGCTCCGACCGTATCTGCTGGAGCAGCGTGCGGTCGCCCGCATGGATGAGCATGACCGGCGGCTTGACCTGGCGCAGCGCGTCGCGCAGGAAGGGGACCGTCGTGTTTTCGACATAGAAACCGAGCTTGTTCATGCGGCTATGCCTCCTTCCCGGCCTCATCGGCGCCAGAAGCTCCGTCCGGCGTCGGGGTGTTCTCTTCGGCTGACGCGGGTGGCTGCGCAGCGGGCAGCGGGACGATCACCTTTTCGGGACCCGGTGCATGATCCGGCTCCGGCACATGCGCCGGGGGCTGCCAGTCATCCGGCATGGTCCATTCATCGGGGAAGGGGAACTCGTCCATGAAGACCTGCACGGCCGCCATGCGCGGACTGAGCCCGGCCACCGCGCTGCGCGGCTGCGCAGGCGCGCCCGGCCAGGGCGTGTTCTGCGCGACGAGCTGGTTGAGCAGGCGCCGCGTGTCCGCCTCGTCCGTGCCTGCCAGCCGGTGCACATCCACCCCCGCCGCGGCCAACCGCGCCTCGTCTTCGCCCGTCACGCCTGCGTCGCCGCCGACGATGGTCACGTGGCGGGCGAGAAGCGCATCGTCCACGGAGAAGCCGGCGGTCGTGCGGAAGTGCTCCAGGTAGGCCTGCGCGTTCCGCCAGTCGGCCTGTGCCCAGTTGCTGCCGCCACGGTCCCAGAACAGGAGGTAGTGCTCCATGCTGCCCGCGGCCGGTCGCCCCTGCTGGACGGCCTGGATCTCCTCGACAAGGTCGGCGTACCACTGCCGTCCGGTCTTCCAGTGTTCGCCGGGGCAGACGGTGGACTTGGGCCAGACGTCACGGTGCCCCATCACACGCTCCAGCGGAACCTTGTACTCCTGCATCAGCCACGCGGCGAGGTGCGCCGCGCTGCGAAGCTGCGCAGGCGTCGGGACCTGGTCCTCGGGCGCGCGGGTGGTTCCGTCGTAGTCCTTCGTCATCATCCGGCCGATGAGGCTGATGGCGACGCTGTAGTCGTTGGGGTCGCCCCCGACGTGGTAGGAGCGGGTCGATTCGCGCTGCCCCTGGTAGATGACGCCGTCCGCTCCAACCAGGAAGTGATAGCCGACGCCCGGCCATTGCGCCTTGATGAGGTTGCCGTTGGCGTCACGGCGCTCACCGTAGACGTGATATTGCGCGATGCTCTGCACCGTCGTCGTCTTGGTTGTGTCGGTGTGGTGGATGACGATCATGGAGATCGGGCGGCTGCGAGGCTCGTAGGGCGGCAATGTCGGATGTTTGGGCAGCTTGTCCACCAGGTCCACGATGGCCGGTTTCGCCACGCGGCCCGGCGTTCCCGCAGCCAATTGGTCGCGCAGCCGCTTGATCTCTGCCGCCTGCTCCGCGTTCGCAGCCTCCAAATGGCGGATGCGCGCCTCCAGACCGGGGATCTGCCCGACCTGCGCGGCGAGACCGGCGTTCTGCGCCTCCAGCTCGCGCACGCGCGCCTGCAATTGCGCGATGACTACGTCAGGATCCCGGTACGCATCGAGAATGGCCTGCACCTGAACCAGCAGCGTCGTCTTGAAGGCCGCCCCCTGCTGCCACTGCGCGCCCGGCGAAGCGACATTTTCCAGCTCGCGACGGCCCACGACCTCAGTCGTTGTGAGGCTGAACCGGCTGAGCAGCCAGGCGATGAGGTTGGCGGCCGCAGCAAGCTGCGCTGCCTGCGGCGCTGCCGTGGTGAAGTTTCCTGCTAGCGCGATGCCGATGCTCTCCTGGTTGATGCCGGTCTTGCCCGTCTGCGCCGGGACGACATCCAGAGCCTGCGTTGCGTAGATGGCCCCGTCGCCGGTGATGAGATAGTGGTAGGTGATGCCGGGCCGGCCCTGGCCCACCTGCGCTTCGGCCAGCCGCTCCGGTGTGATATCGTCGCGTGTGGCCGTGTGGTGGACGACAATGCGGCGGATCGCACCGAGGCTGCGCTGACCATAGGGCGGTGCCGTGCCGGTGGGCAGCTGGCCGACCTTGTCGATCATGTTTGGTTCGGGAACCCGTCCGCCTGGTTCCTCCGGCAGGCCGCCGAGTGCGTCCTCCAACTGCTTGACCTGGGCGGCCAACGCGTCATACTGCGCACGGAGCGCGGTGGGCTGCAATCCTGATGCCTCCGTCGCAAGCGTCGCCGCCTCCTGGCGGAGCCGGGCGGCCGCGGCCACAGGTGCTGCCAGCGCCGCGATAGCGGGCTGCAGGGCTGCCGCAACCTGCTCCAGTTCGCTGACCTTGCGCTCCAGGATCGCGCTGGCGTCCTCCTCGACTGCCCACTGGTAGCGCGCGGCGAGCGCTTGCCGGAAATCCTCGATGACCGCTGCCTTGCCGTCAATGCCCCACCGGTCGCCTGCCACCTGGGGCCAGCGGTAGAGCAGCAGCGCGCGAATCTTCTCCCTGTTTGCTCGGTTCCAGGCATCGATTTCGCCATAGGCCGCGCGGACCCAGCCGGTGTTGCGGTTCTCCCATGCCTGGTCGCCCTGGTTGGACTCGGTGATATAGATGGGTAGGTGGCGCATAGATTCCGGGATGACCGCCATGAAGTCCTGGTACACGCGGAAGTGGAAGCGGCGGTTGGCGAAGCGCGCGTCACCCATCTTTTCTTCGGACCGGATCAGGTCGGCCGCGCTGCCGTGGGTGTAGGCGTGCAGGCTGATGCCGTCGAGGTTGCGGGCGCCCTCTGAGCCGCCGATGGCAGCAAGGGTATCGCGCAGGTAGAACACCCAGTCGCCGTTCGGGTTGCCGGGGTAGGTGAGCAGGATGTTCCAGGGCGCGGGGCCGGCCACCAGCACCTGGTCGTTCTCGTGCCCAGGCACGGCCTTGATCGCGGCCCGTGCCCGCCGGTAAGCATCGGCGTAGCGCGCAGGGGTGATCTCCTCCCCGCGGCGGTCGGGACTCTTGGGCTGCGGCCAGGGCAGGTTCCAGTTCCAGTCCGAGCCGGGCCATTCGATGGGATGGTTGGGCTCGTTGCCGATGATCCAGATATGGGCGCCGCTCGATGCGCGGACGAAGTTGGCGCAGCGGCGGGCAAAGTCGGCGTAGAACTGGCTGGGCGGCAGCGTGCCTGTCGGATTGTAGCCCGCGTTCAGCCTGACGATCACGCCGAGGTCACGGTCGGAGAAGCGGCGATAGTCGGCGCCGCTTTGGTCGGTCGGGTTGAACCCGATGGCTTCAGTGACCAGCACCCAGCCCGGCACACCAAGATCGAGCATATGCTGCTCACCGCCGGGGTCATGAAAGCCGTAGATGTAGAGCGAATCACGCAGGGGACGCGGCATAAGGACTCCGATCTCCAGTCAGGCAACGGGAAGGGCGCGCCGCCGCGCGGCCACCCATCGCGACCAGAAATGATCATATGCCGGTCGCACGCGCGGGACTGTGAGCGGGGATACGATGACAGGGTGAAGAGGTGAACAGATGAACAGATGAACAGGAGAAGAGGTGAGGAGTTCACATATGAGGATGTGAACTCCTCGGGTGGGGCTGTCAGGATGTGAGTTCGACGGTCTCGCCCGCGACCAGCTCCAGCACCCGTTCCGTGCCGTCGAAGGGGTAGACGAGGCGGCAGGTGCCGCCGCGCTCGGCCGTGATGCGCACCCAGGTCGTTCGGCCGCCCTCGCGGCGGGCCGAGACCAGGAACGCGCCCTCTGCCCGCAGGGTGTCGAACGCGACATCCTGCCACGCAGCGGGGACGGCCGGGAAAATGTGCAGGCTGCCGCTGTAGCTCTGCAGCAGCATCTCTTGGATGGCGGCCGCAGCCGCGAAGTTGCCTTCGAGCGTGAAGGGCCGGTAGGTGAACTTCGAGTAGCCCTTGCCGGTCTGGTCGCCGTTGCAGTGGAAGCTGTTGCGCAGGCAGAAGGCCGTGCTGAAAATCTCCAGCGCGCGTTCGGCGCGCTCACCCTCGCGTGCCCGTGCGGCCAGGCTGCCCAGCCAGGCGTAGCTGTACCCGCACCATAGGTCCGGGCCGAGGCGGTCCAGCTCGGCCAGCGCCGCGCGAATCGTGCGCTGTGCAGCCTCGCCATCCTCCCACTTTATCAGGCCGAGGGGGTGAATCGCCATCAGGTGCGAGAAGTGGCGGTGCGATTCGGGGAGCGGGTAGTCCGCAGCCACGAGGAGGCGCCCGTCTTCACCGGTTGCCAGCTCTGGGAACTCAGCCAGCACGCTACGCCAGCCCGCGGCCTCTGTGTCCAGCGCCAGCTCATCGGCCAGCTCCGCGCTCGCGGCCAGCAGCCAGCGGATGAGTGCCAGATCGTAGTTCGTGAGCGTGCTGAACCACGCCTCGAATCGGTTGTCGTTGATCTCGGGTGTCGAGGACAGGGGCAGCGTGCGCTTGCCGCCGCGGTCGCGCTCTTGAGAGACGGCCTCGATGAACGTCGCGACGTCCCTCAAATACGGATAGGCGCGCTCACGCAGGAATTCGCGGTCCCCGCTGTACCGCCAGTGGAGGTAGAAGTGGTGCGCGAGCCACGCGGCCGTCGTGGATGAGAAGGAATACTGCACCCATCCGCCCATCGGCGCGTTGTTCAGGTCGGCCACGCCGGGCACGCTCAGGCCGGGCAGGTCGTACCAGCGCCGCGTCCAAGCCTGGCAGTTGGGCCGCGTCTCCCACAGCCAGTCGAGATAGCTCAGCCCTTCCTCCAGGTGGTTGCCGCTGTAGCAAGACCAGTAAGAGAGCTGGGTGTTGAGATCATGGTGGTAGTCGCCCTTCCACGGCGGCAAGCGGCCCGTATCGGCCGTCCATGGCCCCTGCAGCGTGATGGGCGGCGAACCCCGGCGGCTGGCCGAGCCGAACTTGTATTGTTCGAGGTACCACTGCCGTTCGAGCGTGGCATTGGGCAGCTTCACACCCGACTGCGCCCAGAAGGCATCCCACCAGGCGGCGTGCTCCGCGTAGAGCGCGTCCCAGCCCGCTGCCAGCGCCGCGTCGACGCGCTCCTTCGCCAAGGCCAGCACGTCCTCGCCCTCGTAGGAGGACGCGACGGTCCAGGCTGCCAGCCACGGCAGCATTGCGCCGTGGCTGGCAGCACGCCACGCCACGTACACGGCAAAGCGGAACCCCTGGCTGCCCTGCTGCACGAACGCACGCCAAGTCTCCCCCCCGCTCTCCTCAGGCGGGGGATAGCCGAGCTGCGAGAGCAGCCCGCCTTCGAGCGAGTTGTTCTCCTGCTCCTGGCCCCCGCCGAATGCCGGCGCGATGAGCTTGAGCTCGACGCGCGGCGCACCGTGGAGCGCGATCATGCCGACCGGACGGCCCGCGTCCACGAACACTTGGGCGGTGGTCTCGCCCAGATGGACGGTCGCCGCGGCATCCGCGACGCGCAGCGTGGCCTGCTCGAAGCGGCTGCCGCGGACCGTCAGCTCGAGGCGGCCGGCCGGGATCTTGGTCGGGTAAGGCCGGGCGTATGCGCCATCATAGACGCGACTGATGGCTCCCATATTGCCCTCGCTGCGCCACCGCCTCAGCTGCGCGCAGGAGAAGTTGGCGCCCTCGAATTCCGGCGGCACGCGCAGGTCCCAGAGGTCTGTCCGGTCGAGCGAGATGTTGAGCGGCGTGCCGTCGCCCCACACGAGCGCGCCCAGGATGCCGTTGCCCAGCGGCAGCGCCTCATCCCAGGTCAGGGCAGGATTGGTGTATTCGATGGTGTGCATGATGCTCTTCTTTCGGTGGAGGACCGTGGGGGCCTCACCTCCTCTCCTGAGCAACACTTCTGTTGCTCAGGAGAGGAGGCCGGGGGTGAGGTCGTCCTCATGCCTCAGGCAATGCCGACCGCAGCGCGGGC
>JAKPQT010000693.1 GCA_029555885.1 Chloroflexota bacterium | reverse complement strand
TGTCGTGGAGCAGCAGTGACGTCGGGAACCGGACGGGGTAGGATATGCCGCCGGTGAGGTAGTCCGGCTGGAAGTCTGCGGGCGGCGCGCCAAGCTGCGCATCTTGCGCATCCCACGGCCAGACATCGCGGTGCGCCGTGTCACTGTCTGCCGCCAAGATGGCCGCCAGCCGCGCCACGACCGAAGGTGCATCGGTGACGAAGTACAGGCCGCGGCGGCCCAACGTACCGTCGGCCTTGGGGTCATCCGGGAAGGCGTCGGGGCTGAGATTCTCGCTGCCGACCAGCGCGAGGCGCTCATCCAGCAGCAGGAACTTGGCGTGCTGATAGCTGTAGCGATCTGCGATATCCAGTTCGGGCCGGCTGCGCAAGTAGGCGACGCGCGCCCCGGCTTCGCTGAGCTGCCGGACGATCCACCGCTGTTGGTCGGTCACTCCGCCCGCAGGCGCGCCTTCCAGGAGCAGCTCTACCCGCACGCCGGCTCGCGCCCGCTCCGCCACGATGTCCGCCAGCCGCGCGCTCTCGAAGGTGTAGACCTCGATCTGGATGCGCGCCTGCGCGGCCTGCAGCAGCGCGGCCAGCGCATCGAAGGCATGGTCGGGCGCAATAATCACCTGCAAGGCCGCGGTCTCTGTGACGGCCGGGCTGAAGAAGAAGCGGGCGAGGTCCCAGCCGGGATACTGCACCCGGCGGCCGTCGATGACGTCCGCGGGGTCCTGCGCCCAATCCGCAAGCGTGTCCGTGTCGGGGACGGGCAGACCGGTGGCCTGGTCGAGCTTGCGATAGAGAATCTGCCCCTCCGCGCCAAAGCTGCGTGTGGGGCGATACGGTTCGACGGCCGGTCCCTGCCAGCCGGTCAACCCGCTGCCCGCGCCGGTGTCACCCGCTTCGTAGACCAGGACATCCTGATAGGTGCGCTCCGGGTTCGTCAACGTGACCCGGCCGCCCGTGTTGGCGAGGGTCAGCGCGCCCCCCGTCAGGTTCGGCACAACGGGATCGGTGTCCGCTCCATACTCGCAGCCGGGCGTGAACGCGAAACTCTGCCGGAAATCGATGGCCTGCCGCGCACACCAGAGCTGCGCATGGGGCGCGATCTCGATGCCGGAGGGAAATATGACCGTCCGGCTGCCCGCAGTGACCCGCCAGCCCGCCAGCGAGACAGGCCGCGGCAGCGGATTGTAGAGCTGAAACGCCTCATCCGGCTCGCCGGTCAGGTAGGTGTCGTAGTAGAGC
>JAKPQT010000668.1 GCA_029555885.1 Chloroflexota bacterium | reverse complement strand
AGCGCAATGAAGTTGTGTTCAGGTCGGTCGTGCCCGCCCAAACAGTGCCCGCCACCCAACCCACGATGCCGAAGAGAATAAGTCCTAGAATACGAAAAATGACCTCGGCAGCCATAGGGTGCTTACCTTTCTGTTACCGCTGATGAAGACAGCCCGCACAGGGCTATATCGGCCGTGGGCCTCCTTTCGCATGAATAAACGTATGATACACCCTTACAGATTTCCGCGCAATTAACCTTTTTTGGCGTTTCTGGCGGCGACCCGCCGCTGCCGCGCGGCCTCGAACAGGATGACCGTGGCCGCCATCGCTGCGTTCAGCGAATCCACCGGCCCGGCCATAGGGATTGCCACCCGGCCGGTGGCCAGGCGACCGGCCTCGGCGCTCAACCCGGTGGTCTCGCCGCCGATGACCAGCACACTCGGCACGGTCCAGTCCACGCGGTCGTACGCGACCGCGCCCTGCGCTTCGGCCAGCCAGACGGGGCGGCCAGCGAGGTGATGGGCCAATACAGGCCAGTCGCCCGCAAGGATGGGCAGCCGGAAGTGCGCGCCCATGCCGGCACGCACAACCTTCGGGCTCCACGGGTCGGTGCAGCCGGGAGGCAGCAGGACCAGATCTACGCCTGCCGCTTCAGCGCTGCGCAGGATCGTGCCCATGTTGCCGGGGTCGCGCACCTGGTCGAGCACCAGGGCCAGCCGCGGCGCGGCGGGCGGCGGGAGCTGCGGCAGGGGCAGGACAGCTATGACGCCCTGCGAGGTGACGGTGTCGGTGAGCGCGGCGAAGACCGCCGGAGCCAGCTCCATCACCGGAGTGCCGGCCTGCTCAACGCTGGCAATGAGCTGATTCGCACGGGGGTGGGTCGTCGCCTGGGCCGTATAAAAGAGGAGAGCGGGGGTCAGCCCCGCTCTCACGGCATCTTCGATCAGACGTACGCCCTCGGCCAGGCAGCGCCCTTGTTGCTCCCGGCCTTTGCGCTCCAACAGCGCCCGTGCCAGCTTGACTTTCGGGTTATCCGGACTGGTAAGCATGCCGGTCTCCGAATCAGGCTGCACGCGATGCGTTCTTACACAGCCGCCTTGGCGACCTCAACGACCCGCGCAAATGCCTGCGGGTCACGGACGGCCAGGTCAGCCAGGACCTTCCGGTCCAGCTCGATACCGGCCACGCGCAGGGCGTGGGTCAACCGGCTGTAGGTGATGCCGTTGAGCCGGGCCGCGGCATTGATGCGGGCAATCCACAGGCCGCGCATGTCGCGCTTGCGGTTACGGCGGTCACGCGTTGCGTAAAAGAGGGACTTGAGCATGCCTTCGTTCGCGCGGCGCCACAGCAGGTGGCGCGACATGCGTTGGCCCTTAGTGAGCTTGAGA
>JAKPQT010000656.1 GCA_029555885.1 Chloroflexota bacterium | reverse complement strand
GCCGACAGCCCAGGTCACCTTATCGCCGGGCGCGAGCGCTGTGGATGGCCCCGTAACCATCCACAGCCGCGGCTCGTCCGCCTGAACGTGCGTGCCCTCGCCCACGGTCTGCCCGAGTCCAGCCTGTGCCGTCATAGGCTCGATGTAGGCCGCGAGCGTAGTGGAGGTCGTGGCCCACGCAGGCCCGTAGGCCGTCGGCGTTGCCGCCGCAAACAGCGCGACGGTTTCCGGCAGCAGGCTCGCTGGGAGTGCAGGTATCGCCACTAGAAGCTACTCTCCCCAGGTATGCTCGTGCCCGACTGCGCCACGCCCCGGTACAGCAGGCCCGCCTTCATCAACGCAAAGCGCACCCGCGCGGTCGTCCGCGCGTCTATCGGCACCGTCGAGGCGCCGGGTTGGTTGACGGTGAGTTTGCCGATGGTGTAGCTCGTCACGGTCGAGGCCGTCGATGCCGCGTTGCGTATCCAGTACTCGCAGAGTGCGCATGCCGCGCTTTTCGCTGCCGCCACATGCGTCGCCTCCGTTGTATCCACGCGGTTCAGCGCGTAGTAGTCCACCTCCTCGGACGCCCGCGCGAGCAGCCTGTCCACGTCATCCGGCAGGTCGTCCTGCGCGATTGCGAGATACTCCGCGAGGTCAGCCGACGTAGCATAGACAGCCATCAGTGTTTGCCCCCGGCCCTCTGCCGCAGCTTCCGGTAGTAGATGATGCTGTCATCGTCCCTGCTGTAGAAGGTGATGCCGATCGAGTGCGCCCCCACATCGAGCGTCGTGTACCCGCCCTTGTAGATGCTCTTGCGCGTACTGTCAGCCCTCGGCGTCAACGCCCCGTCCGCCGCGTTGTAGTAGCCGTTCTCGACGCCGTCCTGCTCAGAGGTAGTCGTCGAGTTCATCAGGTAACAGACCCCGCCGTCAGACCACACGTTGAACGAGTGGTAGTGCGCCCCGACGAACAGGTTGCAGCCCCCGGCCTCAAGCACTGCCGCCAGCGCCGCGCGTGAAGCATACTTCGGGTTCGCCGACTCGTTCGCAACCTCCCAGTAGTACGGCGGATAGTGCCCGTGAACGCTCTTCCACGTCGCGTTCGTGTTCCTCAGCGCCTCCGCCAACCATGCCAGCCGCGTCGCCGACAACGGCGTCGTCGGCCACGCGCCCATGTCCTCGAGCGTGATGATCCGTGCGTTGCCGTAGTCGATGATGGTGTCGCCCGGCAGGCCGAGCGTCGCGCGTATCCAGTCCGTGCTATACGGACGGTCGCTCGATGATCCAACGTAGTCGTGGTTCCCGAGCGCCATGACGACGCCCGCCGCCCCTCCTGCCGCCGCATCCACGATGTTCGTGCCGGCTGACACGACCTGCTGCCGCACATGCTCCGTCAGCGGGTCCCACGCCGCGTGCCCAACATCCTGCACCGCCGTCACGTCGCCGGGCACCAGCAGGATGTCCGGCGCTTTCTGCGCCAGGTAGTACCCGCACTGCGCCCGCGTCACGAAGTGCTGCATATCGCTGATGACGCCGATCCGGAACGCGCTCGCCG
>JAKPQT010000609.1 GCA_029555885.1 Chloroflexota bacterium | reverse complement strand
GGTCGTTTCCCCGTGCCGCTTGGCCGGCGCCCACACGCTATGGATGGCCTGCCCGCGCTGGCCATAGACCGTCTCGGCCTGGGCAATCGCCCTCTCAAGAGGTTCGTCAGGCACCCATTCAAAATGGTGTTGCCCTCTTTCGGGCAAGGGGCGGGGGTCGTTGCTCTCGCTCATGGCTCTACAGCTCCCACTCCGCGTCGTCCTCTTCGTACCCGCCTTCCTCCGGCGGCGGCTCGGGTGCGTCCTCGTTGTGCTCGTCCTCCGGCCGGGGCCGTTCGCGGCTCTCGGCGATGGCCTGCTCCTGCGCCGCCTGGAGTTCCAGAAACGACGTGTTCACGGCCGCGGCCACCAGGATCGGGTACAGCGCCGGCTCGCCCAGCGCGTGCTCAAACAGCCCGGCGTGCGACCGGACGATGTCGTTCAGCAGCCCGCGCCGGATGGTCACGATGTCGTTACCGCACAGCGCCGCTCTCAAGTCCCCGCCAGGCTCGCCGTAGGCCTTCGCCCCGGGGTAGAGCTGGTCGAGGATGCTCTGCAATGTCTGGATGTTGATGTAGGTCAAGTCCACGGCGCGGCCTCCTGGGGCAGCCTCGTGGTCGTCGCATGACACCTGCGCGTGACACCGGTGTGGGCGCAGGCGTGTTGAAAGGTGATCAGCTTGTGTCCTTGCATGTCTGTCTTAGGCTAGAAGGAATGGAGCCGGTTCTCGGCTCGCCGGAGCGCATCGACGTCGCGGTGGCTGTAAAATGACCACCGGCGCGGACACGTCCCGTTCAGGTGCAGGGCCAGGAGCAGGGCACAGGTCACGGCCGCGCCCCGCGGCTGGGCGTACTGGTCCAGTACGTAAACGCCGCTGCCGCGCTCCGGTTGATGGAGCAGGGCGGTGCAGTCCAGGTCCAGGGCCAGGATGTTGTGGTTCAGGGCGGTTTGGCGTTGGGCTTCGGTCAGTGGTAGTTGCTGGATCGGCGTGAGCATGGCGAGTATTGGCATTCATCGGCGTAGGTCACGCGGCCGTGGCCGCGCTCCCAGCGCCGGCGTGAGCTACGAGGGTTGGCGACGACTCAGTAGTGGTTTACTGGCTCCCTCTCATAGATACTCCGGGTTCCCATCCGGGACTTCCCTCGGCCGGATGTGCTCGAGCAGTCCTCGGATGGCGGCGATAAGGTTGCGTAGCAGGATCATAACGATGGCTCCTTGGGCAAACAGGGCAGTACGAGACCGGCCGTTCTTCCAGCGCTCCCGCTCCACGAGCGGCAGCGCCGGTACATGGGTTACTGAAGCCGGCTACTACTGGCAATGATAGCCGCCCGCTTGATGACCTTTTCCCGCCGCTCGTCGAGCCGGTATTGCAGGTCCTCTACAAACCAGTCAGGG
>JAKPQT010000593.1 GCA_029555885.1 Chloroflexota bacterium | reverse complement strand
AGCAACGTGATTGTCGCGGAGCTGCTGGAGCAGGTCCCGCTCGATATCGGCAAGGCGGACTGAGCCGTGCTGTACCTCGTTGCGACTCCGATCGGCAACCTGGGCGACATAACGTTGCGCGCGCTGGAGGTGCTGCGCAGCGTCGATGTCATCGCCAGCGAGGATACGCGCAAGACCGGCATTCTCCTGAAGCACTACGATATCCGCAAGCCGCAGGTGGCCTTTCACGGACATAACGAGGACCGCGCAGGCGACCGGCTGCTGCGGCTGCTGGCCGAAGGCCAGTCGGTCGCCGTGGTGACGGAGGCCGGCACACCGGGCATCTCCGACCCTGGCTACTCGATCGTGCAGCGCGCGCTGGCTGCCGGCGAAGAAGTGACGATGATCCCCGGCCCGGCTGCGGTCATCATGGCGGTCGTATTGTCTGGCCTGCCCCTGCACAGCTTCACCTACCGGGGCTTTCCGCCGCACAAGGTCGGGCCGCGGCGCCGCTTCCTCGAAGTGGACCGCGACTCACCGCACACGCTCGTCTTCTACGAGAGCCCGTACCGGTTGGCCGCGTTCCTGGAGGATGCGCTGGCGGTCTACGGCGACCGTCGTGCCGCGCTGGCCCACGAGCTGACCAAGCTCCACGAGTCGGTGGAACGCGGTATGCTGAGCGAACTGCTCGCGGGGCTGCGCCGCTCGCCGCCGAGGGGCGAGTACGTGGTGGTCATCGAGGGGCTGGGCCGGCAGACCGTCGCCGCTCCCCCCGACGCCGATCTGCCCGAACAAGATGACGCCGAGGACGACGAGGCCGACGAGTAACGCGATGCTCGAACTGCCGCTGGTGCTCCTGCTGCTTCTGCTGACCGCGATCCTGCTGCGCATGGACCTCGTGTTCTACATCGTCTATGTGCTGGCCGGGACGTATGCGTTGGCGCGCTGGTGGACCGCGCGCAATCTCCCGCGGCTGCGGGTCACGCGGCGCTTCACCAGCCACATCTTCACCGGCGAGCGCACCACGGTCGATATCCAACTGGAGAACCGGAGCTGGTGGCCCATTCCCTGGCTGCGCTACGAGGAGACGCCGCCGGGCAACCTGGGCACGGCCGGGCCGCTGCGCGAGGCCATTACGCTGCGTCCGAAGGAGAAGGTACACCTCAGTTACGAATTGGTGGGCCAGCAGCGGGGCTATTACCAGCTTGGGCCGGGGATGTTGAGCACGGGCGACCTGTTCGGTTTTGCCGAAGCGACCGGCACCTTCGGCGAGCGCACGCCCCTGGTCGTCTATCCGCGCGTCATCCCGCTGTCACGGGTCAATCTCGTCTCGCGTGCGCCTTACGGTACGATCAAGAGCCGCCAGCAGATTTTCTCCGATCCCGCGCGCATCACCGGCGTGCGGCCCTACCAGGCCGGTGATCCGCTGCGCAACGTGGACTGGAAGAGCAGCGCGCGGGCCGGCGCCTTGCAGGTCAAGAAGTACGAGCCGGCCGTTTCGCTGACCAGCGTGATATTTTTGGATCTGGACGGCGCGAACTACTCGCGCCACCTGCGGGGCACCGCAAGCGAGTGGGGCATCGTGGTTGCGGCTTCCCTGGCGAGCTATCTGACGATCGAGCAGCGGCAGGTGGTGGGCCTGGCGAGCAATGGGCTCGATGCGCCCAGCGGCGCGCGATGCTGGACCATCCCGCCGCGGCCGGGCCGCACTCACCTGATGAAGCTGCTCGAATGGCTGGCGCGCGTGCAATTGGCCGATACGACGCCGCTGGCCGAATGGCTGCCGACCGCAACCGCCGACCTGCCGTGGGGCACGACTGTCATCGCGCTGACGCCCTCCGGCGATGAGGCAATCTGCGCGGCGCTTCACCGCCTGCGCCGCGCAGGTCTCAACCCGGTCTTGATGGTTACGGAACCGTACGCGCGCTTCGGCATCGTGCGCGAGCGCGGCCGCCAGTTGGGTATTGCTGCGTACCAGGTGGCCTCTGAGCTGGAGCTGAAGCGCTGGCAGGACCTCAGGGTGCATTGATATGAGACCTCCCGGCCCATCCATACCGCCATCCGACACGCCGCCGGCCCGTCCCTGGCTCGGGTTCGAGGATACGACCTGGCGCACCGGCGCGTTTCGGGCGCTGGCGATTGGCCTGCTGGCTGGCAGCACCGTCGTTGCGCCGGTAGCTGTCATCCGGGCGGTGAGCGACTGGCGGCTCGACTATGCATTCCCTCTGGCGGTCTTCGCTGGCCTGTTGGGCGTCATCACGACGCTGCGGCTGGGCCGGCCTGAGCTGCGCGACCGCCGCGGGGTCGTGTTTCGCCTCGGCGAGATCCTGCTGCTCGTAGTGGTGACCCGTCTCAGCATGTTCATGTTCTCGACGGGCTGGCCGACCGCTGCGGACCTGGGCCTCTGGCTGCGGCATCCCGGCGCGTTCCTCAGCGCACAGATGCTGCTCGTTGGGGTGCTGGTGGTGCTGGCGTGGGTGTTAGCCGTTGCGGTGACCTCGGATTTCCAGGAACTTGCCATCCAGTCGGACGAGGTCGCCGCGCGGGAGAGCCATGCCTGGGGCGAGCCGGAGAGCCACTATCGGGCGGTCCGCCCCGTCTCGCGGCAGGATATCCTCGTGCGTTTTGCCACGCGCTGGACGTGGGGCGGGCTGCCCATGGTCCTCCTGGCCGGCCTGTCGCGCGTCAACATCAGCGAGGGCGGGAGGTCGTTGCGATTTGGCCTGGGTGAGCTCGGCCTGCCGCCGGATGTCCTGGTCGGGATGCTGTGTTATTTCCTAGCTGGCCTCTTCCTGCTCAGCGATGCCCGGCTGGCTGTGTTGCGCGGGCAGTGGTACAACCAGCGCGTCGAGGTGGCCGCGCCTGTGTTCCGCCGCTGGCACTGGAACAGCCTGTTCGTGCTGCTGGCCGTGGCTGCGGTCGCGCTGCTGCTGCCGATCGGCTCGACCGGGCCGCTGACGCGCGCGCTGGAGTGGCTGCTGGCGCTGCTGGTGCGGGCGGGCATGGTGGTCAGTTTCCTGCTCTCGGCGCTGCTGTCGCTGCTGCTCTACCCGCTGCGCTGGTTGTTTGCGGATGGTGAGAGTGCACCGGCGGCTGCGCCTGCGCCGCTGGAGCTGCCGACGCAGACCGAGATGATCAGCCAAATGCAGATACCCGATTGGGTGCGCGGGGCCGTGGTGTGGGTGGTAGTGGCCCTGGTCGGCGGCTACCTCCTGTTCAACTTCCTGCGCGGCCACGGCTTGCTGAAGGGACGCTGGTTCGCCTGGGCCTACAACCTGCGCTACTGGTGGCGGGCGCGCAAGTCGCAGTTGGATGCGGCCCTGCAAAGTGGGTTGGGCGCGTTGCGCGAGCGCCTGCGCCGCAGCCGGGCCGGGGAACTGGCGGTGGGGCGGCCACGGCGAGCCCGCCTGGATCGTATGGCCGCGCGCGAAAAGGTGCGCTACTACTATCTGCGCGCCGCGGAGCGGGCCGCGGACCGCGGCCTGGGGCGACCGGCGCACAAGACGCCACTGGAGTATGAGCGCGACCTGGAGACCGCGTGGCCTGATGCAGAGACCGATGTCCACGAGCTGACGGAGGCGTTCCTCGATGCGCGTTACGCGCCGCGCGAGATACCTGAGACGGAGGTCTCGATCGTGCAGGAGACGTGGCGGCGGGTGATGAAGGCGCTACGCCGGCCCACAGGCTCACAGGATCAGGCACATTGAGCGGGCCGCGCTTTTTGACATTCATCCGTCACTAAGGTATACTCTTGTCGGCCCAGAAGCAGCACACGTTTCCTGGCGAGGAGCGTACATGGCCTGAGCAGCAGAATAGGTTGAACTGGCGCTATCCGAGCGGCCCGCGGGTCTGTCGGTGGCTGCCATATCTGGTTGACCGCTGTTTGCTTTCGGGCCTCACCGTAAGGTGAGGTCTCGTGTTGTTAAGCGCCAGGTGTGCTGCGAGTCATGGCGGGGAGGGGGTGATTTCCAGATGGCAACCGTCGTATTGCGGACAGGTGAGTCCCAGGAGTCGCTGCTGAAGCGCTTCCGCAAGGAGGTGATGAAGGAGCGAATTCTGCCGACCGTGCGCAAGAAGCGGTGGTTCACACCGCCGAGCGAGTTGCGGCGTTTGAAGAAGCAAAAGGCGATCCGTAAGGCGCGACAGGCACAACGACGTCGCGAGGGGCGCGAGAGCGCACGCTAGATATCGGTCAGGCGTGCACTGAGCCGGCCATGACAGCACAGGCTGCGTGGCGACCCCTTTCCCGGCGCGTCCCGGTCAATCTCGAAGGTAAAGGCAGGAGTGCATGGCAAAACAGGAAGAGAAGCTGACCCTGGATGGTAAGGTGACTGAGGCGTTGCCGAACACCACTTTTCGGGTGAAGCTGGAAAATGGCCCGGAGGTGCTGGCGTATCTCTCCGGCAAGATGCGGAAGTATTACATCCGCGTCCTGTTGGGGGATCGCGTGCGCGTAGAGTTGTCGCCCTACGATCTGACCAAGGGCCGCATCGTCTACCGCCATCGCAATCCGGGCAGCCCGGCATAGGTTGGATCGTGCCGGGACTGTAGCCGCATCATAAAAAAGAGGTGCGGTTATTTGCTTTGCTTATAACCTTCGTTGCGCCAGGGGTTGACACGGCATGCTATAATAATGGCGCAGCAACGCAAGCCCGAATGGGCGGTGGGTTAGCCACCGCCCATTTCTGTTAAATGGAACGCAATGTGGCCTCAAACAGGCTGTTGTTTCACGTGAACAACAGCACTGATTCAAATGCCCAATGTTTCACGTGAAACGGTAAAGATCATCCTGCCTGGCGCGGAGCGAGTGTTGGATCAGCCGCGAGCAATCTGTGATTACGAGGGAACGAGCTATCGGGCTCGTTTCTGGGAAGGCCAGGGTCGCGAATACGAGGACCTGGCCGAGCGCATTGCGTTGCGCAGGCTGTTGCCGCCCGGCGGCCGCCGCATCCTCGAAATCGGGGCCGGGTTCGGCCGTCTCACCGATCTGTACGCGGGCTACGAACAGATCATCCTGCTCGACTATGCCAAGTCGGGGCTACGCGAGGCGCAGCAAAGGCTGGGTCGGTCGGGCAAGTTTGTCTACGTCGCAGCGGACCTGTATCAACTGCCCCTGGCGCCTGGCGCCTGCGACACCGTCGTCACCGTGCGCGTGCTGCACCACCTGATCGATGTGCCGGCAGCCTTTCGTGGCATTCATAACGTCCTCCGACCTGGCGGCGCATATATCCTGGAATATGCGAACAAGCGGAACCTGAAATCCATTGCCCGGTATCTGTTGCGGCGCCAGAGTTGGTCGCCCTTTGCTGGCGAGCCCTATGAGTTCGTGCCCTTAAATTTCGACTTTCATCCGCGTTGGATGGCGGAGAAGCTGGCCGGCGCCGGCCTTATCGTGGAAGATGGGCTGGCCGTTTCACACTTTCGCTCCCCTTTGTTCAAGCGGTTGGTGTCGCCGCGCCTGCTGGCGGCTGCGGACGGCGCATTGCAGCGCGTAGGCGCGGCCTGGAAGCTGACGCCGAGCGTGTTCCTGCGCACCCGGGCGCAGGGCGGTGGCGCGGTGGCGGGTCTCATGCCCGGACACGGAGTGTTTGCCTGTCCGGCGTGCCGCAGTCCCCGCCTGGAGGAGCAGGGCGCGACCCTGGTCTGCCAGGGATGCTCGGCCGTCTGGGGTATCGATGACGGCATTTATGATTTCAAGACACCCGTCAAGGCGCCCACTGGGCCTCGCGAATAAATGCGGACTGGTAACATAGACCACGTTATGTCTTGACTGACCGGAGTACAATAATTCAATAGGGCGTCACATTAAGGCGTTGTCTCACCTGAGCGCCTTGCCGTGAGGGCTCGACGATATGGGCAGTAAGCCGGTACGGCTGCGGGCGGGCCACTACAAGCTGACAATTCATGGATCGCAGCGCGTGAAGGAGTGTGCGGATGAGCGCACCATTTGAAGACGAAAGTGAACTGCGTCCCGACGGAGAATTTCAGGACGACATCAGCCAGCGGTCGGCGGAAGCTACCGAACAACTGGTGATGTTGGGGCGCGACCAGGGTTTCGTGACGTACGATGATGTGCTCAACGCGTTCCCGGAAGCCGAAGCTAATATGGAGCAACTAGAGGATCTGTTTGCCAATCTCTTCGAGCAGGGCATTGAGGTCAGCGCGTTCCGCGAAGGCGATGACAACGAGGATGGCGCGGATGAGGAAAGCCATGAGCCTGCGGAACTGGATATCGACCTGGACCTCATCGACATCGACGACTCCATCAGCCTGTACCTCAAGGAGATCGGGCGCGTTCCGCTGCTGACGGCAGAGGAAGAAGTGTCTCTGGCCAAGAGGATGGAACGCGGCCGGGAAGCGCGGCAGAAGTTGACGCTGGGCGTCGATGACCTGGACGAGCGCGATAAGCTGCTGCTGGCCGTCAAGGACGGGCAGGCTGCGCAGGAACATCTCATCAAGGCGAATTCGCGCCTCGTCGTGAGCGTTGCAAAGAAGTACGTCGGTCGGGGCGTGCCTTTCCTGGATTTGATTCAGGAGGGGAACATCGGCCTGATTCGGGCGGTCAAGAAGTTCGATTACCGGCGGGGCTACAAGTTCAGTACCTACGCGACTTGGTGGATTCGCCAGGCTGTCACGCGCGCCATCGCAGATCAGGGCCGCACCATCCGCGTGCCCGTGCATATGTATGAGCAGATCAACCGGCTGACCCGCACGAGCCGCCAGCTCGTGCAGGAATTGGGCCGCGATCCGACAACCGAAGAAATCGCTGAACGATTGGGTGTGCCCCCGCGCAAGGTGGAGCAGATCATCCGTGTTTCGCAGCGGCCCCTATCGCTGGAAATGCCCGTCGGTGAGGAAGAGGACAGCTACCTGGGCGACTTCATCGAGGATGACGAGGCGGAAAGCCCGACCGATTCGGCCTCGCAGACGATGCTGCGCCAGGTCATCGACGAAATCTTCGAGTCGCTGACTCCGCGCGAGGTCCGCATCCTCCAGTTGCGCTTCGGGCTGGTGGATGGTTATTCGTACACTTTAGAAGAAGTCGGCAAGAAGTTCGGCGTTACACGCGAGCGCATCCGCCAGATCGAGGCGCAGGCGCTCGGCCGGCTTCGCCATCCCAGCCGCAGCCGCAAGCTGCGCGATTATCTGTCTTGACGACGGCATCCCGAATGAGAGGCCCACCTGATCCGGTGGGCCTTTTTTGTTGTGTTCAATTTGACACGACTGCAATAGCCATCCTATAATCCTATCGGAAGCTTCCTTCTTCCCGCACTACCCACGTCGCCGCCGCTCACACCGCACGGAAGGAAGGCCGCCATGACGCACTGTCGCGTTGTCCGTCCCCGCTGGGGGATGCTGCCCCTGGTTTTCGTCTGCATTTTGTTGTTCTCCGCTCTGCCGCCCCTCATCCAGGCCCAGGCTGCCAATCATCTGCTCATTTCGGAAGTCGTCTATGATCCGCCCGGCGAGGAACCGGGAGGGGAATGGATCGAGCTGCTGAATCCGACCGCCGCGCCTGTCATCCTGGCCGGCTGGCTGCTCCGAGATGGCATCAGCCAGGATGCGCTGCCCGACTACACGCTCGCGCCGGGCGCCTATGTGGTGGTCGCGACGAACGCGGCCACCTTCCGGGCCGCCTATCCGGCTTACGCCGGCGGCCTGATCGATCTGGGCAGCCCGATCGGCAATGGTCTCAGCAACAGCGGAGACGCGCTTCTGCTGTTGGACCCCGCGGGCGCGGCGGTGGACGCACTCAGCTACGGCTCGGATGCTTCGGTGTTCGCGCCCGCCTGCCCCGATGTCCGGGAGGGGCACAGCCTGGCTCGCGTGCCGCCGGGCCGCGATACGGATACCGCGGCGGATTGGATCGATCAACCCGTGCCGGACCCGGGGATCGCCGGCACAGTGCCCACGGCCACGCCTACCGAGGTCGCGTCGCCTACGCCGACGCTGACTGCCACCCCGGCGGTGACGCCCAGCGTTACGCCAACTGCCGTCCCTGCTGGCGCCATCGTCATCAATGAGATCATGCAGAATCCGCAGGCGGTTGGCGATGTCGCGGGCGAGTTTATCGAGCTCTGTAATACGGGCGCGACCGCCGTGGACCTCAACGGCTGGGAACTGCGCGATGCCGGCTCGGACCATCACACGATCAACAATGGCGGACCGCTGTGGCTGGCGCCGGGCGGTTACATGGTGCTCGGCCGTAACGCTGATGCCGCAGCCAACGGGGGCGTGACGCTCGCCTATCGCTACAGCGGATTCACGCTCGGCAACGATGCGGACGAGGTCATCCTGCTGGATCCGGCCGGCCGTGAGGTGGATCGCGTGGCCTACGACGGCGGGTTGACCTTCCCCAACCCCAGCGGCGCGTCCATGCAACTGGTGCGCCCGAACCTGGACAACGGCGTCGGGGCAAACTGGCGGGCCGCCATCATGCCCTGGCCGGGCAGCGCGGGCGACAGCGGCTCGCCGGGTGCAGCCAACCACACTGCACAGATCGAGGGGTACGTCTATGAGGACAGCAACGCCAACCGCGTGCGCGATGCGGGCGAGGCGGGCATCGCGGATGTGCTGCTCACCCTGACCGGCGGTCGCACGACGCACACCCTTGCGAGCGGCTGGTACGCGTTCGCGGACCTCGCGCCCGGCAGCTATGTCGTCACCGAGAGCCAGCCCGCGGGCTATGTCAGCACGACGGCGGACGAACGCAGCGCGACGGTTGGCGTGGGGCAGGTCAGCGCGGGGCACAACTTCGGTGAGCAGGCGCTCCAGCTTTCGGCCACGCCCACGTCTACAGTCGTTCCCGGCATCACGCCGAGCGAGACTCCATCTGCAACCGCCACTGCAACGCCGGTCGCCGGGCCCTGGCCGCGCGTCTTGCTCAGCGAGGTGCTGTATGACCCGTGGCAAGTCGGCGCTGATGCGGATTGGGAATTTGTCGAGCTTTTCAACGCAGGGGACACTGCGGCTGAACTGGCCGGCTGGCAGATTGCTGACGCGACCGGCGCCAGCCCGCTGCCATCTTACCGGCTGTTGCCGGGAGATTATCTGGTCGTGGCCGCCTACCGCAGCGAATTTCTCGCTGACCATCCCGGCTTTACCGGCGAATTGGTAAGCCTGGAAGCGCCCATCGGCAATGGCCTCAGCAATACGGGGGACAGTGTGCGGCTGCTCGCGCCAGACGATCAGTTGCTCGACGCGCTCAGCTACGGCGATAACAGCGCCATCTTTCAGCCACCGTGCCCCGATGTCCCGGCAGGACAATCACTGGCGCGCGTGCCCGCCGATCGTGACACGGATACTGCGGCTGATTGGGTCGCGCAGGACCCGCCGAACCCCGGCGCGGCGGGCGATGCGGCAACGCCTACACCGACCGTCACCGGGACGATGACCGCCACATCGACGCCTACGACGACCGAAACGCCTGGCGAAATCCCGACGCCGACAGTCACCCCGATCCTTCCACCTGGCCTGACGCCCTCACCGACCTTGACGCCCACGGTTACACCTACACCCACCGGGACTCGGGCGATCGTGCTGCTGCCCCTCATCCGCCTGAACGAGGTTCTGCCGCGGCCCGACGCGGTGGACTGGGACGGAGATGGTGCGGTAAATGCCTATGATGAGTGGGTCGAGCTGCACAGCCTGGAGTCGGAGCCGGTCGACCTGGCTGGATGGCAGCTCGATGACATTGCGGGCGGCGGAACGGCGCCCTATACGCTGCCCACGGGCACAGTAATTCCAGGCCGCGGCTACCTGGTCATCTACCGCTCGACCAGCGGCGTCGCGCTGAACCAGGATACGGACACCGCGCGGCTGCTCGCGCCGGATGGCCGCGAGATGGATACATTCGCCTACGCAAATCCTCGCCGCGATGCCAGCTATAGCCGTACCGTGGATGGCGCCGGCGCCTGGACCGACAGCTATCCGCCATCACCGCGCGGGCCCAATGTGCCCGGCCCTGCGACGCCCGCACCAACGGCAAGCCCAACTGCCACCGCAGGCCTGACAGCGACACCGTTCCCTGACGGCATCGTGCTCAACGAAGTGCTGGCGCATCCCTTTGCAGGCGATTGGGACGGCAGCGGCACGGCTAACTACATGGATGAATGGGTCGAGCTCTATAACCTGGGCGATGCCCCCGCGCAGCTTGGCGGCTGGCAGGTCGTAGATGACACGCGCGCATATACTCTGCCTCTCGGTGTGGTCATCTGGCCGCGCTCGCACCTGCTGCTGTTCAGGGCCGAAACGCGACTGTCGCTCGGTGACTATCGTGACCAGGTGAGCCTGCGCCGGCCCGACGGCGTCGTCGTGGACACGATGGCGTATGACGCTGCCCCTGGCTACGACCGGAGCCTTTGCCGCGCCGTCGATGGCACCGGCGTGTGGACCAAGAACTGCTTCGTCACACCGGGCCGCGCCAACCGGCTGCAGCCGCCGCGCGAGCCGGCGCCGGCGGGCCCGCCCACCGGCGGGCGTGCGGCAGCCGCATCCCAGACGATTGCCGCAGCCCGGCAACTGCCGGCCGACACGCGCGTCACGCTCGTCGGTACGGTGACGCTGCCGCCGGGCGTGAGAGAGCGAATCATCTATATCCAGGATGACTCCGGCGGCATCAAGGTCTATCTGCGTGGTGGCGAATATCCGCCGCTAGCCCTGGGCGATCGGGTACGCGTGACGGGGTGGACGCGTGACTTTCATGGCGAGGCGGAACTGTCCGTGCCGAACGCCAGCTATCTTACGCGCCTGGACGCTGGCGCAGGGCTGCTGCCTGACCTCGTGCCGACCGGGCTGCTCGGCGAGGCGCAGGAGGGCCGGCTGGTCAGTGTGAGCGGGCGCGTCGTGCGCTTCGAGCGGCATGCGGTCGTGCTGGATGACGGAACTGGTCCCGCCTACATCTACTTCGCCGCGGACCTGGGCTGGTCGCGACCCTATGTGCGCCTCGGAGAGGCGTGGAGTGCGACCGGGCTCGGCGGGCAGTATGCTGCGGAGGAGCCGTACCACGGCGGATATCAATTGCTGCCGCGCTTCGCCTGGGACCTGAGCAACGCGCCGTTGGTACTGCCGGTGACGGGGGGAGGAAGATGATACTCCTCGAAGTTGCGCGAGGGAATTGACAAGTGGTCCTGAACGTGGTATCCTCTTGGATAGAACATGCGTTCGATTCGGGCGGCGGCGGTTACGCCGCGCCCAGGGAGGGCAACCACAATGCAAAGAGAACTCTGGTCTGTCACGGACCTTCGCAATAGCCTCACATCGACCTATCTGGCGGCGACCTTCGCTGCGCCCTCACCCGGCGACCCGCTTCACGCAGCATACCTGCGAGGCTTCCGTGCTGCGCTCGTTACGCTTGCGCTGGCGTTCGGACTGCCCTCACTCCGGCTGCCTGAGGGCGAGGCTCTTGAGAAGGCACTGTCCGTCTACTCGGTGGATTCTGGTGAGGTCTAGGTTGCATGCGCCTGCCCGCGGGGCGGGTCGGAATCGGCCGGGAGCGCGTCGCTGGGCAGCTCGTCGGCCTCCACCTTGTTGTCGGTGAACATACTGCCCTCAACCTTGGACTGTGGGTTGTTGACCGCAGGATCGCTTCGCGCGGGCGTGTGCGATCCAGGTGTCATGTCTTGGCCGCTCCTGTCGGAGTCCGGTTGCCCGTCGCCTTCGTCCGTGCTGGAGTCCGGTACAGCTTCTGGCATGCTGCTCCCGTCGGCGATGACTCTGCCGAGACGTGTGGCGATAGTTGTAAATTCCATTGGGAACAGGTACTTGGTGGCTTCGCCTTTGCCGAGGCTGCCCAGGGTATCCATGTATTTGAGGTTGAGAGTGTTGCTGTGAAGACGGCTGGCTGCCTCATCAAGCAACATGAGCGCGTCGGCGTCGCCATGGGCCTTCAGCCGCGCTGCATCGCGGTACCCTTCGGCTTCGAGAATAGTCGCGCGCCTGGTGCGCTCTGCCGCCATCTGCCGCGACATGATTTCCTGGATCGCGTCCGGCATTTTGATTTCGCGGATTTCCACCGTCGTGATTTCGATGCCCCACTGTTCCGTCACTTCGTCGATCTTCACTCGAAGCTTGTGGTTGATGTGCTCGCGTTCAGCCAGCGCCTGGTCGAGCGAGATGTCGCCGATGACCGCGCGCAGGAGGGCAGTGGCTAGCCCCCGCATCGACTCCTCAAGCCCCTTGATTCTTAGCACTGCCAGTTCTGGGTTGTTGATGCGCCAGTAGAAGAGAAAGTCTACGTCGATGCGGGCATTGTCCTTGGTGATGCAGCTTTCGTGTGGCACCTCCTGGAATTGCTGGCGCTGGTCGATCTCTATAGCCTGGTCCAGGATGGGTAGAACCATGATGAGGCCGGGTCCCCGTGTGCCGATGTAGCGACCCAGCCGGAGCAGCACGAGCCGTTCATACTCTTTCACCACGCGCAGGCTGAACTGTATGAACAGGCGTACGATGAGGGCAAGCGCAAGGAGTAGCAGATAGGTGGGAGTCAGCGGCTCTGCCGGTTTGAAGAGCAGGAGCAAGACAGCGCCGAGTCCGGCGAGGATCCATATCACTACCTCTTCTTTGCGTACGCGGGTCATGTGGGGCCTCCTTGGCAGGGTGCATACTTTTGAGCGCTGCTGATACCCGAGTATAGCACACTTGTGGCGAGTTAGGGCTGGGAAGTCAGATCCATCATACCCGCTTTGCGACCACGCACGTCACGTCGTCGGCCTGTTCCGTCTCGCCCATGAACCCGGCCAGCGCACCGGTGATGGCCCAGAGGACCTCCTCCGCGCTGCCCGTGCAGGAGGCGGCCACCACGGCCTGCAGCCGCTCTTCCCCAAACATTTCGCCCTCGTCGTTCAGCGCATCGGTGATGCCGTCGGTGTAGAACACCAGGGCATCACCCGGCGCCAGGTTAATGGTCTCGTCGCCCAGGTTGATGTCGTCGAACGCGCCGAGCACCGTCCCGTGGCGGCGCAGTTCGGTCACGGTGCGGCTGTCCGCATGGTACCACAGGGGATAGTTGTGACCCGCGTTGGCATACGTCACCCGGCCCGTCTGCTGTTTGAGGATGGCATAGGCTGCACTGAGGAACAGCTCGGCCTGGCTGTCTGCCAGGAGGAGCTGGTTGGCACGCGTCAGTGCCGCCGCCGGGCCGCGGCCGGTGAAGGCCACACTGCGAATGACCGTGCGGCTCACAGCCATGAACAGCGCAGCCGGCACGCCCTTGTCTGCCACATCCGCAATGACGATGCCCAGCCGCGCGGGTGGCGTGTTGGATTGGTAGAAGTCGTAGAAGTCGCCGCCCACGGTGCGCGCGGCCTGGTACGCGGCGGCGAAGTCCCAGCCCGGAACAGACGGGGTAGACTTCGGCAGCAGGCTGAGTTGGATCTCCCGCCCGACGCTGATTTCGGCGGTCTTGCGCGCCAGCGCCTCATCCGTCCGGCGCAGCAGCAGCATATTATGGACCGCGATGGCCGCCTGGTCCATGAACGCGGCGAGTGTCCGCTTGTGGTCCTCGCCAAAGCGGGCGCGGCCGCTGGCGTAGCCGAGCTCTAGCGTGCCCAGTTCCTCGCCGGCGGCGTGCAGCGGCAGGTAGGTGCGCACGAACTTGTGCAGCCCCAGCCGGTCGATGATCGTCCGGTCCTGGCTCTCGTCGCTCGCCCGCACCGTCAGCATCCGGCGGTCCTGCAGCGCGCTCACGGCCGGATGGCGGCCGGCCAGCGGAAAGCGAGCCAGGGATTGCCATTCCGCCGTGATGGCGCGGCCCACGCCCGCGGCCATCTGCAGCCAACGCCGGCTGTCATCCACCAGGTAGAGCACCGCATAGTCGCAGCCGAGCGCATCGGCCAGCGTTTCGAGCACGCGCTCTACCATCGGCTGCATTGCCTTGGCGTTGAGCACGGCCTGGCCGATGGTGCGGTAGGCTGCACGGATTATCGCGTTGTCCATCGCGCCGGCCGCGTGCTGGAGATAGCGCAGCAAGTCGGGCAGCTCCTCCGGCAGCAGGTGTGGGTCGCGGTGCTGAATGTAGCGGTCAACCGTGACCACGCCGATGGAGCGCCCGCCCGCGTTCAGCGACACGATCAGCCGCGCCTCGTCAGCCGTGCCGCGCAGCGCGTAGTTGCCCAGGCGGTACGTCTGCGCCTCCACGCAGGTCGGGTCGTGTAGGTCCACTGACTCGGGCGCGGTGGACCCGTTGCGCGAGGCCGTCACCGGCGGGAACACGCGTTGCAGCAGCCCGCGCGC
This sequence comes from Chloroflexota bacterium, assembly GCA_029555885.1. The sequence goes on along the minus strand of JAKPQT010000593.1, from coordinate 10,098 downwards.
GGGCACCGCGCAATAGACCGCAGCATTGGATAGACCGAACCCCAGCCGCAATCCATCCGCAAGCAGTTCATAGGCCTGCTCCGGCGCATCGGTCGCATAGATGGACTGCACGATCGCTTCGAGAAGCTGCGGTCGCGCCGGTGATACGCCGAGGTTGGAAGGTTCCAGAGTTGTGCGAGCTGCGGCTCGCCCGGGGTGCAGGGTATCGACGGTGGATGCTTCAACCTGCAACCTTGAACCTGCAACCTGTTCCTCGCCTTGTCTGAGCCGCGGGGCCAGATACGCGATGGCCTCGGCCCAGCGCCCCGAGATGCGCAGGACGTGGCCGACGCGTTCAGTGGTGAAGTGGCGTGCCAGCCCCCGATGGTAGGCCCGATTCGTGAAGCGGAAGACCCCATCGGCCAACACGACCGCGCCCGATAGTTGCAGGCGGTCCGTGCCGGTGCGCGTGGGCATCTGCCGCGAGCGCGAGCGGGCGAGCATGCCGTGATCGAGGATGTGGAGGACGTCGAGCATCGTATCGGGATCTTCCTCGATCATGCGGATCGCAGCGCGCATGGGCGGCAGGTCCTCGGTCGTGAGGCACATGCGGTCCGCGGCGCGCGCAATGACTGCGGATGTGACGCGGCGCAGACGATGATCCTGCACCAGCTCCGCCCCCAGCGCCGCCAGCCGGGGCACGAGATACCGGTCGCCGCCGGCCCATTCGACGATGCGCGCCAGCGCTTGCTCAGAGATGCTGCAATCGTAGGCCTGCGCCGTGGCCTCGGCCAGCGCGCGGCTCTGCTCGACCGTCAGCGGCGCGGTCACGACCGGCTTCGCGATATTGAAGGGCGAGGTGGGGCCGGTGGACAGGCCGACGAGGTTCATGCCGCCCGTGACGACGGCCACCAGGCTGCGCGGGGCATCGGCCTCGCGCTCCATGTACGCGGAGCGGAGCGCCAACAGCAGGCTGTGGACGAGATCGTGCGGGAGCGCCTGCAGGTGGTCGATCAGCAGCGCGACGTTGCGGCTGCCCTGGTTGGTGACATCGGTGACGTAGTGCTGGAAGGCGCGCGGGTCGGGCACGGTTTCCTGCACGGGCGGCGTTGCCGGGCCGAGCCCGCGTTGCGCCAGCTCCGCGCCGACCAGCCCGGCCAGGCTGGTGAAGAACACCGCTTCGTCGTCTGACCGCGTGCGCCACAGGTCAATGTACAGCGGCGAAAATCGGCCCGTGTCTTCCAGTACGGCGGCGATGTCGCGCAGCATGTTGCTCTTCTCGCTGAGCGGCGGGCCCAGCAGTGACACGCACTCATCGTTCTGGAGATGGCGCACGACTGCGCTGATGCGCGCCTCATCGCGCACCCGCAGCCTCTTGAAGGACGAGTTTTCCCCGTAGGGGACGATGCGCCAGTCAGGCGAGGCGCTCATGGCTCAAATCCCCTCCTGGAGCACCTTGCGGAACAGGTAATCCACATCGTAGTTCTCGCTCAGCATGCGCGGGAAGACGGGTGTCGCGAAGCGGTACAGCGGCCCGCGCGAGGTGAACGTGCCTGCGAGCTCCAGGTTGCGGCAGGCCAGGTCCAGGTCGGACAGCGGAATCTCCACCCCGCGGCGCTCCAGCGCGGCATCCATCGTCTTGACGCCGAACGGGTTCTCCGCGCCCAGCTCTGCCATCACCGCAAAGACAATGGCCTTCTCCAGGTGCGTCGTGTTGTCCATGAACGTGCTGAGGACGAAGGCGCGGAAGTCCTCGTTGCCGTAGACGTCGAACAGGCTCTCCGGCGAAACCGTGCGGCTCCCCTCCCGGTCGAGGCGCTCGACCAGGATGCTGCAGTAGAACTGGATCAGGTTGGGCTGGCCGGCCGTTTCGTCAAAAATGCGGTTGACCACATCGTTGCGCCGCGTAAACTGGACGCGCAGCTTCTCCAGCGGGCCGAGGATGAGCGCGGCGGCCTGCTCGCGGCTGAACTCCTTCAGGCGGATGGGCCGCGCGAAGTTGTAGAGCGGCGACTCCAGGTCGCTGAACGCGCGCATGACCTCGCGGAAGCCGCCGACGATGTAGCGCGAGTGGCCCTGGTTGCTGGAGGCGCGCAAGGCGTTCAGCAGGGTGTCATCTTCATAGTGCCACGTCAGCACCCGGTCGAACTCGTCCAGGAACAGGAAGATGGGCCCGCCGTAACGCTGCGACATCCGCTCCAGGAAGTCCGGGATGAAGATAGGATACTGCTTGCTCGCCAACCGGGTCAGTTCCTGCGGCCGCAGCTTCCTGACAACTTCCTGGACGAGATGCGCGGGCGAATTGAGCGCGCTGCAATCGAGGAACAAGATGCGCTCCAGCGCATTCTCGTCGCCGGCCTCCTGCGCCTGTTCCCTGAGCTGCCGCTCGATCTCGCGCATCAACGACGTCTTGCCGATACGGCGGATGCCCATGATCGCGAAGTTCGTGTCGCCCGTCTGCAGGATGCGCCGGATCTCGAACTCACGCCCGAAGAACCGCGAGCCCGTCACGGGCTTGCTCGTCTCGTACGGCGTCAGGAGCGAGAGATCGAGCTGCGCGGCCAGGCGGTCCAGCAGCTCGCCCGACGGCCGGCGCGACTCGCGCACGGCTTGCTGGTCAGCCTGATCGAGCAGCAGGATGGGCATGAACAAGGGCTTGAGCTGTGCGGCCAGCTCTGCGCCGGGGCCTTGCAGCATGATGATCGGGTTGCGCTCGACCAGCGATTGCGAGCGCACCACTTCCACAAGGCTCTGCGCCAGCTCGCGCGGCTCCATCGCCGCCAGATCGCCTTCAGTTACCCAGATGACCGGCGTGCGGTCGGAGAAACGCAGCTTCCACTCGGAGAAATCAATGAAGTAGAGATTGTAGCCGAGCGTCTCCTTGAACAGCTTCACCCGGTGGTTCAGCGTGCCGTCCACGAACTGCAGGAAGTCGGGCATCTGCTGACGCCACGGGGTCTTGGCAGCGATCATGTTGATCCCCCCTGATATCTCGCCCTCACGTCGTTGTCAACCGCACCAGGTCAAACCGGTGCATCACCCAGAGCAGGCCGGCCACCGCGACCGCGGGCACGCCCGCCTGCGAGGCTTCCAGGGTCAGGCGGTCGCGCTCGACCGGATTGCCTGTCTCCGGCAGCAGGTCGTACACGCGCGCGGCCAGCCGCGCAGTCCCCTCGAGGCCCACCGGCGCGCTGTCCCAGCGGCCCTGGCCGGCGTTCCACACGCACACCAGCCGGCCATTCTCGCGTTCGGTACGCACGCCGCTGCGACCGATGTGCGTGACCCCGTCCCACCAACCGGCGGGCACGGTGACGTTGCGGTGGTCCAGCCGCCAGTCCGCCTCGTTGATGCGCCAGTCGCCCTTCTTCATAATCAGCCGGCCGCTCACGTAGACGGTCGGCTTTCTGATGGTCATATCGCAGTGGATGACCGAATCCACATCTCCGCCGAGGTTCAGGCTGTGGCCGAGCGCAATGTGTAGGGTGTGCGCCTTCTTCTCGTCGACGGTGCTGACGCCACACAGGTCCGGCACGGTTGGGTTCAGGCCAAAGCCGATTTCCGCCAGGTTCGTCCAGTTCGGGTCATGACGGCGCTCCGCAAACGCAATCTGCGTCTCGTGCAGGTGGCGCGCAGTGGCGCCATCTTCCGGCGCGATGCCGGTCAGGCGGCCATCCTGGAAGGTCAGCACCAGTTCTTCGCCCGATCTCAGCACCTTGCCCGGCAGCGAGCCGTTGATGACGATCTGGCCGCTGGCCGAACGCGGGACAACGTACACCTCGCCCGGCGGCAGTTGGTCCCACGCGCCGTCGCGGATGACGCCGTCGCTGATGCCCGGCGGATGTTCCCAGCCGCCGATCTCCGCGCTCAGCCGGTATTCGCGGCCCTGGCTGTCAGTGGTGACGATTTCGGTGCGCTTGCCCAGGAGCAGGGTCAGCGCGATGAGCTGCGCCTGCTCACAGAGCGCGGCATAGTCGGTGTCAGCCATGCGCAGGATGTCCGGCGTCATGCCCGGCGCGTGGCCGAGCTTTGCGCGGCGGCTCCAACCGGTCTGGAGCACGCGCACGCGATAGTTGCGCAGCTCCGGATGGTCGGAAAGGCAGCTCAGGATGGCATCGGCTTCACGCACCGCGGCCTCCGCCGGCAGCGGCAGGTTTTCGGACGTCGTCATCATCGTCTGCAGGACGCGCGGCACGAAAAATGACGTCACATGGATGCCGAGCTCGTGCGCCGTGCGCGCGATGGCTTCGATGACCTCGAGCGAACCTGCGTCCGCGAAGATGAGCAGGTTCTGATCCCGGCGCAGCCCAAAGCTCCGCGTCAGGATATTGTGAGCGCCGCGCGCAAGTTTGTTGACTTCAGGCACTGGGACTCCACGGGACAGTTTACTCGTTACTGTTTACTCGTTACTCATTCGCAACCAGTAACGAGTAATGAGTAACGAGTAATCACCCATCGCACGCCATCGCTTCCAGGACGGGCAGGCCGAAGCCCTCGTACTCGCTGATGAAGAGCGTGCCGGCGGCCAGCGTGTACAGGGCCGGCTTGTCTGCCTCATCCACCCAACCCGTCAGGTGGACATAATCGGCCAGCGCGAGACGTGCGATGATGGGCTGCGGGTCGGGCGCGAACGCACTGTCCGCGGCGGGCAGCTTGCCGGCAATCACCAGGCGCGGGATCGCCCTGGCCTCCGCGCTGAGCCGCTGCACGAGCTGCGCATAGGCTTCCAGCGTGCGGGCCAGGTTCTTGCGCACATCGAACCCGCCCAGGTAGAGCAGGAATGGCTCGCAGGGCAGGGCGTAGCGCTCGCGCACCCGGCGCAGCGTCGCCTCGTCTGTCACGCGGCGGAAGCGCGGGTCGGCAGCCAGGTGGACGGCATGGACACGCTCCGGCGCAATATGCAGGTGACGCACCACATCCTGGCGGCTGGCCTCGGAATCGGCCAGCACCGCGGCCGCGCGTCGCGCGGTTCGGCTGACCAGCCACGTATAGCCCCGCTGCAACAGCCCTCCGCGATATGCGGGCAGCAGCAGCGGAATGAGATCATGGATCGTCACCACGACCGGGCAGGGCGACCATCTCGGCGCGGCCCAATAGGGCACGAACGCGACGTCGGCCCGCAGGCGGTGGCACGCGGCAGGGAAACTGACCTGTTCGAACCAGAGCTTTGCCAGGTTCTCGCCGGCGCGGTCGAAGGGCGTGGCGGCTGTCACCCACCTGGTTCCGTCCGACGTCCCGCCGGGCTGACCGGCGCGCTGGACAATCACAAATTCGTGTCCGGTCCCGGCGCGCGGCAACCATTCGGCCAACGCCGCCAGGTACTGGCCGCTGCCCGTCGTCAAGCGGTCACGAAACCACCCATTGACAACAACACGCACGCTGACAAGGATAGTCTAGAAGCGGTATTGTGTCAACATTTTTGGTGATTCCGCTCTTCAGGCCGCCAGCAGGCGGTCGGCCAGCCAGCGGAGCAGGCGGCTGGCGCGGGGCTGCGGCCCCGGCAGCGGGACCTGCAGGTCATACCGGTTCTCCGCGATGACCGCGCCGGCGCGCAGCAGCCGGAGGATGAATGTTTCCGGCAGCGCGGCCAGCGGCACGCGCACGGAGCCGAGCCGGTACGCGCCCGCAGCCGGGATGTCTACTGCCGCGCGTGTCCAGATTGCGCGGTCGTCCAGCCAGGCCTCTACCGTGCAGGGAGGCTGCGCCGCGGGCAGGTCACTGACCAACCAGAGGGCCGCCTCGAAGAGGTCGCCCTCTGTATAGGGCCGGCGCGGGAACTGCGCTGCAACAAGCAGCGGCTGATAGCTCCGCCGGATTGCCTCGTAGGCCGCCTTCGGACGGCCTGCGCGATCCACAACCGACCAGCTCACCGCGCGCCACGGCTCGTTGAACTGCCAGAACGCGACCCCGCCGCAGGGTCGTTGCGCCGTGTCGCCGCCCTCGCGGCGGATGCGGCATGCTTCGATGCCGGCTTGCAGGGCCGCAGCCTGCACGCGCTGGGTCAGCCGGATGGCGTCTCCAATACTCGCATCCATGTCTGCACCGGCGTAGTGGCGCAGCTTGGCCGGCTGCGCCTTGCGCGCGAGCCACGGCGGGGCGTCGAGCGAAGGCGGCGCGCCAGCGGGGAACATCTCGGCCACGGTCGCCGCGTCCGGTAGGGCCTGGAGCCCGAACTCGCTCATGAACGGCGGGGCCTGGTCCTGCAGCGCCGTCCACGGTGCGAAGCCGTGCCAGACATCCCACTGATGTACGTCGCCCTCCGACGGGGAGGCGGGAATCCAGGGGCGTCCCGCTGATTCCTGCACCAGGACATTGCTGATGGCATTGAGGGGCTGTCGCTCGCGCTGCGGGTTGATTTCGTTGCCCCCGCACCATGCGATGAGGCTCGGATGGTTGCGCAGGGCGCGGACCGTGCTGCGCGCCTCGCCCGACAGCGCCGCAAGATAGGCAGGGGTGCGCGGGTGATGGTCGAGGAACGCGCAGGCCAGCGGGAACTCCTGCCAGACCATGATGCCCAGGCGGTCGCACGTCTCCCAGAACGGCGCGCGCTCGCGTACGCCGCCGCCCCACACGCGCAGGAAGTTAATGCCCGCGTCCCGTGCCATGCCCAGCAGCCGCGCATAGTCGGCGGGCGTCACCGTGCCGGGCAGCACATCTGCGGGCGTCCAGTTCGCGCCGCGCAGGAAGACAGGCCGGTCGTTGACCACGAACCGCCACGGTGCGCCGCCGACCAGCCGCTCACGACGCACCGTGCGCACCCCGGTCGTCACGCTCGCCTCGTCCATCACAGTGCCGCGCGCGTCCAGCAGCCGGACGGTCACGCGGCACAGGTGCGGCTCGCCCTGATCCCACGGCCACCAGCGACGAAGCGGGGGGGTCTCGAACGTCAGCTCGGCCGGAGAAACATCCTCCGTAGTCACATCGCAGCGTACTTTGTGTGTGACGTCGCCCTGTGCGACCTCGATCTCAACCGCGACGGGTGTTCCGGTGAACTGCTGCCATGCCAGCCGCACCTGCCAGCGGACGGGCGCGGGGTCATCCGATGTCAGCGGCTCCGGCGCTGCGTAGAAATTTTCGATGTACGCGCCCCGGCAGATGACGAGGCGGATGTCATCCCAGATGCCCGTGCCGAAGATGCGCGGCGCGAAGTCCCAGCCGAAGCTGAACGGCGCGTGGGGCGTCGCCATGCGATCGGGGAAATACTCTGCGGTCGTGCCCGTCAACTTGAGCGCGCGGCGGATGAGGCGGCGCCACGGCGGGTTGGGCAGGCGTGGCAGCGCGCCCGCGCCCCAGATGCGGGCAGCAAGCGTGTGCGGCCCGGCCGCGTTGACCCACGGCGAGAGGACGACCGCTTGCCGCGCGAACATGCCCGTGTGCGTGGTCAGCAGTCGGTTGTCCAGCCAGACCGCGCACCGGTCGTCGATGCCGTCCGCCTCCAGCACGACCTGCTCGTCGCTGCGCCAGCCGCCCGGCAACTGCACCTCGTACCACCAGTCCACCGCATCGACCCAGTCGCCCGCAGCGATGCCCTCGGGCGTATCCACCGGCGGCACGAGGCCCGCGGCCGCGAGGTCCGCGCGTACCGCGGCGGGCACGTGCGCCGGGTGCCACGCCCGGACCGTACGGCGGTCGTCCGTCGGACGCGCGCTGAAGGGCTGCCGCGAGGCCGGCCCCATGCGCCAGTCCAGTGTGGAGAGATCGAGAATCTGTCGTGCCATGCGGCGATCATAGCACGAGCGATTGTATTCGCGCCATTCCCGCCGCGCAGCCACCTTATGCTATAATTCCTGCGTCAATCGCCGGTTGGAGATGCAGTTTGTTTGATTTCAGTTTGTCGATATTGCTCGCCAAGGCCGTCATTCTGCTGGTGGGCTTCCCGATTCACGAACTCGCGCACGCGTGGACGGCCTACAGGCTGGGCGACCCGACGGCCCAGCGCATGGGCCGCCTGACCCTGAACCCGCTGGCGCACCTGGATCCCCTGGGGTCGTTGATGCTGCTGGTCAGCTTCATCGGTTGGGCCAAACCGGTGCCGGTCAACGAGTACAACCTGCGTAACCGACGCTGGGGCGGCGTGCTGGTTTCGCTGGCCGGGCCGTTGAGCAATCTGCTGATGGCCGCGCTGCTGGCCGTGCCCTACAGGCTGGGCCTGTTCGATGGGCTGCCATTCGGCGTTCATCAGTTCGTCCAGGTGTTCGTCGGCATCAACGTCCTGTTGTTCGTGTTCAACTTGATTCCGTTGGCGCCGCTGGATGGCTTCCGCGTGTTGAGCGGAGTGTTGGGCCGCGCGGGCGGGGAGCTGGTACGCATTGCGGGAACCTATGGCCCGCTGATTCTGCTCGGCCTGTTCATGCTCGGCTATGTTTCACCCCAGCTCAACTTCCTGGGCCGCTGGCTCGGCGCGGCGATGAGCGTCGTCAACCGGTTCTTGCTGGGGTAGGTTGGGGATCAGCATGGCGTCACGCGTCCGTGGTCTTCCCTCCCTGCGGCGCGTGGCCTACCGGGTGCGCCAGTTCACGGCCGGGCTGCTGGCCTATCGCCGGGCGCTGACGCCCGCGGAGCGCCGTGAGGTGGAAGCCATCCTGCCGGTGCGTGCGCAGCCGCTGTTCGACGCTATGCCGCGCAACGACCAGCGGCACAGCCTGAACGTGCTGCGGGCCTTGGCCGCGGCAGGGCAGGCTCACCCGTCGCTGTTGCAGGCCGCGCTGCTGCACGACACGGCCAAGCGCGCCGCGCGGCTCACCCTGCTGCACCGGACCGCGATCGTGTTGCTGCGGGCCTACCGGCCCGACTTGCTCGCAAAGTGGGCGCGCGGCCCGCTGCCCCGCCAGGGCGACTGGCGGCGGCCCTTCTGGCTCTATACGCACCACGCGGAGCAGGGCGCCGCGGATGCCGCAGCCGCGGGCTGCGATACGTTGACGTGCCTCCTGATGCGTCATCATCAGGATCATCTGCCGGTTGCCGGGCTGGACGCGGCGACCCTGCATCTGTTGGCCGCCCTGCAAGGCGCGGACGACACTCAATAGGGAGAGTTATGGACATGGCTGAGAAACTTCAGGTGGCAATCGTCGGCCTGGGGCTGGTTGGGGCTTCTGCCGGGCTCGCGCTGCGCCGCTTCCAGGATCGGGTGTATGTGATCGGTCACGACAGGAGCCCGGAAGTCGCGGGCCGCGCCAAGAAGATGGGTGCGGTGGACCGGACGGAGTGGAACCTCATCAATACGGTGCGCACCGCGGACCGGGTGATCCTGGCGCTGCCGCTGAGCGAGATCCACGACACGCTGGAGGCCATTGCCGGGGAGCTGAAGACCGGCTGCGTGATCGTGGATACCGCGGATGTCAAGAAGCCGGTCATGGCCTGGGCCAAGAAACTGCTGCCCGATGACACCTACTTCGTCGGCGGCCACCCCATCGTCGTGGCGGACGAGGCCACGCTGGACGGCGCGCGCGCGGACCTCTTCGATCAGAAGATGTTCTGCCTCACGCCCGACATGCACACGAACGACACGGCGGTGCGCCTCGCGGCGGATGTGGCAGAGGCATTGGGCGCGCGACCCTATTTCCTCGACGCTGAGGAACATGATGGTCTGGTTGCCGCGGTGGAGCATCTGCCTGCGGTGACCGCGGCCGCGCTGGCATCCTTGCTGACCACGAGCAGCGGTTGGGATGACCTGCGCAAGGTGGCCGGCGGGCAGTTCTTCGTGAGCACGCTGCTCTCCGCGGCGGATGGGCAGGCCGCGATGGACGGGCCCTTCGCCAATCGGGAGCTGGTCGCGCTGTGGCTGGATCGCTTGATTGGGGAGCTGAGTACATGGCGCGAGCAGTTGCTCAACGGAGAGGAAGCGGATATCGTTGCGCAGGTGGATCGTGGACTGGTTGCAGGCCGCAAATGGCTGGCTGCGCAGGCGCGGGGCAACTGGGATGACCAGGCGCCGGCCGTTGACATGCCGACTGCGGGCAGTTCCATGCGCGAGATGATGTTTGGCCGGCTGGGGCGTGCGCCGGAGAAGCCCAAGCGCAGGCAGCAAGGCGTACTAATGTATTTGGGGACAACCTTTGGTTGTCCCCAAATACATAGATTTCAGATGTGATCCCTACATAGGAATCGTTCTACTTCTGCGCG
>JAKPQT010000569.1 GCA_029555885.1 Chloroflexota bacterium | reverse complement strand
TCACGCAAAGACGCAAAGACTGCAAAGACCTCGCAAGAGATGCCATCAGGTCACGCATCGGCCGGCCCCGCTCGACCGAGCGCCTCCGCCAGGAAGCTGGACAGGGTCTCGACACGGGCATCCCAGGTATGCGGCGCGACTGCGCGCCGCCGGGCCGCACGCGCCTCCGCGGAGGTCGCGCCAAGCTGCCCCACCATCGCCCCTTCCCACGCATCCGCAGTGTCCGCCAGCGCGAGCACGTCCGCAAACTGCCGCGCGCCCGGCACATCGGCCGCGACCACCGGCAAGCCCGCGGCCAGGTACTCGTAGATTTTCAGCGGGCTGGCGTGAACCGTCTCCTGCGTCACCCGGTAAGGGGCCAGCGCCACGTCGAACCAGCGCACATAATCCGGCACGCGCTCCGCGGGCACCGGCGGCAGCAGCCGCACGTTGGGCCGCTCGGCCAGCCGGTCGAGCAGCTCCCCGCATCCGCTACGGAAGACCGTGCCCATAAGGACGAGCGTCCATTCCGGATGGCGCGCGGCCAGCTCATCCAGCAGCGCCAGGTCGAGCCGCACACTGACCAGCCCTACATAGCCGAGCACAGGCCGCGGCAGACCCTCCAGCTCCGGCGCGGGACCGAGCGGCCGGTCGTCCGCGTACAGGCACGGGGCCACGGCGTTCGGCAGCAGACGGAACTTCGGGTTGAGTCCTCCCTGCGGAAGGCCGCCCTTGCTCTGCATCAGCTCCGGCGACACGGCAATCACGAGGTCGGCCCAGTCGATCAACTGGCGCTCCAGGCTGGCCCAACGGGGCCGCCGCTCTGCGGGCAGGTCGTGATAGGCCAGGTAGTCATCGACAATGTGATAGACGCGCAGCCGCGCAGGCAGATCATTGCGCGCATCGAACTGCGTCGGCGTCGAAATCCAGACGATGGGCTCGCGCACCCCCATAGCCAGGAGGTCGCGGCGCACCGCGGCCTGCCGCAGCCAGTGACACGCGGCGCGGACGGGCGGCGGTCCGCCCAGCGGCGCATAGCGCGGCGAACGGTACGTCCACAGGCCGGGCAGCGCGGGCGCCAGGCCGCGGTCGCGCCACAGGTCCGCAACGTGCAGCTCGCCCGCGCGCAGCCCGCCGGTGATCTGCTCGATATAGGGCCGCGGCTCGACATATACGACCCGGTTGGCGCGCGCCAGCCGCGACAGGAGCTGGTGGCGGTTGCGCCACATGCTCTGCCACACCTCGGGGCCGTAGTATACGAAGTCCTCGCCGCGTATCATCAAACCTGCAACCTGCAACCTTCAACTGTGCGGGCGCCGTGCCAGGGCATCCGCTATCAGTCCCTCGATCTGCGCCACGCGAATGTCCCACGTGTTGGCCGCGGCCGCTGCGCGACGAGCATCGTGCAGGCCGTCGAAGTCCTCGGCCAGCCACTTCTCGATGGAGGCGACGAAATGCTCCGGCCCCTCCGCGATGCGCACCAACGACGCAAACGTCCACGCCGCCGGCACATTGCTTGCAACGACCGGCCTGCCGCACGCCAGGTACTCGTACAGCTTCAGCGAGTCGATGTTGCGCGTCCACTCGTTGCGCACGTAAGGCAGCAGGCAGACATCCATCCCTGCAATCGCCAGCGGCACATCCTCCACCGGCACGCGACCCAGCCAGTGCACGTTGGGCAGCCGCTTGAGCGCATCGGCCTTCGCGGGATGACCCGTCAGGTCCAGCGCGCCGACCAGGACAAGGTGCCAGTCGGGCCGCAGGGCCGCGATAGCGGCCAGCAGATCGAAGTCGATCTTTTCGTTCAGCGCGCCGACGTAGCCGATGCGCGGTCGCCCGATGCCGTCCGGACCGTCCGCCAGCGCCGGCAGACGCCGGCCGCTCGCCAGCGTCGCGACGAAGCCGGCGTAATCCACCGCATTCGGCACGAGATGGGTGTGCGGGTTGTGCTGGCCCTTGCTGGCGAGCAGCGCGGGCGAGGTCACGATGACCAGGTCGGCCCGGCGCAGCAGCGCCTCCTCCTGGCGGATAAACCCCGGCACGTCCGTGACGGTCGGGAACCCGCTGTACTCGTCGGTCACATGATAGATGACCAGCTTCTCGCCGTACAGCCCGATCTGGTCCGCATGAAACGGTCGCAACAACCACAGGATCGGCGCGCCTGCGTGCAGCGTCGCCAGCGCCCGGCGCAGCGCGCGGCGGCGCAGGGAGGCCGTGAGCGGCCCACCGCTGCGGCGTCCCGCGTATGGCGCATACACCGGGTCGCGGTAGAGCCACAGCCCATCCTGCACATGGGTCAGCGCAGGCCGCCGCAGGTCTGCGAGGCGAATCTGGCCGCTGCGCAGCGCGCGCCAGGCCTGCCCGAGATACGTGCGCGGCTCGACGTAGACGACCGTATTAGCCCCCGCCAGCCGAGTCATGATCTGGTGCCGGTTGCGCCAGAGGCCCGCCCAGGGGTCCGGCGCAAAGCAGAGGATCATCTCGCCTTTGAGTTTTTCTGCCATCAATCACCCCTGGAAACCCGTTTTCGGACCAGGCGGAGCCTGGCCTGAGAACACGGGTTTCTGCCGTCCCACCATGCGCTGGAGGGATTGCCATCCCGTCCGCAGCGTCTCACGCAGCCGCGGGTCCAGCAGCCAGGCGAGGACCAGGTACACGACGACGAGCAAGACGCCCGCCAGCAGCAGGTTGAACGCAGCCTTGGCGAAGGGCAGCGCAGGATACACCCAGAGCGCCAGGAAGCCCGCAGCCAGCGCCGCAGCCCACGTCGGCACGAGCATCCGCACATAGGCATGCCACGGCGCATCCACCAGCTTACCGACCAGCCACGCGGAGATGCCGAAATCGACGACGGCGACGATGGCTGAGAGCCAGCTCACCCCGTTGATGCCCCAGCGCACCGAGATGGGAATCAGCAGCGCCAGCATCGTGACCAATCGCCAGACCGCGATGGAGGTCAGCCACTGCGGCTTGCCGAGCGCCCGGAAGACGCTGCCCATGTTGGCTGCGATGGAGCGGATGAAGCCGTAGACGGCCAGGAGTTGCAGCGGCACAATCGTCGGCGCCCACACCTCCCCGTACAGCCCGCGGATGAACGCGGGCGCAAACAGGATCGTCGCGACGGCAATCGGCGTGGTAATCCAGGTCACGTAGCGCACGGTCGTCAGGTAGTAGCGCGCCCGCATGATGCGCGCCTGGGCAGGGTCGCCGTCCGCCATCTTCGAGAAGACCGGGAACATGACCTGGGTCAGGACGCCGGTAATCTGCGTCGCGGGCTGGTTGGAGGTGTTGTACGCAAACTGGTAGAAGCCCAGCGCGGCATCGCCCACGTAGCGCCCGATGATGGCGTTGTCCACATTGGTAATCAGGAAGATGAGCGTCTGCGAGGAGACGATGTGCTTGCCGTAGCCGAACAGCTCGCGGGCGGCAGGCAGGTTGAACTGCCAGCGCGGGCGGTAGGACGAAACGAACCACACGAGCACGGATGCCAGGGTGACGCGCAACATCTCGCGCCAGACCAGGCTCCACACGCCGAACCCGCGCAGGGCCAGCACGATGGCCGCAACGCTGGCGATGATGCTGGCGGCCAGCTCCGGGAAGATGCGGCGGCGGAAGTCCAGTTCCCGACTCAATAGCACGAGCGGCACGCGGCCCACGCTCGAAATCAGGATGGTCAGCGCCAGCACCCGCATGACGGGCACGACCGCTTCCTCGCGAAAGAACCGGCCGACGAGCGGCGCAGCGGCGACAGCCAACACGGTGAGCAGCAGGCTGCTCAGGATCACGGTCACGAACGCGGTGTGGCTGGCCTCGTCCAGCGCCTTGCGCCGGTAAATCAGCGCGGATTCGAAGCCGATGTCCTGGAACAGGGCCAGCGCGTTGAGCGCGACCATCGCCATGCCGACCAGGCCGAACATCGACGGTGCGACCAGCTTGGCGAGAATCAGGAGGGTGACGAACGCCAGCCCGCGGCTCGTGACCTGCGCCAACGCGACCCAGAACAGCCCGCTCGCGACCTGCCGTTTGAGCCCGCCGTCGCCGGACGGCGATTGAAGATTGGAGATGTGCGAAGCTCCGCTTCGCCCAGATTGAAGATTGGGAGCTTCTTTCACGATATCGCCTCAGCTTTCCCACCAATCTCCATCTTCGATCTTGGCGAAACAGGGTCTTGCACCTCTTCATCTTGCAGTCGTTTCCGCGCGACAACGATAAAGTCGCGCGCAAAGAGCGCGGGCCGGCGCCGCGCCAGCCGGGTGTAGAGCTTCGCGGGCAGGCCGCGGCGCAGCCACGCGGGATACAGTCCCTTGACCCACAGGCTGGCGCTGCCGTCCACCTGCTCGATCACAAGCCCGCGCTGCGCCAGCAGTGACCGTGTGTCGGGCAGGGTGAAGAAGCGGATGTGCAGCCAGTCGGTCGGCGTGTTCGGCACATACGGGAAGCGCCCGCGCAGCAGCCACCAGCGCACGCGCCAGTGCGCAGTGTTGGGCAGGAGCAGGATCAGCCGGCCGCCCGGCGCCAGCACACGGGCCATCTCGTCCAGCGCGTGTTCCGGGTCGAAGCGGTGCTCGAGCTGCGAGTCACACACGACCACGTCGAACGCGGCATCCGCAAAGGGCAGCGGGCCCGCGTCAAGCTCGCACTGCTGCGCGGCCACGCCGCGGCCGCGCGCCAGCTCGACCGCAATATGCGACAGGTCAGTCATCCTCACCTGTGCGCCGCGCGCCTGCAGCATCTCGGCCAGCCAGCCCGGTCCGCCGTCCACCTGCAACACGCGCTCGCCCGCGGCGACATGCGCCGCCAGCAGCGCGAGGCGCTGGCGATCCACCCGGTCGCCCTTGTCCGCCCAATAGCGGTCATAGTAGCCTACGAAATCCATAGCTGCTCAGTTATCAGCCGTAATCAGCGGCAGGTAGGTACGGTGTCTCGGCGTGGACGTCGCCGTACGCGTGCCGGTGACGGTTGCGGTTGGGGTGAGCGTGACTGTCGCGGTGGGCGTAACGGTCGGCGGCAGCGCGATGCCGAAGTCGGCCCGCACGGTATTCGCCACCGTGACGCGCACCGTCGCGGGGTTCGCGCCGGTCGTCACGACATAGTTCGCCGGTACGCTCGCCAGCACCTGCCAGTCACCGGGCGCAACCTCGGGGAAGCTATACTGCCCGGCCGCGTTGGTGGTCGCGTTGTCCTGCAGCACGCCGCCCTGCCAGAGCTGCACCAGCCGCCCCGCCAGCCCCTCCTCGCCGGTATCCTGGCGGCCATTGCGGTTGCCATCCATAAAGATCGCGCCGGCAATCTGCCCCGCGATCGGGGTCGCGGTGGCAGTCGGTGTGAGCGTGTGAGTCGGTGTGGGCGACGACGTCGGCGTCGCCGTGTAAGTCGCCGTAGGCGACGATGTTGGCGATGGCGTGGCCGTGGGCTGTTCGAGCGTGTAAATCAGCGTCAGGAAAGGCCGCTTGCTGCTGTCGGGCGCCTCGGAGCTGCCGAGTGTCGACCCTGCCGCCTGCGTGTAAGAGAGGCCATCGACCGGGTCGCTGCGCAGCAGGACGCCCTGGTTCGACCCCGGGTTCGCCAACCAGCCGCGCACCAGGCCGGTCAGATCGAAGCCATAGCGCGTCGTGATGCTGCCGTCGGCGTAGATGGCCGCGGCGTCCGTCGCCGCGGCGGCCCGGTCCTGTGGCACGCCCTCCGCGCCAGGAACAGCCCAGGAGACGCCTGCGGCCGCCCGGTTCCACGTCGCCTCGCTAACTTGCCAGGGCCGGTTGAGCGCATGCGCGCTCATGGGTTGGGTGAACCAGGGCTTGCCGGCATCCGGCGTCTGGCTCACGCGCACGCTCAGGACCGCGTAACGCAGATACGCGCCCGCGGGCAGCGGCGACAGGTCGAACTTCAGCGCCGGGCTGAGGATCGGGCTGCCCTCCTTGTTGTGGTACAGGTAAAGCCCCTGGCTGCCTGCATTGTTGGCGTCGGGCAGCCAGCTGCTCAGGTAGGTGTCCTGCGCGCCGGTGTAGCCGCTCGTCCCTTGCCGCAGCGTGAGCACCTGCGTGGCAGGCGGCCGGTCGCCCGCAGTGATGCGGACGATGTACGCGCCCGCGGGCACGCTAGCCGCGACCTTGCCGCCCGCCGCGTTGGCGATGGGCAGGCGGGTGAACGTGCCATCGTCCTTGTTGACCAGCTCGACGGTGTACGGCCCGCTGGCCGGCAGGCCCATGCGCGCGACGTCAAAGGTCAGCGTGACGGCCAGGTTCTGCGGGGGGTAGACGCCCAGGCCGTTCAGATAGTCGCCCGTGAGCGGCCTGCGGTTCTCGATATCCGCCTCAACCACGCGGCCGAACGGGTTATACGTCGCGCGGTGGACGCGCACCCAGTGTGCCTCGCGCAGCACGTCCGCCGACAGCTTCACGTCCAGCCAGAAATGTGCGCCCGACCAGTCGGTCGCGAAGCTCAACTCGCGCGGGGCATCCGCAGGCGGGCGGGTGAACTGACCGAGCCAATCGAGGGTATAGTTGGCGAAATCCGCGATGCGGTCTCCGTGGACGCCGGGGAAATAGACCCGTTCGACGTGCTCCGGCGCATACTGCTGCGCGAGCAGGTACAGGTCTTCCGGATGGTGCCGGTGGACCTTGTGGTCGCTGGCGGGGTGCAGCATCAGCAGCGGCAGGTGTTTGAAGTTGGCGGCGAACTCGACCGGCGAGCGGCGCTGGTACTCGAAGGGATAATCCGTGGGAACCCGCTTCTGGCCCGGATAGTGCGTCGGCTCAGAATAGGTGCCGGTCTCGGTGCGGATGGCATAGTTGATCGACGCGTTGGGCGTGCTCCCGAGGTCCAGCGGGTCGGGGTTGGTCTCGTCTTCCCACTTGATGAGATCGGTCGGGCCGCTGTCGGACACGACTGCAGCAAACCGGTCGGCCCAGCGCGCGCCGGTCAGCAGCGCGGTCAGCCCGCCCATCGAGTGCCCGACGAGGTAGATGCGCGCCGGATCGACGTTGTAACTCGCCTGCATGTAGTTGATGGTGTCGAGGATGTCCCACTGCGACGCGCGCGCGCCCATCGTGCGCCGGCCAACGGTCCCGAAGCGCGGTTCGTGTGTGATGGGATCAAGCTCGTAGTTCGCCTCCCACACTTCGCCGTGATAGTCGGCAGACGCGACCAGCCAGCCGCGCGCATCCGCGGCATCATCATAATCGAGCAGGACTTCCAGCCCGTTGCTGCCGAAGCCGTGCGCGGTAATCAGCAGGGGCGCGGGCGTTGCCGGGTCATACCCGCGCGGCTCCATGATGTGCGCCCAGGTGCCCTCGTTGCCGTAGTTCGCCCAGTTATTGAAGTAGGTGCTTGGAATCGTCACCTGCCGGTAGCGCGGGCCGGTCAACGTTGCGCCGTTGACCTCTATCTGCACACGGCTCAGGCCCCAGCCTTTGTCACTGACCGCCGGGTCGAGCATGACTGTAACCACGTTCCGGCCATAGTTCAAGATCGCGGGGTCGGGGATGATCCAACTCTGCTGCGGGTCGTTGAAGCCGCCACAGCGCGTCTGGTCACTGGCCTTCCCCGCGGAGCCGCCGACTTTCGTGCCGTTGACGTAGATGGAGCGGCCATAGGTCCCCTGCACGCTGCTGCTGAACTCGTAGCCCACCAGCCGGGCGGATGTGACCGGGCCCGTCCAGTAGAGCCAGACCTCCTGCTCCATCATGTAGGGATTGGCCGCGTCGCTGCCGAGGAATTCCGGGCCGACGGGCAGACAGGGGATGACGGTCGAAGATGCTGCGCCGGAGGCGGCAGGTGTCGCGGCGGCATACCAGGCGGGAATGCCGAGCAGCGAGATGATGATGCTCAGCAGCAAGCCCGGCATCAGCCAGGCGCGCCGAACTCCGCGCCGCGCAGACCGCGGCCGGGAGGCAAAGAGAAAATCGGCGCGCGCGCCGATCGTTGCGTCTCGCATATGGGTGCGCTTCCGTCCGTCAGGCAGGGGCGTTGTCAGGCCGAAAATCCAGTATAGCATACCCCGGCCCCGATTCAAAAAGCATTCGGTCTGGAAGAACTCAAAACGTTAGCGGAGTCGAGGCTTCAACCAGTTTGAGTGTGTACGCACACACCCCACCTATCCGGCTAAAGCCTCGACTCCACGTGCACTACTGACTCAACACCAGCGGGATGTACAGCCGACGCACCGGGACCGTCGCCGTGGCTGTTGCGGTGGGCGTGTGGCTCGGCGTGGCCGTTGGCGTCGGCAGGTCTACCAGCGCAAAGCGCAGGTCGAGCTGCGTATTCGTGCTCAACCAGACGTCGATCGGACCGGCCGGATCACTCTGCTCCATGCCGGACGGCGGGTCCACCAGGATGGTCCAGGTGCCCGGTTCCAGCTCATCGAAGACAAACTGACCGCTGGCATCGGTCAGCCGCTGGTAGCGCCACATGCCCTGGATGGCTTCCACCTTCACGTTCATCACGCCCGGCTCGCCAGGGTCGGCCACCGTGTCGCGATCCAGGTCATTGAACACGGTCCCGCGCACGATGCGCTCGCCGGGACTGCGCGTCGGCGTCATCGTTGGAGTCAGCGTGAAGGTCGAAGTGGGTGTAGGCGTATGAGTTGGGGTCGGTGAAGGCCCCGGCGTGATGGTCGGCACCGGCTCCGCGACCGGGAACAACAGGTCCACGGTCTGGCCGGCCTGGATGTACACCACCGTCGGGTTCGTCCAGCCGACCGGCTCCAGCAGCGTGCCCAGCGTGATGGTCGTCGTCCAGATGCCGGGGTCCAGTTCGCGGAAGGCAAACCGGCCCTGGCTGTCGGTGTACGCAGTGCCGCGGATGGCCGCGTTCAGCTTCAGGACGACGTACAGCCCCTGAACGCCGCCTTCGCCCGCATCGCGCTTGCCGTTGCGGTTCACGTCGTTGTAGACCGTGCCCACGATGTCGCCGGTGGTCGGCGTAGCCGTCGCGGTCGGGCTCGGTGTGTAAGTCGGTGTCGGCGTCAACGTGCTCGTCAGCGTCGCGGTCGGGGTCAGCGTGTAAGTCGCCGTAGGCGACGACGTCGGCGTGTAGGTCGGCATGGAGGTCGCTGTCGGCAGGACCGCCTTGCCGTTGTAGTGCCAGACGTTGCCGCCCCACTCGATCACGTAGACATCATCCATCGCGAAGACATGCAGGTCCATCAGTTCGGTCGTCGCGAAGGATTGCAGCGCAGTCCAGTTCACGCCGTCCGTCGTGCGATAGACCGCGCCTGCGCCCCGGCATTCGCCCGCGGTATAGTCATAGTCCGTGCAGCCCACGGCCCAGCCGTGCTGCGCGTCGAGCATCCGCACCCGGTTGAAGGCCACCTGCTCCGGAATGTCCGGCTGCTGGCGCACCCAGTTCGCGCCCTGATCGGTCGTCTTCCTGAGCTGGCCGCGCGTGCCCGCAATCCAGCAGGTGTTGGCGTCCACGCAGTCGATGCCGAAGTACGTTGTGCCGGTGGTGCCGGCCGCGCGCTGCGCCCAGGCCGCGCCGTTGTCCGAGGAGTAGAGCACGCTGTCCTTGCTCGACGCGCTGTAACACACGCCCGGCGCGGGGCAGTCGAAGTCCCACTGATCCGTACCGTACCCTGTGGGGATGACACTGAAGCTGTTGCCGTCGGTCGAGCGCAGGATGTTCCCGCTGCTCGCGCCCACCAGGACAGTGTCGCCCGTGCCGGTCCAGCGGGTCGAGACCAGGTAGCCCTTCCAGGCCGTGTTGACCGCGTTCTGCCAGGTGGCTGCGCCGTCCGTCGTGCGCAGGATGATGCCGTTCCGTCCCGCAGTCCAGCAGGTGGCTGCATCCTTGCAGTCGAGGCCGTCCATCCACGATTCGGTGCTTAGCAGCTGCGGCGTCCACGTCAGGCCGCCGTTCGTGGTCTTGATGAGCGTCGCCTGGCCGTACGCATTCCAGTCCGGGCCGGGCCCGCCGACGGCATAGCCGGTGTTGCGGTCCGTGAAGTGGATGTCGCGCCAGTAGACGCCGGCCCGCGTATAGACCTTCTCCCAGCCGTTGACCACCGGAAAGACGATGGTCGGCGTGTTCGTCGGTGTTGCGGTATTTGTCGGTGTAGCCGTCGGCGTGGGCGTATAGGTCGGCGTGTAAGTCGCCGTAGGCGACGGCGTCGACGTCGGCAGCTCGCGCAGCGCGAACAAAGCGGTGTAGACCGTGTCGCTCTCCACGCTGACCATCGCGGGGCTGGGCGATAGCAGCACCGTCCCTGCGGGCGCGTCGATCTCGACCGCCCAGTCGCCCGGCGTCACCTCGTAGAAGCCATAGTGGCCGCCCGCATCGGTGGCCGTCTGGTCGGCAATCGTGTAGTCCACTGCGGTGAGCAGGCGAACAGGGACATCCGGCCAGCCGGGCTCGCCCGCGTTGCGCACGCCATCCTCGTCACGATCCACGAACACTTCGCCCACAACCATGCCGCTGCCCGGCACGAGCGTGGGCGTTGCGGTCGGGGTGACCGTTGGCGTCGGCGTGTTCGTCGCGGTTGCGGTCGACGTATGCGTGGCCGTTGCCGTAGCGGTAGCGGTGGCAGTGGCCGTCGCAGTGGGAGTCGCGGTCGCTGCGGGCGGGATGCTCACGTGCCAGATGGTATCGGTGTCATCGACGACGTAGAAATCATCCATCGTGTGCACGAACACATCCAGCAGACTGCCGTTCGGCTGGCGGGCAACCTCACGCCAGGTCTGCCCGTCATCCGTCCGGTAGATGACCCCCACCCCCGTGCAAATGGCGATGTCGTTCGGGTCATGCTGCGTGCAGCCCACCGCATATCCGTGCGTTGCGTCCAGCATGTCCACGCGTTCGAAATTCATGCCGCTCGGCAGGCCGGGCTGCTGCCGCGTCGAGCTGGTCCAGCGGTCCGTCGACTTCCAGATGAGGCCCGTGTCGCCGACGGCCCAGCAGGCATACTGATTCACGCAGTCGATGCCCAGGAGCGTCTGATCGACGCCGGTGTTGTGGACAGTCCAATTCTTGCCGTTGTCGAACGACTTATACACCCGGCCTCGTCGCGCGGACGAGAAGCACACCCCCGGGGCCGGACAGGTGATGTCGTACTTCACCGCACAATTGGGAACCGGACCGTTCGCATTGATAAAGTTGATCCCGTTGTCCGATTGCAGGAAGTGCGGGTTGTCGCAGGTCAGCCCGATGACTGTCCCGTCACCTTGCTGCGTGTTCGCCACGGAGTACATCCACCCCTGCACGCCGTTCGCGCCGAGCTGCGTCCAGCTCCCGCCGCCGTCCGTCGTCCGGTAGATGCGCGCAAACCGCCCCACCATCCAGCACTTGTCGTCCGTCGTACACTCCAGCCCGCGCAGAAAGCCGGTCGTGCCCACGAACGGCGTCGTCGTCCACGTCAGCCCGCCGTCAGTGGTCTTGGCGATTGTGTTCGTGCCGCTCGCCTCCCAGTCCGGCCCACCGACGGCGTAGCCGACGCTCCGGCTCGGAAACTCGATGTTGCGCCAGATGGTGCCCGCCTGCTTGAGCACGGCCGTGAAGGTGTAGGTGTCTGCTGCAGGTGCAGCCGCCGGCTGCCCTGACTCGCGGCCTTCCGCAACTGCGACAAGCGCTGAATCAACAAGCTGATTGATTCGGGGTGATGCCTGAGAGAGGGCCAGGCCCGCCGGCGCCAGCAGGAGCAGCGCTAGAGCCAGGACCAGCCATCTCGCGGCGGCCATTTTCGGCATGCCACGCATGAGGTATCCTCCTCGCGTTATTCGAAGCACGGGTCAGTATGGCGGAGCTATATGAAATGAAGATGAACTTACGGGGAGGGAAATCGTGAAACTTTCATCACGTCGGCTGCGTGCAGCCATCTGCAGAAGGTATCGGGGAGTGGAGTGCGCATGTGAGAATACGCACTCCACTCCCTATCGAATCGCCTCTCAGCGTGCGACGGTCTAGCGGAACAACAGCGGCAGATACACGCGCAAGATGCGCGGGGTCGCGGTCTCTGTAGCCGTTGCGGTCGCCGTGGCCGTCGGCGTTTCCGTCGGTGTCGCAGTTTCCGTGGGCGTCGCGGTCTCGGTCGGCGTGGCCGTCGCAGTTGCCGTCGGCGTCTCCGTCGGTGTAGCCGTGGCCGTCGGCGTTTCGGTGGGTGTCGCCGTCTCCGTTGCGGTCGCGGTCGCGGTGGGCGTCAAGGTTTCGGTCGGCGTGGCAGTCACCGTCGGTGTATTGGTGGCGGCAACGCCGGTCGTGACATGCCAGATGGTGTCGGTGTCATCGACGACGTAGAAGTCGTCCATCGTGTGCACGAACACATCTAGCAGGCTGCCGTTCGGCTGCCGCGCCACCTCGCGCCAGTTCTGACCGCCGTCATCCGTCCGGTAGATGACCCCCACCCCCGTGCAGATGGCGATATCCGCCGGGTCGTGCTGCGTGCAGCCCACCGCATAGCCGCGGTTGGCATCGAGCATATCCACGCGCTCGAAGTTCATGCCGCTCGGCAGGCCGAGCTGCTGCCGCGTCGAGGTCGCCCAGCGGTCCGTCGACTTCCAGATCAGCCCCGTGTCACCGACGGCCCAGCAGGCATACGGGTTCGCGCAGTCAATGCCCAGGAGGGTCTGGTCGATGCCCGTGTTGTGGACACTCCAGTTCTTGCCGTTGTCGAACGACTTGTAGACGCGGCCGCGGCGTGCAGCCGAGAAACACACCCCCGACGACGGACAGATGATGTCGTACTTCACCGCACAGTTCGGCGCATACGCATTGGTGAAGTTCACGCCGTTGTCCGATTGCAGAAAGCCGGGATCATCTGGGTTGCTCGTTGTTGCACCGCAGGTCAGCCCCACGACCGTCCCATCCCCGTTCATGGTATTAGCCACCGAGTAGGTCCAGCCGACATATCCGTTCGAGCTGAGCTGCGTCCAGTTCACGCCGCCGTTCGTCGTCCGGTAAATGCGCGCATACCGGCCCACCATCCAGCAATTGTCGTCCGTCGTGCATTCCAGCCCACGCATGTAGCCCGTTGTCCCGTCAAAGAGCTTCGGCGTCCAGGTCAGCCCGCCATCGGTCGTCTTCGCGACATACACCGTCCCCGAGGCGCTCCAGTCTGGCCCGCCGATCGCGTAGCCGACGTTCCGGCTCGGAAACTCGATATTGCGCCAGATGGTGTTGGGCTGCTTGAGCACCGCCTTGAAGGTGTAGGTGTCCGCCGCGGGCGCAGCCGCCGGCTGGCCGCCCGTCTGGGCCGCGGCTGGGCTTGCCAGCGTCAGGACGGTCGACAGCAGCAATATAGCAATCAGGGTGATCGCTAAAAGCGCGGGTATCCGCCGCCCGCGTGTTATCGTGCTAACGTGCATGTGTGATCCTCCAAAGAGATAGTGGATGGCGCGCCGGTCCGGCCGAGCACAAGGCGGGCCGCCGCCATTCCAGCGGGTAAGTATGTAAACGCACAACCCGGTGTTTTGGATACGTTTACAAACGGCTGGCATTGGATATCGCAGGGCAAGCCGTCCGGCCTCAGGAATTCCGGGCGCAGCGCCAGGCGAAAGCCGAAGCCTCGACTCCGGCTAGTCCTGGAATTCCCGATCCGGCCGGGACCCGCGCACGCGCGCGGGCACGCCCGCGGCAATCGCGTTTTCCGGTACGTCGCGCGTCACGACCGCGCCAGCGCCCACCACTGCGCCCGCGCCGATAGTGACGCCGTCCAGCACGATGACGCCGTAGCCCAGCCATGCGCCGTCGCCCACGACGATATCGCCCCGGGTGTAGAGCGGCTGCTTGTGGATGGGCTGGCCCGCGACAATCGTGTGCTCATACGGATAGAAGGCGCACGCAGGCGCCACCTGCACCTCGCGACCGAGGCGCACCGCGCCGATGTAGGCCGTGAACTGGCAGTTGGGCTGGATGTGGCTGCCTGCACCGATTTCGACGCAACCGCCCTGGCCGATTTCGATGATGGTTCCGCGGTAGAGGTGCACACCATCACCGAGCGTGACGCTGCCGCCATCTCCGCGGTTGTAGATGACCACGCCGTCGTCGATGAAGCAGTGACGGCCCAGGCGCAAGTCCGGACAGGCGATGACCGCGCGCGGGGAGATGAAGCCGCGCGCGCTTGCCCGTGCCAGCACGCGCCGGCCCTTGTAGGGCGGCGCAGCCAGCGCAGCCAGGCGGGTTGCCAGCCGTCCGCCCCGGCTCAGGCCTGCTCGCGCCATCCAGAAACCGGTCCACCGCTCACGCCATCGCATGGTCTACTCCGTCTCCGGTCGTTCGTATAGCCGCACCCACCCGCCGATGAGGGGTTGCTCCCTGACCAGGGTCATCTTTGTGCCCAGGTCAGCCAGCAACTCAGGGGCCGTCTTCCGGTGCATCGAGATGTACCAGACGTAGCGCGGCTGCTCCCGCGCCAGAGCTTCTGCGAGCGCGGGCACATCCTCCGCCTCCGTGGCCAGCAGGTCCACCCGCACGGGCGAGCCGGTTGCTTCGAAGTAATAGTCCAGGTAGTCCTTGCTCCAGACGTTCGCAACCACCAACCCGCCGGGATACGCGTCAGCTTGCTCCGCTACATAATAGGCCGCCTCGCGGAACTGCTGCTTGGTGGGCCGGTTATAATAGTCGATCGGCCCCAACAGGTGAAACAGGCACAGGGCCACCACCACGCCCGCTGCGAGCAGACGCCCCGCCCGCGGCAGCGGCAGCGCCGAGAACGCGCGCGCCAGCAGCAGGTACGCGGGCGGCAGGCTGACCAGGAGATAGCGCAGCGTCACGATAGGCAGCAGCAGCCAGCTCTCGATAACCGTCAGCACCGGCGGCAGGATCAGCCAGCCCAACAGCAGCCAGGTCGCCCAGGTATCGCGCAACGCCTGTTTGAAAAGCTGTGGCCGCAACTTCAGTCGCCCGGCACTTGTCCGCGCACTCCGCCACAGCCAGAGCCCACCTGCGGCCAGCCACAGCAGGATCGCGCCGCCCGCCATCACCCGCGAGCTATTGAACAAGTGCAGCAGAAAATCGAGCAGGATGTCCGGCGCGGGCCGCGGCAGCGGGTCGGCGAACTGGCTGCTCACCTGCCCGACCAGGTGCACCACCCACGGCGCATACCCCAGCGCGAAGATGACATAAGCTGCGGAGACCGGCCCGCGGTTGCGCCGGGCCATGAGCGCCAGCAGCACAGCGGCCGCAGCCTGGATTAGCACCAGCACGAAGCCGAAATAGTGCGTGTACGCGGTCAGCAGCGCGACCGCGGCATAGGCCAGGATATCCCGCGTGCGCGGCGGCGGCTGACCGGCCAGCGGCAGCAGCGGCATGTACGCGTAGGTGACGAGCAGCGCCAGCAGGATGGCGAACGCATAGGGCCGCGCCTCCTGGCTGTAGTAGACCGGGGCCCACAGCACGGCCATGAGCGCGGCCGCGATCAATCCCTCGTCGCGGCCGCGGGCGGCGTCTTCAGGCCGCAGCCGCCGCGCCAGCGCGTAGATCATCCAGACCGAGAGCAGGCCCGCGATGGCCGAGGGCAGCCGCAGCGCCCATACTGCACGCCCCAGCGTCCGCTCCACAAAATACATGAACGTCAGGTAGGCGGGCGGGTGGCCGTCCTGGACGATGCCGGTGCGCAGGAGGTCGGCCAGGCTGTCCGCATCCGCACGCACCAGGGTGGACAATTCGTCGTTCCAGAGCGACTGCTGCTCCAGCCCGACCAGGCGCAGCCCCGCCGCCAGCAGCAGGATGAGCAGCAGCGGGAGCCAGTTGCCCTTCTTGCGCCGTGCGTCGATCACCGGCGCTGCTCCCGCTGGAGCGGCCAGCGCGCGGCCATCGCGCGATACCAGTCAATCTCCTCGCGGAACGCTGCGGCCAGGTCGGACTGCGGCAGCCCCAACTCGCGAATCGCGCGCGCCGGGTCTGCGGTCAGCGCCAGCGCGACGGTGGTCTGCCGCGCAGGAGTTGCCGGCGGCGCGACGGTTGCGCCGACCCCGGCCGCGACCATGCGCATGAATGCAGCCTGGTCGAGGTTGCCTCTCGCGTGGCCGAGGATATAGCACGCGCCGGGCCGCCCGCGCAGCGCAGCCAGCAGGTGACCGGCGGCGATATCGCGCACGGGCGCATGGTTGATGCCGCCCGCGGGATAGGGGATGGTCTCGCCGGTCAACGCCGCGAGGATGCGCCGTCCGGTCGCGCTGGGCCGCGCGTCGCCCGCGCCAACGGGCGCGGTGGGCTTGACCACCACCACGTCCAGCCCCATCCCTTGCCAGCTCAGAGCAATGCATTCCCCCGCAAACTTGGACCGCACATACGGGCTGGCATAGTCCCACAGGTTGAACGCGGCGCTCTCGTCCGGTGCCGCCGCGCCTGCCACGGCCTCCTGTGCGGGCCGGCCCACCGTGCCCACGGTGCTCGTGTAGACGAAGCGCGACACGCCTGCCTGCGCGCACGCGGCCAGTAGCGCGGCCGTGCCGCCCGCGTTCACCGCGTACATCTGCTCTGCCTGCTCCGCGCCCGCATACAGCGCGGCGACATGGAAGCAGACCCGGCAGCCCGCCAGCGCCGCGACCAACCCTGCAGGACGGGTCAGATCTCCGGCCACGATGTTCACGGGGAGGTCGGCAAGCTGACCGAGCGGACTGTCGGGCCGCACGAGCGCCACCACTTCCGCACCGGCCTCGACGAGCGCGCGGGCCACGTGGCCGCCAACAAACCCGTTGCCGCCGGTCAGGAACACGCGCACGCCCGCCAGGCTCTCCAGCCACGGCTCCGCCGCGGATTCCGGCTTGGCCACTGCTAAGGCCGCGCCGGACTGCGCCGGCCGCGGCGTACGGAACCGGCTCAACAGCGCGCGGCCGCGCCGCCGCAGCGCGTTCCACGCGCGGCGCAGCCCGCCGGGCACGTAGCGGTGGACCGATTGCAGCGCGGCCAGCGCCGCGGGCGAGACGGGCATCGCCGGCCCCTCCAGCTTCGTGCCGGGGTGGAGCTGGTACGGCTTGGCCGTCACAGACGTGCGCGGGGGCAGGTCCACGAGCGCGGTGGCGGTCTGCGCGAGCGAGGCCGGGGTCTGGCCGGGCAGTCCGGCCATCACGTATACCATCGGCTTGATACGCAGCACGCGACAGTGGGCCACCACCCGGCGCACCTGGGCGAGATATCCCGCGGCTTGTGCCGGCTTGTCAATCCGCCGCACCGCGGCCAGCAGCTCGGGGTCGCCGCTCTCCATGCCGATCTTGACCGCGTAGCAGCCCGCGGCCGCCATGAGCTTGAGCAGCTCGCCGTCGAAGTGTTCAGGCCGCGACTCGCACATCCAGCGATAGCGGAGGCCGCGCGCCACAATCCCCTCGCAGAGGTCCACCACCCGCTGCCGGTCATGCGCGAAGACCGGGTCGCGAAAGACGATGTGCGGCGGCTTGACCTCGCGGACGAGCCACTCCCATTCGGCCAGCGTGCGCTCGACGCTCTGACAGCGGAACTTCCGCCCCTGCGCAACGACATAGGCGCAGAACGTACACCTGGCGGGACAGCCGCGGCTACTTAGCAGGCCCACTGCGCCGTAAGGCTGCCAGGCCACGAGGTCCCAGGCAGGCAAGGGCAGCGCATCGAGATCAGCCAGCAGGCCGTCCGGCCGGTAGCTGTCGGGACACAACGCGGCCGCCTCAACACGGCCGGTCAACTTACCCGCAGCCGCGCCTTCCACTGCTGTCGCGAACGCAGCCTCCGGTTCACCGGTCAGCGCAGCCTCCGCCAGCCCCTCGGCCAGCCAGCCATCAGTGACAAAGTGTGCGGATGGCCCAAACAGCAGATGGCGAGGCATGGCCTGCCCCCACGCCAGATGTGCGAGCAGGCGCAGGAAGTTGTCGTCGCTCAGCCGGGTCCCTTCGCTGACGAACAGCGCGACCACATCCGCGGGCTGGCTGACCACGCGGCGGGCGAACTCCGCCGGATTGCCCTCGCGCGTGCCGTCGAGGACGGTGACGGACAGGCCCGCGCGGCGCGCGCCTGCGGCGCACAGCGCAACCGTGTGCGGCGCATAAAAGAAGGCGCCCTCACGCGGGCCGAGATGACCCATGCCGGAGGTGGCCTCGTGGTGCGGGGCCAGCGGGCCGAGCCCGGGCGGGATGACAAGCAGCAGGTCAGACATCGTGCTCACCGGAACCGGTAGACCAGCGTCTTGCGCTGGCCGTCTTCGAAGGTGCGTAGGTGCTCCAACTCACGCGGGGCCTGCGCCGGGTCCAGCAGGAAGGCAAGCTGCGGGCGCAGGCGGCCCTCGCGCTCGTCCATGACCAGGTAGGTCGCACCCTTCGCCCGCGCATAGGCCAGCACATCATCCCACGGGGCTGCGGGCGTCGGCGCCCAGCGCGTCCCGGCGTGGAAGGCGATGGCCGGGTAGCGCGTCAGCACCACATCCGTCGCAGTCGCGCCCGCCGCGTGCAGCGCGGCCGCCGCGTCGAGGTGCGCGGGCTGGTACGCGCCCGTGACGTTCAGGGCCTCCCGCAGCGCAGGACCGCGCCATAGGAGGAATAGCGTGAGTGCTACGACCGGTGCGGCCAGCAGCAGGCCGCGGCCGCCCGCGCTCACCGCGCGGCCCGGCCAGAGGTTCTGCCAGGACTCATGCAGCCAGCCGCCCAGGTGCGCTGCGCCAAGGCCGCACCACACCAGTACCGGCAGGAGGATGCCCGCCATGTAGCGATCCTGCACGAAGAACGGGACATAGCTCAACGGCGCGAGCAGCGAGCCGAACAGCGCCAGCTCGCCCCACAGCCGGTCGGTAGACCACGGCCTGACGAAAAGGCCGAGCGCGGCCAGCACCACGACCAGCACCGGCACCAGCCGGATGCCGGTGAGCAATTCCAACAGGTCGTAGAGATTTCCGTACAGCCGGCGCAGGAATGCGACCGGGTTGGCGATGACGGCGGAGAGCAGCCCTTCCTCCTCGCTCGCAGGCGCAAACAGGTACACCTCGCCGCTGGCCGGGTCCAGGCCCCAGGT
>JAKPQT010000558.1 GCA_029555885.1 Chloroflexota bacterium | reverse complement strand
GACTCGGCATTGATGGCCGACCTGCGAGCGTGCCTGAGTGGCGATGCCAATGCGGACGGCGTCCTCAGCGAGTTGGTGGCAGATGATGCGTCCAGAGGCTCCCCGGGGCGAGCCCAAGCGGTCAGCGCTACGCCCGTGGGGCCGGCAGCGACACCCGTCGTCGCGGTGAGTTCACCCGAGACGCAGAGCGTCCTCGCCGTGTATCCGCCTGAATTCCTGGAGGATGTGTCGCCTGACGAATCCGCGCTTGCTCGTCAGTTCATGGCGTGGCTGAGCCAGGGCATGCTCGATGGCAGGTTATCGGTGAACGAGCCTGATGCGCTCGTGCATGTGGTGGCTGAAGGCTTGTTGCTTGCCTCGCCACGCATCTTCCGGGAGTTCGCCAAACAGCAAGTCGGGGTGCCAGAGTCCGCTGCCGATGCGGCCAAGCGCGTGCAACGCGAGGTCTTGCGCGAGGGGTGGCACCTGCGTGCCGATCGCGGCGTGAACATCCTCTGCTACGAGCGCAAGCGGTCCGACCGTGGCAGTTCGCGGATCAATGGCATCGTGATCTGCGAGCCGCAGCGATTCATCCAGGCACTGCCCGCCATCGACTCGACGCTGGTGCGCGTGGTGGAAGGCGCGAGCGTGCCGACCTGATGGCTTACCCGCTAGAAGCCCTGCTGCGTCCGGCGCATGAACTGCGTTCGGCCTGTGCGTCTGCGCTCGGCGCGGGCGTGGTGATCGGTGCGCCGGGCCTGTTCCTGCTGAACCGACCGTGGGACTGGCTGCTGGCCGGCGCATTGGTGGCGCACGCGGCCTGGCGAGGCGCCGCCGGCCTGCAAACCCTGCGCTACCGTGCCAACCTGAGACGTCAGCGCCGTTACGAGGTGACCTCGACCGAGATCCCGTGGTCGACCGAGCGGCTGTTTCTGGGGCGGGGTTTCCAATGGGACCAGCGCCACACCCAGCGCCTATTCGAGGCCCGTCGGCCCGAGAGCCAACCGCTGTTGCAGCAAGGTTTGCTCGTTGAATTGTTCGGGCGCCTGCGTCCACAGGTGGCCGCACCCGTCGGCCTGGGCGGCGATCCCGCAATCCACGGGGTCGAGCCGGGTGAAGCCGACATCTGGATGGACATCGCCGACCGGGTTGGTCACACGCTGGTGCTGGGTACCACGCGGGTGGGCAAGACGCGCCTGGCGGAACTGCTGATCACCCAGGACATCCGTCGCGGTGAGGTGGTCATCGTGTTCGACCCCAAGGGTGACATCGACCTGCTGCGTCGCATCTATGCTGAAAGCCAGCGGGCAGGGCGCGCGGACGAGTTCTTCATGTTCCACCTCGGACACCCGGAGATCTCGGCGCGCTACAACCCGGTGGGCAGCTTCTCGCGCATCACCGAGGTGGCCACGCGCATCGCCGGCCAGCTGCCGTCGGAAGGGCAGTCAGCCGCTTCCAAGGAGTTCGTCTGGCGTTTTGTCAATGTCATGGCGCGCGCGTTGGTGGCGTTGGGCCGCAAGCCCGACTACCAGGAGATCAATAGATACGCCTCCGATGTCGAGCCGCTGCTGGTCGACTATTTTGAATACTGGTTCGACCGGGAGCCGGCTGCCGCCGGTTGGCGTGAGGCATTGCAG
>JAKPQT010000554.1 GCA_029555885.1 Chloroflexota bacterium | reverse complement strand
GCGGGAACGATTGAGGATTGAGGATTGAAGATTGCAGATTGAAGATTGCTGGACGATTGCGCCTGACGGCTGGGAACTACAGATCAAAGAAAATGAAAAAGATCATAAAAATCAGTCCAATCAGCGTCATCAGCGTTCTATTCTTCCGTAGGAATGTAGACTAACCATGCCAGAACACATCCTCGTCACCGGCGGGGCCGGGTTCATCGGCTCGCACATCGTCGATGCCTTCCTCGCCGCCGGCCACTCGGTTGCCATCGTCGACAACCTGTCCACCGGTAAGCGCGCCAACCTGAACCCCGCGGCTCGCTTCTATGAGACGGATATCCGTGACGCCGCGGCCCTCATGGCCCTGTTTGCGGACGAGCGCCCGACGATCGTCTGCCACCAGGCCGCGCTGGCCGACGTGCGCGGCAGCCTGCGCGAGCCGGTTGCCTATGCGAAAACGAACATCATCGGCACGCTCAACCTGCTCGAAGCCGCCCGCGCGGCGGGCACGGTCCGCCGCTTCCTTTTCGCATCGACCGGCGGCGCGGTCTACGGCGAGCCGGAGGAGCTGCCTGCGACCGAGGCCTGCCTGCCCCGCCCGCTGGACCCATACGGCGCGACCAAGCTCGCCGCGGAGCACATGCTCTTCACCTACCACTACAACTACGGCCTGCCATGCACCATCCTGCGCTATGGCAACGTCTACGGCCCGCGGCAGGATCCATCGGGCGAGGCCGGCGTCGTCGCCATCTTCACCGGCGCCATGCTGGCGGGCCGGCCTGCGACCATCTCCGGCGACGGCCAACAGTCACGCGACTTCGTGTATGTCGGCGACGTCGCCCAGGCGAACGTGCTTGCGCTGGACGCAGAAATCCCGGGCGGCTTCGGCATCTACAACATCGGCGCCGGCGTGCCGGTGGACATCAACACGCTCTTCGACCACCTGGCAGCCTTGACTGACTACACGCAGGGCCAGCGCCACGGCCCGGCCAAGCCCGGCGAGGTCCGCCACATCTACCTGGATGCGACCCGCGCCGCCCGCGAGCTCGGCTGGCAGCCGCAGGTCTCGCTGTCCGCCGGCCTAGCCGCAACCGTCGCCCACTTCCGCGCAGGCAGGTAGTTTGTTTTTGGGGTATGGGGAGGCTGCGCCTCCCCATACCCCAAAACACAGGAAGCCATGAACACGACACACTCCAGGAAGAAGATGCTTACATCCATCGCCCTGATCCTGTTCTCGATCGCATGCAGCGTCGCCGGCCAGACCGTGCTCAAACTTGGCACGACGCAGATGGGCGGCCACGCCAACGCCGGCGCCGAGTTTCTGCTGACCGCGTTCCGCTCGCCGCTCGTGTGGCTCGGCTACGTCTTCTACGGCATCGGCGCACTCTCGTAGATCATCGTCCTGTCGCGCCTGCCGCTCAGCCTGGCCTACCCGTTCCTGGCGCTCAACTTCGTCCTGATCGCCCTCACCTCCCGCATCTTCCTGGGCGAAGCCATCCCGCTCTTGCGCTGGGGCGGCATC
The DNA here is from genome assembly GCA_029555885.1 of Chloroflexota bacterium. The sequence goes on along the minus strand of JAKPQT010000554.1, from coordinate 5,368 downwards.
GGCCTTATCATTGCCGGCGTGCTCCTCGTCGCGTGGAGCGTTTGACCGGGTTGAAGGTTCTAAAGTTGAAGGTTGCATATTACGGGTTACAGGTTGAGAAGTTGAAAGTTACAGGTTACTGCGTGAGCATAACTTTCAACATTCAACCTTCGAACCTGTAACCCTTTTCGTGGTTGAAGGTTGAGAAGTTGAAGGTTGCAGGTTACCGCGTGAGCACAACTTTCAACCTTCAACCTTCGAACCTGTAACCGTGCAAAAAAGGTAGGTTCATGCGCTATCTCATCACCGGCGGCGCCGGATTCATCGGCTCACATCTCTGCGAGCTGCTGCTTGCCCAGGGGCACCGCGTCGTCGCGATCGACGACCTGTCGACCGGCCGCGTGGAGAACATCGCGCACCTGCGGCCCCTCCCCCATTTCCAGCTCGTGCGGGAGAACATCGGGAACGAGCAGGTGCTCGACCGCCTGACGAGCGAGTCGGATGTGGTCGTCCACCTGGCCGCAATGGTCGGCGTCCAGCGGATCGTCGAGGACCCGGTGCGCACGATCCGCACCAACATCATGGGCACCGAGGCCGTGCTCGCCGCGGCCTACCGCTACGGCTGCAAGGTGCTGATTGCGTCCACCTCCGAGGTCTACGGCAAGGGCGTCCGCGTGCCCTTCACCGAGGACGACGACCGGCTGATGGGCCCGACGACCCGCAGCCGCTGGGCCTATGCCGAGTCCAAGGCCGTCGACGAGTTCCTCGGCCTGGCCTACTATCACCAGTTCGGCCTGCCTGTGGTCGTCATGCGCTTCTTCAACACCGTCGGCCCGCGGCAGACGGGTCGCTACGGCATGGTCGTGCCCCGCTTCGTGCGCCAGGCCCTCGCGGGCCAGCCGCTGACCGTCTACGGCGACGGCACGCAGTCGCGCTGCTTCGCGGACGTCGCGGACGTCACCCGCGCGGCCGCCGCGCTGGCCGAGCACCCGGCCGCGCCCGGCCAGGTCTTCAACGTCGGCGCGACCGAGGAGATCACCATCCGCGGCCTTGCCGAGCGCGTGCTCGCCCTCACCGGCAGCCGCTCCGAGATCCAGATGGTCCCGTACGACGCCGCCTACGGCCCCGGCTTCGAAGACATGCAGCGCCGCGTGCCCAGCATCGCCAAGCTCCACGCGCTCATCGGCTACGCCCCGCGCTGCTCGCTCGACGACACGCTGCGACGGGTGATCGAATACGAACGGTTGCAGGGTTAGCGGTTGCAGGTTCGAAGGTTGGAAGTTGCAAGTTTGCGCCTGGAGGGTGCCAACCTTTAAATCTCGAACCTTCAACTGTGAACCGTCAACTTGTAACATTCAACCTTCCAACCTATAACGGTCATCCGGAGGGTGGTCATGGCAACGATTGAACGTTTCGAAGACATCGAGGCCTGGAAAGTCGCCAGGGCATTGACGCAGCAGATATACCAGTTGTCCGAGCGCGGGGGCTTTGCCCGCGACTACGGTCTGCGGGATCAGATGCGACGGGCTGCCGTCTCGGTAATGTCCAATATCGCGGAAGGCTTCGAATCGCGCTCTCAGGCCATGTTTGCTGACTTCCTGGGCCGGGCCAAGGGCTCGGCCGGCGAGCTGCGCGCGCAGCTCTACGTCGCGCTCGGTGCCGGCTATCTATCCCAGGAGGAGTTTAGCCGTCTCAAGACGGAGACCGAACACTGCAGCCGCCTGATAAGCCGCTTCATCAGCTACCTGGACACCCAGCCTAACACCCGCCGCACCCGCGAATCCATCACCGAATACGAGACATCCAACTGATGACCACCAACCTGCAACCTTCCACCGGTAACTTGCAACCTTCAACCTCGGGCGAGCCGCAGCTCGCACAACCTTCCAACTTCGCGCTCATCGGTGCCGCCGGCTACATCGCGCCGCGGCACCTGCGCGCGATCCGCGATACGGGCAACGTCCTCGTCGCGGCCGTCGACCCGAAGGACGCGGTCGGCGTGCTCGACCAGTACAGCTATAACACCCGCTTCTTCACCGAGATCGAGCGGTTCGACCGCCACCTCGAGAAGCTGCGCCGCGGGCCGGAGGAGCAGCGCGTCCACTGGGTCAGCATCTGCTCGCCCAACTACCTGCACGACGCCCACTGCCGCCTCGCGCTGCGCACCGGCGCGGACGTCATCTGCGAGAAGCCCATCGTCATCAACCCATGGAACCTGGACGCGCTGGAGGAGCTCGAGGCCGAGACCGGCCGCCGCATCCACACTGTCCTCCAACTCCGGGTGCACCCGCAGTTGCTCAAGCTGCGCGAGGCCCTCGCGGCGGGTGATGCCGGTCGCACGGGCGACGCCCCGCGTCGCACGGGCGACGCCCCGCGTCGCACACACGACGTCGTCCTGACCTACATCACCGCCCGCGGCCCGTGGTACCACGTCTCCTGGAAGGGCGCGCCGGAGAAGTCCGGCGGCATCGCGCTCAACATCGGCGTCCACTTCTTCGACCTGCTGTTGTGGCTCTTTGGCAAAGCCGTGCGCAGCCCGGCCGTACATCACTCCGACCCGCAGCGCATGGCCGGCTACCTGGAGCTGGAACGCGCCCGCGTCCGCTGGTTCCTCTCCATCGACCCGGCGGACCTGCCCTTCCCGGTCGAACCCGGTGCGCGCAGCACGTTCCGCTCCATCACCGTCGACGGCGAGGAAATCGAGTTCACCGAGGGCTTCACCGGCCTGCATACCAGGGTCTACGAAGAAACCCTGGCCGGCCGGGGCTTCCGCATCGCCGACGCCCGCCCCGCCATCGACCTCGTCTACCGCATCCGCACTGCCGAGGTCCGGGCGGGCGCAGCTAGTGAAGCTGCGCCCGCACACCCGCTGTTGAACCGGTAATTCTGGACTCGGAGTCTCAACCCTGCACACCGCGAATCTTCAATCTTCAATCTGCAATCTGCAATTGCAGGCCTGCAACCGTCTCATAGTCGAGGCTGTCTGTGGTATACTTGAATCGACTTGAAAGGAGTGACACAGCCATGCAATTAGTCATAGAATACCCGAGATTGCTGCCCGATGCACTTCAGCAGACGCGCACCGATTTCGAGCAGGAAGCCAGGATGGCCATGGCCGTCAAACTATTCGAGATGAAACGCATCCCCTCCGGGATCGCTGCCACCTTAGCCGGTCTGGATCGTGTCTCGTTCCTGCTGAGTCTGCATCGTTACGGTGTAAACATGGTCGATCTGGAAGAAGATGAGCTTCGCTCGGACCTGGAAAATGCCTGAGACTCAGGATCTCGTCATTAACACAGGCCCTATCCTCACCATTATCGCTGGCCTGGGAGATTTGCGCGTCTTGCAGATATACCGCCGCGTACTGGTGCCCCTCGAAGTCTGTTCCGAAATCGCCGCAGGTGGACCGGTACAATTCGGGCTGGCCGAGTTCAATTCAGCACACTGGCTGACAAAGGGCTCGCAACCGCTACCGCTCGCACCAAACCTGGCAAACGTATTGGATAAGGGTGAGGCATCCGTCATCCAACTGGCCCTGAACGCCGGCATCACGACGGTCGCGATAGACGAAGCTGCTGGCAGGCGCGTTGCGAGACTCAATGGGCTATCCGTGACCGGTTCGATCGGCATTCTCTTGCGCGCCCAACGCGAGGGCCACCAGTTCTCGATGCGCGGCGCACTCGACCAAATGCGCAGTCGCGGCATATGGCTAAGCGACCGCGTGATAGCCTTCGCACTCCAGCAATCTGGTGAACAATAACGTTGGCGGGTCCCTCAATCGGTAATCTTGAATCTGCAATCAATCGTACAATAGCCGTGGAGGACTGTGCAATGACAGCGGAGCCACAAGGAACCATGGTTGACATCGGACAACTCATCATCGCAACCCCGGACATTCGGCACGGTCGGCCGCGCATTGCGGGCACAGGCGTCACAGTGCAGCGCGTGGTCGGCTGGTACAAGCTGGGCCTGACACCTGAGGAGATCAGCGACCGCATCGGTCACATAAACCTCGCCCAGGTTCACGCTGCGCTGGCCTACTATCACGCCAATCGCGAGCAGATCGAAGCAGCCCTGGCGGCTGAGGAAGCCGATGATGACAGAGTCGAACAGGCATATCGCGCGCGTCGGCGGGCAGCCTGATGTTCAAGCTCTATATCGATGAGGATTCCGGCGACCGCAGCCTGGTGCAGGCGTTGCAGGCACGCGGTGTCGATGTGGTCACAGCTTCGGAAGTAGGCATGATTGAGTGGGCTGACAACGAGCACCTGTCGTATGCCACGAGCCAAGATCGTGTGCTATACAGCTTCAACCGCGGCGACTTCCTGCGCCTGCATTCGCAGTATCTCGCCGAAGGCAGGGAACACGCTGGTATCCTACTCGCACGCCAGCAGCATTACTCAGTAGGAGAGCAGATGCGCCGGGTGCTCAAGGTGATGGCGCTTAAGTCAGCGGCTGACATGCACAACTGTGTGGAGTTCCTGAGCGCGTGGGCCTGAACGATCCCAGACCCGAATCACCGCCGGTGGTGATACCGAGGCTGTGCTATACACTGCGTATAGCTGCCGCCATCAAGCTCTTCGAGGTGGGACAGCTGTCATCCGGCGCCGCAGCGCGCCTGGCCGGCGTACCGCGCACCGTATTCCTTGTTTGCCTGGCCGGCTATGGTGTCGACACCTTCCATTTGACCGCCGAAGACCTGAACCAGGAGACCCGCCTTGCCTGATGTGATTGGCAACACATCACCCATGGTGAAATCGCGCTTGCAGCACATAACCCGTAATCTTCAATCTTCAATCTTGGCGAAGCTCAGCTTCGCACATCTTCAATCGGCTTTCGTCCGCCGGCTCGCGCTCGCCGCGCTCCTCGTCCTCGCCGCCGCGCTCTCCCTCTGGCGCTTCGACGCGTTCCAGTTGGGCGTGTACGGCGATGACGCACAGTATGTGGTGCTCGCGTGCTCCCTGGTGGACGGTCCGATCTACGGCCTGGTCAGCCGGCCCGACATCCCGCAAGCGAAGTTCCCGTTCGGCTGGCCGCTCCTGCTTGCGCCGCTGGTCGCGCTGTCAGGCGGCGAGTACGGCGCGCTCAAGATTGCGTCGCTCGTGTTCACGCTGGCTAATACCGCGCTCATCGTCCTGGGATGGCCCCGCCTGGTTGGTTCCACTGCTGTGTCCGGTCTTGCCCAACGCTTGGGCCAACCGAGCCACCGCTGGAACATGCTCGCCCTGCCCGCCGGCCTGCTCTACGCGACCTCCCCGCTCGTGGTGGACCACTCCCGCATGGTCATGTCCGAGCCCGCGTTCCTCTTCTTCGCGCTCGCGGGCCTGCTGCTGACCGCCGCCCGTGCGTCGACCGCTCGTCAGCGCCTCCTGCTCGGCCTGGCGCTCGG
>JAKPQT010000543.1 GCA_029555885.1 Chloroflexota bacterium | reverse complement strand
CCGGGAAGAAGTCCAACGGCATGCCCGTATACGCGAGCACGCCGACGACGATCAGCGCCAGCATGACCATCGAGATGAAGACCGGTTGATTGATCGAGATTTCCCAGGGCTTCATGGGCTTATGGCTCCAACAGCGTCACGGTGGCAAACATGCCGGGCTTGAGTTCAGCCGCCCCTTCCGTAGGCCGGACGGTGACCTGCACCGTGCGCTTGGCGTAGTCGAAGGTCGGCGCGATGGCCGAGACCTCGCCGGCGAAGGTGCGGTCGCCATAGGCATCCACCCGGATGCTGACGGGCTGGCCGACCGCGACATCCCTGTAACGCGACTCTTCGACCTGGATGACGATCTTCGACTCGTGGGAAAAGACGATGGCAAGGACCGTGCCCGGCCCGGCCATGCCGCCCTCGACCGCATCGAGCTGGTAGATGAAGCCGTCCACCGGCGCGAGGACGCTGGTCTTGTCGAGCTGGAGCTGCGCCAGGTAGACGGCCGCCTCGGCCTGCTTCACCCCGGCCTCCGCTGCCTTGATCTGGGCCGGCTCCGCGCCCCGCTTCAGCCGGGTGAGCTGCGACTGCGCGCCGGTCAGTGCAGCATAGGCGGCGGCAATCTGGTCCGCGGTCGCGCCCTTCAGCACCTTGTCGTACTGGGCCTGCGCGGCCTCCTTCGCCAGCGTCGCCTGCTGGAGCTGCAGCGCCTCCGGCATCATGGCGGCGTAGGGGTTGCCCGCGATGCGGTCATACTGGCCCTGGTATATCGAGACGGCCGCCTCCGCCTGCTTGAGTTGGGCCAGGACCATGCGCTTTTCCTCGTCGGTCGCGCCCTGCAGCGCCCGGTTGTAGGCGGCGCGGGCCGCATTGACCGCAGCCTCTGCTGCCGCCACGTCGGACGGCTGCGGCTGGGTCTTCGCCAGCTCGACCTGGGACTGGGCCAGCTCCAGCGCGGCCTGCGCCTGGGCGCGCTGCGCCTCTGCCACCGTGCTGTCGATGCGCACGAGCAGGTCGCCCTGCTTCACGCTGTCACCCACCGCGACAGTCACCTCCTGCACCTGCCCCGCGACCTCGGCCACGACGGGCACGATGGCCTCGGCCATGATTTCGCCGTTGTAGGTGAGGCTGGCGGTGCCGAGCCGCCGCGTCTCGCCGCTGCCGGTTGCAGCAGTGCTGCTGGTAAGCGTGTCAGCAGGGGTGCTGACAATCACGGGCGAGGGGCTGGCCAGCGGGGTCGCAGCTACAGCCTGCGCAGGCTGCGCGCCCGTATCAGTGGCCTGCCCCCCGATGGCCGCACAGCCTGCCGTGAGCAGCACGAGCGCCAGCAGCACAGCACGGCTCATCCAGCGGCGATGTGTCGGATATATAGCCAAATGCATCATGTCGTATTACCTCTCCTATTGGCCCCAGCTCACGACCTGTTCGGCCTGGTAGTTGTATTCGATCGGTACATCGACCGGCAGCGCGCGCAGGTTGGCGCCGTCGGCCTCCATCACCCAGAGTTGCCAGCGGCCGGTGCGGTTGCTCAGGAACACGATGTGGCGGCCATCCGGACTCCAGTCCGGTGCGACGTTGTGCGGCAGCACGTCCACCAGGGTCGTCTCCGGTCGGGTCAGGGCCACCACGTTCGAGCCATCTGCATTGGCGCTGAAGATTTCCCAGTGGTCCTTCTCTAGCGAATGAAAAACGATGCGCCCGCCATCAGGCGGCCCACCGCCCGGCTGGCTCGCCGGATCCTGGTAGTGAAACTCCCCAAGCAGGCTGCGGTTCTGGTCAGCAGCGGAGCCATCCTGGGTCAACTGGATGCCCGTGCCGCCGTAGAGGATGCCCCGGTCGGACCAGTCGGGCGAGATGGCATCGGGCACGGCGGCGATGTCCTGGTAGCTGCCGCCCTCCCGGTCGACCCGCGCCAGGCCCCACGCATCGGCCACCTTGAGCGGGAACATCAGGTTGTAGGGGAAGACATCGGGCATGCAGATGTTGTAGCCGACGTCGCGACACTTGCGCTGGCCGCTGATGTGGCTGAACACGATCTTGCTGCCGTCAGGGCTCCACGCAGGCGCGCGCAGCGCCTCGCTGCGCGTGAGGATGCGCCGCTCGTTGCCGCCGTCGCTGTCGATCAGGTAGAGGCTGTGGCTGCCGCCGTCGGCGCGCCAGAAGACCACCGTGCGGCCATCCGGGCTGAGCGCCGGGTCCGCGCCCGAGGTCAACTCTCGGAGCGTGCCCCGGGCGAGGTCGTAGATGTAGAGCTGGCCGCCGCTGCGCGCCTGGAAGACCAACTTGCCGGTCAGGCCGGCGGCGGGCGGTGCAGGTTGCCCGGTTGAGGTTGCAGGTTGCCGGTTTGAGGTTGTGCGAGCTGCGGCTTGCCCAGGTTGGGCGCTCGCTGCAGCAGCAGCCGGTGCGCCGGCGACGGGCAGTTCGGTGGCGTTGCCCTGCACCGTCAGGTAGGCGGCACTGGCCCAGCCGGTCCCGGCCGGCAGGTTCGCGTCTGCGATGCGCAGCCAGTCGCCGCGCGCGCTGCGCGCGGTTGCGGTCACCTGGCTGCCGGAGGCGAGCGAGCCCACGACGGGGTAGCTCGTGCCGGGGCCGGACCGCACGTTGAGCCGCTGCGCGCCGGTGCTGACCGTGGCTGTTGCGGAGGCCCCGGCTGCGCTCGCTGTGGCCGTCTCTGCAGCGGGCTGGGCATCTGCGGTTGAGGTCTCAGTGCCCGCTGCGCTCCCTGTGGCTGGCGCAGTGGCAGGCCCAGCCGGCGGGGTGAACCCGGCGCGCTCGGCTACCTTGCTCACCCCGAAGATGAGCACCTCGTCCGCGCTCATCCAGCCCGTCGCACCGTCGCGGGTCGCGCCATAGAACCAGCGGCTGTCAGCGGTGCGCCCGCTGACCTTGAACGCGACGCCGCTGGGCAGCTCGCGCAGCACTGCGCCGGTGTCATCGTACAGGGTTGCGCCGGCCGCGCGCGTCACGGCCAGGGTCGTGCCGGTGTCCGCAGCGACGTGCCCGACCGGTGCCAGCGCCAGGAGCAGGCAGGCGACCAGGAGGCCGCTGAGCGCTCTGCGTAGCCGATGCCCGGCCCAACGATGTGTCATCCTACCAGAATATATCATGGGCATCCTTCCATCGGGAGAGTCTCATGGGAGATTCTCCCACATTATAGACTCCGCCGATGGCCCGCGCATGTGTCGCAAGGGATATCTTCCCCCCTGCCGTGCGACCTATTCATCCCGCCCGCCGGATATGACCACCGGCTGCCACCACCTCTATCCGGCGGCATATTGCCCTGCCGTTTCGGCGCGTGCTATACTGGCGTCGTAGCCTGGCCCCTCGTGGGCGCTCGGACGGGCACGTAGCCTAGCCCCTTGTGGGCGTCCGGAT
>JAKPQT010000540.1 GCA_029555885.1 Chloroflexota bacterium | reverse complement strand
CGCGCAGCGCAGCCTGCAGGCCGGCCGGCGCCAGGCTGGCCAGGAAGGCCGCCGCCACCGCGGCGTCGATCTGGCAACCGCCGACGCGCAGGCAGTACTCGCCACGCCCATTCACGATCGAGTGGCCGGCACAGTAATAGCCGGGGGCCGCGTTGCGGCCAGAGTAGTAGACCCGCAGTCCGCGACCACAACGGCCGCAGGTCGCCAGGCCCTGCAGCAGCGCGGCGCCTTCTCTCACGGCGCCTCCGGCTTCGTGTGGGCGCGGACGGATGTTGCTGCCGATCCGCGTCTGGTTGGTCTCGAAGGTCTCCCAGTCGATGAAACCGGCGTGGTGCTCGCGCAGGAGGACTGGCCACCGGGCACGCGGCAGGCGCCGGATCCGCTTGCGCAACTGGCCCTGCTCATCCACGTAGCGTTCGTGCCGGGTCTTGCCGTACACATAGGCACCCGCATACACCGGATTGGTCAGCACTTGGTGGAGCTTCGTGTAGGTGGGCACGACCCAGCGGACTTCCTCCGCGTGGCCGGTCGGCTGAGGAAAACGCAGCCCCTGCGCGCGAAACCACAGCCACACCTGGCGGACCGAGCCCAGCTCGGCGAAGCGCTCGAACACGGTCCGAATGGCCGCCACCACCGACTCGTCGGGGTGGAAGCGGACCTCGCCGTCCTGCTCGCCCCAGACAAAGCCAACCGGCAGACCGCGCCGCAGCTCGCCGCGGGCGGCCTTGTTGCGGATGCCGCCTTCGAGGCGGGCGCGCAGCACGTGCAGCTCGGCCTCCGACATTGTGCCCTTCAAACCGAGGACCAGCCGGTCATTGAACAACCCGGGGTGGTAGATGCCATCCGCATCGCCGATCAGCGTGTCCGTGACGCCGCAGAGATCAAGGAGACGATACCACTCGGCGTTGTTGCGAGCCAGCCGCGAGACCTCCAGCCCCAGGACGATGCCGACCTGACCGAGCGCGACTCGGGCGGTCATGTGCGCAAAACCAGAGCGCTGGGCCAGACCGGCGCCCGAGATGCCCAGGTCTTCATCCACGACCTGGACTTGCTGACGGTTCCAGCCCAGTTCCATGGCCCGATCGACGAGCCGGTACTGGCGCGCGGTTGACTCCCGATTGTGCTCCACTTGGGCGGCGGTGGATTGCCGGACATACACAAACGCCTCACGCTGCCTATGCTGGCTGGTGATCTTGCTGGCTTCACTCATCCTGGTTCTCCTGCTCGGTGGCCGTGCCGATCTCGGCCGGTGCGCTGGCGGTCATCGCCATCAAGCGCGCCAGCGTGTTTACCGCTGTGGCGCGCTGCTCGTCGGCCAGTTCCGTCCATACCGGGGCGACGCCCTCCGGCGGCGACTCTGCGAAGTTCATCAGTAGCTGCACGTTCATGCTCCTCTGTCCGCGGCTGCGTGCCCACGTGGGGCAACGCTGCTTCGCGGCGCAGCAAAGCATCGATCAGAATGCGGGTGTGCAGCAATTGCCTGAGAGTGGCCAGCGTTGCAGCTTGAGGCTCAGCCCGCTCCGTGTCCGTTGTGCCCGGTACATTGGTCCACGCCGCCGGGATCAGCGCGCGTGTGCCGTCCGGCAGAACAGCAACGAGGTGCAGCCGACCGCCGCGATGAGACTGGCCGAGTACCTCCAGCGTCTGACCCGCGAAGGGATGTGATCGTTGGATGACGATCACCTGCTTTGGGCAGTCTGCGAACTGGTGGAGATAGGCAGTGTGTTGCGCCTTCCTTCGACACGCTCGATCACGGCTGGATGGTCAAGTTCATCGAGCACCGGATCGCGGACCGGCGCGTCGTGCGGCAGATCCAGAAATGGCTGCACGCCGGCGTGCTGGAGGACGGTCAGTACGTGGAGCCGGAGAGTGGGACTCCGCAGGGCGGCAGTATCAGCCCCTTGCTGGCGAACATCTACCTGCACTACGTGCTCGACCTTTGGGCTGACCAGTGGAGACACCGGCACGCGCAGGGTGACGTGATCATCGTGCGC
>JAKPQT010000538.1 GCA_029555885.1 Chloroflexota bacterium | reverse complement strand
CGCGCAGCGCCAGCTCGAGATTGCGGTCCACCTCCGGCGGCAAGGGCACCGGCCCCGCAGTCGCCAGGATTTCTTGCACGCGCGCGTGCGCGAGGTCGTGGCCCATCGTCTTGCCTGCCTCGGTCCACTGCTCGATGGTCTGGCGGCGGAACAACTGCGGGAAGTAGAGTTCGCTGCGGAAGTGGCGGACGGTGTGGTCGCTGCCCAGGAAGCTGCCGCCCGGCCCGGCCTGCCGGATCGCGTCCAGCGCCAGCGTGTCGTCGTCCACCGTGATGCCGCGCAGGACGTGCCGGACCATGCGGGCCAGCTCATCGCAGATGACGACCATCTCCTGGCAGCCGTACAGCCCGAACGCCATGCTGCCGAGGCTCTGGTTGAGGTTGACGCCCGCGAGCGCGTTGAGCAGCATGCTCATCATCGCCTCCGACGCGGCCTCCGCGTCGGGCGTCTTGCCCTCCACGCCGCCGCCCAGGCTGTAGATGGGCAGGCCGTAGTGCCGCGCCATCTGCGCCATCGCGGCCTTGCCGAGGTTCTGTTCCGGGCTGCCGTAGGTGCACTGCGAGGTCCGCATATCGAACACATCGGTGTCCGGCTTGAGCACGACCGGCGCGCCGGGCCGGAGCAGTTGGGTGAGCACGACGCCGAACAACACCTCCGCGGTGGTCAGCGCCAGCGTGCCCGCGACTGTGGCCGGGCCGCTCGCAGCCATCATGGGGCCGGGCGAGTAGAGGATCGGCACGCCCGCTGCGACCGCGTCCACGATGCCTTCGTTCATCTCCGCGACCTTGAGCGGCGAGACCGGCGTCACGATGCCGAGTACGCTGGGGTGCTCGCGCAGCTCGGCCTCGCCGCCGGATGCGGCCGCGGTCATGCCCAGCAGCAGTTGTGTGAAGCGGCGGTCGAGGATGTTGATAACGGTGGGCTTGGTCGTGTTGCGGAAGATGGCGTCGAAATCGTGGAAGAAGATTTGCCCAGTGGGCTTGTCGCCCGACATGCAGAGCGTCTGCACGAAGTCGATGTTCGGCAGCGCGTGGCCGATGCGCGTGCTGGTGACCATGTCCGCGTGCGTGGGGGAGCGCGGCTGCCAGCGTTCGTAGTCGAAGAAGTACGGCTCCGAAGTGCCGCCCATGCCCCAGTAGACGCGGCCCGGCTCGAGCAGCAGGTCTCGGGCGGGGTCGCGCCGCGCATGGAGCACAAATGACCCGGGCGCGGTACGGAGGGCCGCGTCGACCATGTCAGGCGGGATGCGGATGCGCCGCGTGTCACGGTCGACCCGTGCGCCGCTGCGCGCCATGATGTCCAGGATGAGTTGCGACTCGCTCTCGATGCCGGGGTCTTGCAGGATGGCGAGCGCCGCGTCATGGATGCGGAGCACGTCATCCTCGGGGAGTACGTTCAGCGTCCCCGCCAGGACGCTGCGCTGGGTCGCCGTGCTGGTCACCATCGTTTTTCTCCTTGCGGCAGCTTCGTGGTAGAGGGAGGAGGGATGATGAAATCGTTTTCAGATAACCCGTCTGCGATAGAGGCATCATACCGTACTTCGGAGCCGTTGTCAATAGGTTTTCTGCGTGTATTTCGTGCATTTTGGAACTCACAAACCCTTGACACTGCCTGGCGCGTGTGCTATCCTGTAATCGTTTTCTGGCAGCGGCACGCGCAGCTCCGGGACTTCGTCTTGCGGCCGCGCCCTGACACCCCTTTAGCCCCCGGAGGGAGGATAGCCATGACCCGGCCCAATGTCCACGCCGTCCATCGCGACTGGGATCGCGACTTCCCGCTGATTGTCCGCACCGAAGGCATCTACCTCTTTGACGAAGCCGGCCGCCGTTACATCGATGGCTCGGGCGGCTCGTCCGTCGTCACCAGCATCGGCCACGGCGTGGCGGCCATCCCCGAGGCGATGTACGAGCAGGCGCAGCGGTTCTCGTTCTACCCGGCCCACGCGTTCACCAACCAGGCCTTCCTCGACCTGTGCGACCTGATTGTGTCGCTCGCGCCCGGCGGGCTGCGCGACAACAGCCGCGTCTGGGTGACCTGCACCGGCACGGATGCGACCGACGATGCGGTCCGGCTGGCCCGGCAGTACTGGGTCGAGGCGGGCCAGCCGGGCAAGTTCCAGGTCATCTCGCGCTGGCAGGCGTTTCATGGCAACAACATCGCGGTCGCGGGCTTCTCCGGCCTGACCGGCCGGCGCAAAATCTTCCAACCGATGTACGTGGACTCGCCGCACATCCCGCCCGCGTTCTGCTACCGCTGTCCCTTCGAAAAGACCTACCCCGAGTGCAACCTGCTCTGCGCGCGCAACCTGGAGACGGCCGTCCGCCAGCAAGGGCCGGAGAACGTTGCTGCGTTCATCGCGGAGCCGGTCGTCGGCGCGGCGCTCGGCTGCGTGCCCGCGCCGGACGGCTACTTCCAGGTCATCCGCGAGATTTGCGACCGCTACCAGGTCCTCTTCATCGCAGACGAGGTGATGACCGGCTGGGGCCGCACGGGCAAGCTATGGGGCATCGACCACTGGGGCGTGACGCCCGACATCATCGCGACTGCGAAAGGCATGACCGCAGGCTATACGCCGCTGTCCGCCATCATCGCCCGCGACGACATCTGGGCCGTGCTGGAGCGCAACCACTCGCCGTTCAAGGCCGGCCACACGCTCAACGCCAACGCGGTCTCCTGCGCGGGGGCTATCGCGGTCATCAGCTACGCGCTCGAGCACGACCTTGCGGCCAACGCCGCCGCGCGGGGCGAGCAGGCGCTCGCGGGCCTGCGCAGCCTGATGGCGCGGCACCCCAGTATCGGGGATGTGCGCGGCCGCGGCCTGATGTTCGGGTTCGAGCTGGTGCAGGACCGGGCTACGCGTGCGCCGTTTGCGCCGGGCCTCAAGGTCAGCAGCCAGGTGGAGCAGGCCGCGCTCCGGCACGGGCTTGTGACCTACCCGTGCACCGGCACGGTGGAAGGCGTCCTGGGCGACATGATGCTGCTTGCGCCGCCGCTGGTCATCACGGAGGCGGAGATGGCGGAGTTGCTCCGCATCCTCGACGTGGCCCTCGGGGAAGTCGAGGCCGCGCTGGGCGTCGCATCGGCTCCTGCACCCGCGCTCGCGGCCGGGTGATGCGATGGCATCAGACCAGCCGGCAGCCAAGCGAGGACTGAAGCTCGCCATCTGCGTGCAGACCGACGAGGCGCCGCGGCCGGTGCCGGTTGCGTTGTTCTCCGGCCCCCTGGCCGAGCGCGCACACAAGGCGGCCGCGGCTGGGGCCGATGGCCTGGAGTTGATGCCGGTGGACCCCGCGCGGCTGGACGCCGCGGCCGTCCGCGACCTGCTGGCGGAATACGGACTGGCGGCCGCGGCCATCGGCAGCGGCGCGATCGCCTTCTCGACCGGGCTGACACTCCTGCACGCAGACCCCATCATGGCTGAACATGCCCGGACTCGCCTCGCAGACCTGATCGACTTCGCCGCAGCCGTCGGCGCGCCGGTCGTGACGGTCGGCAGCCTGCGCGGTCGCGCGGCTGCCGCGGGATCCGCCGGTCGCGCTGAACTAGCGCGTGTGCTGGCGGATGCTGCGCGACATGCCGGCGACGCGGGCGTGCGGCTCGCGCTGGAGCCGGTCAACCGCTACGAGCTAGACCTGATCCACACGACGGAGGAAGGGCTGGCCTTCGTGGCCGAGATCGGTCATCCCGCGCTGGGGCTGGTGCTCGACACCTACCATATGAACATCGAGGAAGCCTCGCGCACGGAACCGTTTTGCGCCGCGCTCGCTGCGGGGCGTCTGTTCCACGTCCACGTCGGGGACAACAATCGCCTGCCGCCGGGCCGCGGGCTGATCGACTTCGCGGCGATTGTGGACACGCTGCACGCGGCCGGGTATCATGGCTATCTGTCTGCCGAACTGCTCGCACATCCTGATGGCGACACCGCCGCGCGCCAGACGCTCGATCATCTGCGGCCGTTGGTCGCCCGGGCGCGTGTCACGCAAGGCGCGTGAGCATCCTGAGCGGGTGAACGGCTCACCGCAGTTGACGGTGTAAAGCCAGTCGAAGGATGCACCCATAGGGGGGCCGCCCCTTCGACTGCGCTCGCTAGCCAAGCGGAGCTTGGCCGCTCGCTCCGCTCAGGGTGCTCCACTTATGTTTCCAGGATGGAGCGCAATGTGGGGCCGCAAGCGATCACCATCCCTGAAGGAACCGGTGATTTGGAGGTGGAACCCATGAAACTAAGCTGTCTGCCGGTCTCGTTCTTTGCCGACCTGGCTGCGGGGCGGATGCCGATTGCCGAGTGGGCGCAGATGGCCGTGCCGCTCGGCCTGGACGGCATCGACCTGAGCATCGCGTGGATCGCGGATCGCTCGCCTGCCGGGCTGGCTGCGCTGCGCCGCCAGATCGAGGATGCGGGCACGCGCGTCGTGATGCTGACGAGCTACACCGACTTCACCCACCCGGACCCGGCGGTGCGTGCACAGGCGGTTGCGGACGGGGAGGCGATTGTCGGCGTGGCCGCCGCGCTCGGCGCGGAGCTGCTGCGCGTGACCGCAGGCCAGGGCCGGCCCGAGACCGGCCGCGCCGAGGGGATCGAGTGGGCCAGTGCAGGGCTGCGCAGCCTGGCCGAGCGCTCCGCCGGCTCCGGCGTGACGCTCGCCTACGAGAACCATAGCAAGCCCGGCGTCTGGACTTACACCGATTTCTGCGAGCCGCCCGACATCTTCCGCGAGATCGCCGCCCGGACGGAGGGCACAGGCATCGGCATCAACTTCGACGTCGGCAACGCGGCGACCTTCTCCGATGATCCGGTCGCACTGCTGGATGCGGTGCTGCCCCGGGTGGTCAGTATCCACGCGTCGGACAGCGCGCGGCGCGGCAAGCTGCAGCACGTCCTCCTGGGGACGGGCATCACGCCGTATCCGGCGTTGTTCGGGCGGCTGGTGCGCGGCGGCTGGGACAAGTGGATCTGCATGGAAGAGGCGTCATACGAGGGCGTGCCGGGTATCGCGGCCGCCGCCAGGTTCGTCCGCACGACTTGGGCTGCCGCCCAGTCGGCGGCAGGCTGAAACGAGCTCACGCAAAGACGCAAAGACGCAGAAGAGAGGTTTACTTGGCGTTCTTTGCGCCTTTGCGTGAGCCGCTATCGTACAGGTGCATATGGGCAAGCGCGTTATCTATCTCAGCACGGTTACCGGCATTACGGCGCAGTTCACCGAGCTGTCGCGGCGCCTGCTGCCGCCTGATACCGAGGTGTGGCACATCGTCGACGAGATGCTCGCGCGGCTGGCCGTCAGCCAGGGGCGGCTCTCGCCGTTCTTCTATCGCCGCGTGGCCGAACATGCGGTCGCAGCGGAGGCCGCGGGCGCGGATGCTCTGCAGGTCACCTGTTCCTCGCTTTCGCCGTGTGTGCCCGCAGCGGCTGCACAGGTGGGTATTCCAGTGCTGGCGGTGGACGAGGCGATGGTGGACGAGGCGCTGCGGCAGGGCGCGTGCATCGGGATCGCGGCGACCGCGCGCACCGCGCTCGAGCCGCTGGCCGCGCAGGTGCGCAGCAAGGCGGCCAGCCTGGGCAAGGCAGTGGACGTGCAGCCGGTCCTGGCGGAGGAAGCCTATGCGGGGTTGGTGTCCGGCGACCTGGCGCTGTACGATCGGGTCGTGACCGGCGTCCTCGAGGACCTGCGCCGCCGCACCGATGTCGTGCTGCTGGCGCAGGCGTCGATGGGCCGCGCCGCGGATGCGCTGCCGCCGCTGCCCGGCACCGCATGCATCCTCGCCAGCCCGCCGTTTGCGGTCGCGCGGCTCAGGCGCGTGCTGGAAGGCGAGTAGAGTTCCGGCCTCGACTCCCGTTGTTTCGCAACCCCCGGCGTGCCTGCTAGGCTGCCCGCGTGGCCGGCGCGCGGCCGATGCCGCTGAGGCCGAGCAGCAGCGCAGCCAGGAACGCCAGCACGCCGCCGAAGATGAACGGGGCGGAGGGGCCGAAGCCCTGCCAGCCGCCCAGCCCCTGCCACAGGATTCCGGCGATGGCCGACGCCGGAAAGTCCAGGATCCCCAGGATGGCGTTGTACGTGCCGTAGGCCGTCCCGCGCAGCGCCGCGGGCACCAAGTCCGCGACCAGCGCCTTCGCCGTCCCGTAGGCCAGGCCGTAGTACAGCCCATACAGCGCGTACAGCACCCAGATGTGCCACGCGGCCTGCGCGAAGCCGAACCCCAGGTAGATCAGCGCATAGGCCACCCATCCGCCGATGATGATCTTGCGCCGCCCGATGCGATCCGACAGCGCGCCTGCGGGCGTGGAGATGACCGTGTAGATGAGGTTGAACGTGATGAGCATCCCGAGGATGCCCGCCACGCTCAGCCCGCGCTCCTGCGCGCGCAGCACCAGGAAGGCATCGGACGAGTTGCCCAGGTCGAACAGGCCGACAATCAGCAGGAAGAGGATGAAGGGCCGGCCCAGGCCGCGGAGGCTCAACTTCGGC
Organism: Chloroflexota bacterium; assembly: GCA_029555885.1. Next base: position 804 of record JAKPQT010000538.1, on the reverse strand, counting down.
GCGGCGCTCTGGCCGGCCACCGGCACATCGCGCGCCAGCACCGCCAGCGACACGACGGCCAACACCGCGGGAATGATGCTCACCAGGACGACCGTGCGGAAGACATCTGCGCCCAGCGCGACCGCGCCGCGCTGCGCGGCCCAGACGATGCCGAGCGCGATGAGCAGGCCGAGCATGGCTCCGGCGGTGTCCGCCGCGCGGTGGAAGCCGAACGCGAGCCCGCGCTGCCGCTCATCGATGGAGTCGGCCACGAGCGCGTCGCGCGGGGCCGTGCGGATGCCCTTGCCCACGCGGTCGGCCCAGCGCGCGCCGGCCACTGCGCCCCAGGTCGTGGCGAAGTAGAACAGTGGCTTGGCCAATGCCGAGAAACCGTAGCCGGTGACCGCCAGCCACTTGCGCCCGCCCATCCGGTCCGACAGCCAGCCTGAGAAGACCTTGAGGATGCTGGCAATTGCCTCGGCCACGCCCTCGATGACGCCGATGACGCTCGTCCGGAGGCCCAGCACGTTTGCCAGGAAGAGGGGCAGGATGTTGATGACCATCTCGCTGGAGATGTCCATCAGGAAGCTGGTCAGGCTGACCGCCCAGACGTTGCGCGGAAGCTGGCGGATGCCGCCGGAGGCCTTCGGCGCAGGGGACTGAGATGGTGATGCTGGCACGGTATGACTCCTTATGGAGAAAGATGGCGAGTCTGATGAGAGGCTGCGGGGTGTATTTTACCACTTTTCGGCGAACGCAACAGCAACGGGGTCGCGCGCGGGGCCGCATCCTTCGACTAGCGGTGTGCCGTTGACGCTGTTGAGC
>JAKPQT010000513.1 GCA_029555885.1 Chloroflexota bacterium | reverse complement strand
GCTGCGCGAAAGCATTGATTTCACGACCTCCTGGGGCCGGCTGGTGATGTATGTCCTGGGCGCCCTGGCCGAGTTCTACGTGGCCGCGCTGTCCGAGGAGATCCGCTTGAGCCGGCTGCAGCAGGCGCGCAACGGCTACCTGACCGGCAGCTACCGCTTCGGCTACTGCAACGGCCGCTGCGCCGACTGCACCGACCCCAACGGCCCGGGGTACTGCCCGCGGGCCGGCGGCCGCAACCGGGGCACGGACGGCACGCGCGTGCCCCATCCGGTCGAGGCGGCGGCGGTGCGGCTGATGTTCGCCTGGTACGCCACCGGCGAGTACTCCGATGACGACGTCGCCCGGCGGCTGAACCGGGAGATCTTCACCCTGGCTGACGGCACAGAGGTGCGGTTCCGCACCAAGGGTCTGCCGGGGTCGTATGCGCCGCAGGCCTTCGACAAGGATGCGGTGCAGGGGCTCCTGACCAATGCGGTCTATGCGGGCTACGTAACCTATGCGGGCAGCGACGAGCACGGCAACCGGCGGCGCAAGCCGGTGGAATGGTTCGCCGGCAAGCACGAGGCGCTAGTCAGCCTGGAGCTCTTCCGCAAAGTGCAGACCATCCGCCAGAACCGCTACCACCGCAGCACCACGCTGGCTAACCCGGCGCGCATCTACCCGCTGACCGGTGTGCTCTACTGTGCGGCCCAGCACAGCCCGCTGCGCGGCATCTCCTCGAACGGCGGCGCCAGCCGCTATTACGTGGACCGCCTGTGCCAGCAGCGGCTGGAGAAGGCCGAGTGGCACCAGCCCAACCTGCGCGCCGACTGGATCGAGCAGCAGATCCAGGACCTGGTGACGAGCATTCGCCTGCCCGCGGCCTGGCGCCAGCGCATCCTGACCTACCTGTTCTACGATGAAGGCACCGATGAGATCGAGCGCGAGAAGCTGGCGGTGCGGGAGCGGCTGCGGCGGGCGCAGGAGCTCTACCGCGACGGGGACACGACCCGCGAGCAGTTCGAGCGCGTCAAGTCGGCCTGCCTGCGCGACCTGAAGGCGTTGAGCCCGGCTGCGACGCCCATCGGTGGGGAGGCGGCGGCGCTGCTGGACAACCTGCCGGCGCTGTGGGCCGCGCTGACCTGCGATGAGCAGAAGACCCTCTACCGCCTGATCTTCAGCGCCATCGAGGTGTGCGACCAGGCGATCGTGGCGATCGAGGCGCGCGGGCCGTTTCGCGAACTCCTGGACGGCGCGTTAGCGCGGTTCGACGGCGCACTCGATCGGCTGACCGGCGCCGCCCGGTCACTGGCTGCCGCTTAAGCGCAGCATGTGCGGGGACGGCAATTTCGGCCCCGCTGCGCCAAAATCATCCGGTTGGGATCCTCCTGGCGACCGGCTATAATGGTCGTAAGGCTCTTTCAAGCGTGAACGGGCCGATCCCATTCCCCAGTGAAAGGAGGGTTACCAACCATGCGCGCGGTTTCTTACATCCGCGTCTCGACCGAGGAGCAGCTTGAGGGGCACAGCCTGGACGCCCAGCGCACGACCACCCGCACACTCCTCGCCGACCGACAGTGGGATTTCGCCGGCGAATACCTGGACGCCGGCATCTCCGCCAAGTCGGATTCGTATCGGCCCGCCCTGGCGCAGCTGCTTGAGGATGCCGCCAAGGGGCGCTTCGACGTAGTGGTGGTGGACAAGATCGACCGCTTCTACCGCCACCTCAAAGGGCTCTTGATCGCCCTGGACACCCTGCGGGAGCGCGACGTGACGTTCGTCTCCGTGCAGGAGAAGATTGATCTTTCGACCCCGTGGGGCAAGCTGACGCTGACGGTGCTGGGCATGTTGGCCGAGATCTACATCGACAACCTGCGCTACGAGACCCGCAAGGGCAAGATCGCCC
>JAKPQT010000494.1 GCA_029555885.1 Chloroflexota bacterium | reverse complement strand
CGGCGATGCCGCCGTCTTCGTGTTGGGCATGATCGTCGGCGCGGGGTTCGCCCACAACTTTGCGCTGGCCGGCAGCCCGGATTCAGTGGTGGAAGGCGTCGCTAAGGTCGGCGGCCTGACACCTTACGGCATGGGTGCAGTGATTCTCGGCCTGATCGTCTGCGTGGCGATCGGCCTGACCATGCGTGAGCGCACGGCATAGGAGACGTCACATGAAGACAGTGGATGCACGGGGCCTGTCGTGCCCCCAGCCGGTCCTCCTGGCCCGCAAGGCCATCGAGGCCGGACAGTTTCCGATTGAAGTCCTGGTCGAAACCGTCACCTCCCGCGAGAACGTGCGGCGCATGGCCGAGAAGGCCGGCTGCAAGGTCGCGGTTGCGCAGACGGGGGACGAGTTCAGGCTGACGCTGACGAAGTGAACTATTGCCGAGCGGGAGCATGACGCAGGACCCGCACGCCATCCTACATCACGCTCCCGCGTCGCCGCACTGTGTCCTGTGCGAACCGAGGAACACCATGATCTACTTCGATAACGCGGCCACGTCATGGCCCAAGCCGCCCGGCGTGGCCGAAGCGATGACGCACTACCTGACCGACATCGGCGCGAGCCCGGGGCGTTCGGGCCACCGGCTCGCCATCGAGGCAGCGCGGGTGGTCTACGCCGCGCGCGAGGCAGTGGCCGATTTGTTCGATGCGCCCGATCCTCTGCGCGTGGTCTTCGGCTCGAACGTCACCGAGGCGCTCAACCTGGCGCTGAACGGACTGCTGCAGCCGGGCGACCACGTCATCACGGGCAGCCTGGAACACAATTCCGTCATGCGGCCCCTGCGCGCGCTGGAGCGCGAGGGCGTGCGCGTGACCGCGGTGCCGTGTTCGGCAACAGGTGAGCTGGATCCCCAGGACCTGGAAGCCGCTATCGGGCCGGACACCCGGCTGATCGTCCTCAATCACGCATCCAATGTGGTGGGCACGCTCCTGCCAGTGGCCGAGGCGGGCCGCATCGCGCGGCAGCACGATCTCCTGCTGCTGGTTGACGCCGCGCAGACCGCCGGCGCCTACCCTATTGATATGGAAGCGGGGGCCATTGACCTGCTCGCCTTCACCGGCCACAAGTCGCTCTACGGCCCGATGGGCACGGGCGGGCTGGTGATCGGCGACCGCGTCGACGCGCGGCGGCTGGAGCCGCTGAAGCGCGGGGGCACCGGCAGCCGCTCGGAGCGCGAGGAACAGCCCGAATTCCTGCCGGACCTGTGCGAGAGCGGCACACCCAACGCGGTCGGCCTAGCGGGCCTGGCCGCCAGCATGCGCTGGCTGCTGGCGCAGGGGGTTGCAACCATCCGCAGCCACGAGGTGGCGCTCACCCGGCAACTGCTGGCCGGGCTGACCACCATCCCGGGCGTCACGGTCTATGGGACGGGGGATGCGGAACGCCAGACGGCCACGGTCTCGTTCAACATCGCGGGCCTCGAACCCTCCGAAGTCGGCCTGCGGCTGGATGACGAATTTGGCATCATGTGCCGCGTGGGGCTGCACTGCGCGCCGGCCGCGCATCGCACGCTGGGCACCTTTCCCGGCGGCACGGTGCGGTTCGGGCTCGGCGCGTTCAACACAGCGGATGAGGTGGCGGCGGCACTCCATGCCGTGGCGACACTCGCACGGGAGGCGCAATGAGCGGGCAGACATACGCCGTGATCCTGGTTTACTCCACCAGCCACGCCATGCGCATCGAGAAGCTGCTGGCGGAACAGGGGATCGCCTGCAAGATGATGCCTGTCCCGCGGCATCTCAGCTCCGACTGCGGCGTCTGCGTCCGCATCCTGCGCGACCACGTCGAGGCAGCGCGCGACCTGGTCACGGCCGCCAGGTTGGAGATCCAGGGCATCGAAGACATCTGAAGGGAGCAAACCGATGACGCGTGAAGAGATACGCCTCACCGCGCTGACTACGGCCGCCGGCTGAGCGGCCAAGATGGGCCCTGAGGCCCTGGCGCACGTGCTGCGCCCCTTACAAGGACTGTTTCGTGCCGAACGCTTCCCTGCGCTGCTGCTCGGCCTCGAGGTCAGCGATGACGCGGCGGTCTACAAGATCACCGACGACGTGGCCGTGATTCAAACGCTGGACTTCTTCACGCCGGTCGTGGATGACCCCTACGACTACGGCGCGATCGCGGCTGCCAATGCCATGAGCGATGTGTATGCCATGGGCGGCGAGGTCGTCCTGGCGCTGAACATCTGCGGGTTTCCGCCCAAGCTGCCGGAGGAGATCATCGCCGAGATCCTGCGCGGCGGCGCAGAGAAGGTGCTCGAAGCCGGCGGGGCGCTGGCCGGCGGGCATACGGTGGATGACAACGAACCCAAGTACGGGCTGGCGGTCATGGGACTGGTCCATCCCGACCGCGTCCTGACCAAGGGCGGTGCGCGGCCGGGCGACATCCTGGCGCTCACCAAGCCCCTGGGCGTGGGCATCATCACCACCGCAGCGAAGGCGGATGCTGCCGACCCGGCGCACCTGCCGCCCGCGGTGGCGAGCATGCAACGGCTCAATCGACAGGCCGCGCGGCTCGCGCAGCAGGTCG
>JAKPQT010000488.1 GCA_029555885.1 Chloroflexota bacterium | reverse complement strand
CATAATAGCCCGCGGGCAGCAACGCCGGTTCGGCCAGCCGCGCGAACGTCCCGCGCTCGTTGATGGCAAAGTCGTAGACAACCGGCTCCATGGCGAACGGCAGGGCGGCCTCCACCTCGCGCTTCCCCGCGGACATCAGCTCCTGCATCCGCGCCTGCGCTTGCGGCTTGACTTGCGGGTCGAAGATGAAGCCCATGCCCCCGCCGGACATGCCGCCCAGCATCCAGAAGCCCCAGAACTGCGGCCCGAACGCCGCGCGCACGCGTTCGATGAGTCGCTCGGTGTACAGGTTGCTGGCCCACGGGATGATGGTCTGGATCGGGCCGAAGAAGTTGCGCGTGGTGACCGCACCGATGCGCGGGATGTCGCCCGCCTGCAGCGCAGCCACAACCTCGTCCAGAACCTCACATGCCTCCTGCCGCCCCAGCCATTCCGCCTCGGAGCGCAGCAGATATTTCTCCGTCACCATCTCCAGGATGGGACCAACGTTCTGCGCCATGCCGCCGTGGACCAGGACGAGGCTGTCCTGGAGCGCCTGCCGTGTCGCCGGGCTAACCTCGTCCGGCCCGAAGATGCGGTGGCCCGGCAGCAGCCGCCCCCGGCTGATGCCGTATTCGGGGTCATCCGGCCCGGCTAGTTGGCCGGTGATGAGCTTGATGCCGGGCCACACGCCGCCCGAATCCTGCCAGCCGCCGCCCGATCCGGCCAGCCATTCACCGAGGATCGCACGCGCGGCCACCAGGCGACGCTCCGGCTCGGCCAGCGCGCCGGTCAGCGCGTGGGTCTGGCCGGTCGCGCGCATGCAGCACGCAATCAGGCCGGCCAGCAGGCTGGTGGACACGGCCAGCCGCGACCCCTTTGGGATGCCATTGACGCTGCTGACCAGCTCGATGCCCCGGCCCGGCCCCACAAGCTGCGCCAGGAGGTCGGCCAGCTCCTGTTCGGAGCCTTCCATCCCGGGCGGAATCAGGCCCGCGGCAATCAGCGCGGCCTTCAGCAATCCCAGGTAGTCGCGCGCAAAGTCGAAGACCTCCGCGAGGCTGGTGATTTCGGCCCGCGCGGCCAGGTCCACGCTTGCCAGCCGGAGCACCGGTTCATCGATGACGCGGAAGTAAGCCTCGACCGGCGGCCGCGGGACCGCGTCGCGGCCGCGCACGCCCAGGTCGATGGACACATTGAGGACGCGCGCCCCTTCCGGGAAGTCCATGCCCAGGAAGAAGATGTCGCTCCATGCGCTGTGCGACAGGTCCATGCGCACGGGCGTGGCTTCCATCAGCAACGGGTAGGGCGCATCGTCCGACGGCCGCGCCAGCAGCTCAGGCCGCACGCGCAGCGGTTGGTCGGCCGGGTGGCCGAGCCGGAACATCCACTGGTTGCCGCGCACCGAGCGCACGCTGCGGCGCACCTGGTCGGCCAGCGTCTGAAAGCCCAGGCGGTGATATGCCTCCGCCAGCGCGCTGGACACCGACTCGTTCGGCCCCTGGCTCGCCTGTGCCCTGAGGAAGACATCGATGGCTTCCTCGAACCGGCGGCGCAGCAGGTAGGTGTAGCCGTCGAACGGGATAAACCCGCGCGCGGCCACGCCAGCCTTCATGGGGAGATGGAACCGGTGGATGGCATACAAGAAAAAAAGCGCGCGCACTCGTTCATACAGGTTGCGGCTGGTGCGGCGAAACGCATCCAGCTCGACACACTCGGCCAGCAACTCATCGCGCGTTGCATCCCGCGCAAACGCATCCACCGAGCGATTGCGGCGGTTGCTATCGGTTGACGTAATAATCGATACGAGTTTCCCGGCCACGTGCCCTCTTACCCCGCCGTTTCGCGCTGCGCCAGCAGCTCCAGCAGCAGCGCCAGGACCCGCTCCCGATCCTGGCCCGCCAGCGCCAGCGCCAGTTGCGCGGTCAGCAGCCCATACTGGACGCCCACGTCGTACCGGTACCAGGGCCGCTCCAACGCCAGGTAACGCTCCTTGCCCGCCAGTTCAGCCAGCGCCTGCGAGAGCGTGACGTGCGTCTGACCCTCGTGGATGGCGCGGCCGAGGATGTCCATGACGCTCGCCGTCAGCACGTGAAGGCCGAA
>JAKPQT010000484.1 GCA_029555885.1 Chloroflexota bacterium | reverse complement strand
ACCTGGTGAGCCGCTTACAGGTGCAAATCGGCATCATCGCCGTGCCGGAGCAGGCCGCACAGGAGGTCGCAGAGCGCCTCGTCGCGGGCGGCGTGCGAGCCATCTGGAATTTCGCACCGTGCAAGCTGGCCTTGCCTGCGGATGTGCTGGTCAAGAACGAGGACCTGGCCGCAGAGCTCGCCACGCTCTCGCATCACATCAGCCGCCGGAAGATCGGTTGACGGTTACAGGTTGCAGGTTACAGGTTGTGAGGATGCCCCTCAACCTGTAACCTGCAACCTGTAACCTGCAACCGCTCCGAGGAGATTGCATGTTGTCTATCGTCGTGTGTGTCGGCAGTTCGTGTTACGTGCGCGGGTCGGAGAAGCTGGCCGAGACCTTCGACCGGCTGATCCGCAAGCACGGGCTGGAGACGCAGGTGGAACTGACCGGCGCGTTCTGCATGGAGCAGTGTTCGATGGGCGTGTCCGTGCGCGTCGGCGAGCGCGTTTTCCACGGCCTGAACCCGCAGGATGCGGAGACGTTTTTCCTGACCGAGGTCCTGCATGCCGCAGATCGTTGAGATTGCCTGGGACAACCTGTGCAAGCACAATGAGGAATTGTGCGGCGACTGGGTTAAGGTCGTTTCGACGCCCGAAGACCTGATAGTCGTCCTCTCCGACGGCTTGGGCAGCGGCGTCAAGGCCAACATCCTCGCCACCCTGACCGCAGAAATCGCGGCCTCCATGCTGGAGAAGGGCGCCAGCATCGATGCGGTCGTGGAGACGCTCGTCGAGACGCTGCCGGAGTGCCAGGTGCGGCATCTTGCGTACGCGACCTTTGCCGTTCTGCGCATTCACAAGGCGCGCGAGGCCTATCTGGTCGAATATGACAGCCCGCCTCTGATTCTCGTTCGCGGAGGCAAGATTGTGGACCTGCCCGTGCGCGAGCGCGTCGTCTCCGGGCGGACGATTCGCGAGGCGCAGTTCCGGTTGGAGCTGGGCGATTACCTCGTCATGGTCAGCGACGGCTACATCCACGCAGGGGTCGGCGGGTTGTATCGCATGGGCTTCGGCTGGCAGAATATCGCGACAGCCGTGCGGCGTTGGGCTGAAACCCGCGGGGATACCCGGCAGCTTGTCGGCGCGCTGCGGCGCACCTGCCTCAAGCTGTCCAATGACCGGCCGGGCGACGACGCGACGGCAGTCGCGATGTGGGTGCGGCCCAAGCGCAAGGTCACGGTGCTGACTGGCCCGCCCGCGAACCCGGCGCGGGATGCCGAGGCCGTGGGCAAGTTGATGGCTGCGGAGGGTGTGAAAATCATCTGCGGCGGGACGACCGCGCAGGTGGCCGCGCGGGTGCTGGGCAAGCCGCTGCGCGTGGCCTGGCAGCCCGCGGCGCGCGAGTCTGTTCCAGCCACCGGGCCAAAGCTGCCGCCGCCGG
>JAKPQT010000460.1 GCA_029555885.1 Chloroflexota bacterium | reverse complement strand
CGCGCAGTGGAACTCTCCGAGACAAAGTATTGCGGTGCGTCGGCCAGCCTGAAGGGTGTCGCAAAAATCACCACCAGCATCCGCATCGAGCCGGGACCCGTGGCCGCGGCCGCGGAGAAGAGCGCGACCGCCGCGTAAGAGGGTGATGATGCCGTCCGCCACATCTCCGCGCAAACAAGCGGCCGCTGCCCCTGTGCAGACGCACATCGCCATGCGCTCGCCGGCCTTCCGCATCCTCCTGGGCCTGACGGTGATTGCCGCCCTGGTCGGCATCTGGGCTGGCGTGACGCTGCTCGTTCAGCAACAGGAAGAGCTGACAATCCAGGCGCGGCCGGCAGACAAGGGACTCACCGGCTGGCTCGCGCCCGACTTCACGCTGCCCACCGCTGACGGCGGAACCGTGCGGCTGAACGACCTGCGCGGGCAGGTCGTCCTGCTCAACTTCTGGGCAACCTGGTGCCCGCCGTGCAAGGCCGAGATGCCCGACCTGAACGCCCTCCATGTCGAGCATCAGGCCGCGCGCGGCTTCACGGTCGTCGGCGTGAATATGCAGGAGACGGCGGAACAGGTCAACGCGTTCGCGCAGCCGCGGCAACTCGCCTTCCCGCTGGCGCTCGATACCACCGGCCAGATCTCCAGCGGCCTGTTCGCGGTGCGCGGCTTGCCGGTCACTTACATCATCGACCGCGACGGCTTCGTACGCGACATGTGGCAGGGACAGATATCGCGCGCGGCCATGCTGGCCCGGCTGGAAAAGGTGTGGTAGGGCCTCTCCCCCCAGCCCCCTCTCCTGAAAAGCCTCCCTTTGCTTTTCAGGAGAGGGGGTTAGGGGGTGAGGTCTCTTTTGCGCTTGACTCTTCGCAACTTGACGTGCTAGAATAGTACATGCTGGTAACAGGCGCGGTAACTGCCGCGCCCACGCCTTTTGCCCGCCTGCACAACAGGGATTAGGAGGTGAGTCAGCATCCACATACAACCCTCGTCTTGTCGATTGCCTCAATTCACACAAGTCCTGGTTTCTCAGGGAGGAGATTCTATGGCTCACAAGAACCGCACCTTCATTCTGGCCGTCAGTCTGCTCGCCATCGTGGCAATGCTGCTGACGGCGTGTGTTCCCCCGGCAGCCGCGCCCACCGGCGGCGAGCAAGCCGCCCCACCTGCTGAAGAGGCTGCACCCGCGGCCGGCGCCAGCAAGCTGGAAATGTTCTCCTGGTGGACGGCAGGCGGCGAGGCCGATGGCCTGAACGCCATGTACGAAATCTACAAGGCGAAGTACCCCGACGTTGAGATCGTCAATGCGACAGTCGCGGGCGGCGCGGGCACCAATGCGAAGGCCGTCCTCTCCACCCGCCTGACAGGCGGCGACCCGCCGGACTCCTTCCAGCTCCACGCGGGCCTCGAAGTCGAGAAATACGAACCGGACAAGTACCTCCAGCCGCTCGACGACCTGTATGCCAGCGAGGGCTGGGACAAGGTCTTCCCGCCCGACCTCATCACGCTGCTCAAGTACCAGGATCACTTCTGGGGCGTGCCGGTCAACATCCACCGCTCCAATGTGATGTGGTACAACAAGCAGGTGCTGGCAGATAACGGCATCGAGCCGCCGGCGACCTGGGACGAATGGTTTGCCGCCGCGGACACGCTGAAGGCCGCGGGCATCGTGCCGCTGGTCATCGGCACCAAGGAAGGCTGGGAAGCCGGCCACACCTTCGAGACGATCCTGGCCGGCGTGCTGGGGGCCGAGGGCTACAATGGCCTGTGGACCGGTGCGACGCCGTGGACCGATGCGAAGGTGACCGAGGCGCTCGAAATCTTCAAGAAGGTCATGACCTACGCCAACACCGACTACTCCGCGCTGACGTGGGATGGCGCGGCGCAATACCTGATCGACGGCAAGGGCGCCATGCACATCATGGGCGACTGGACCGACGGCTGGTTCACCTCCAAGGGGTACACTGAATACGGCTGGGCGCCGGTCCCCGGCACCCAGGGCATCTTCGTGGCGCTGTCCGACAGCTTCGCCGCCGCCAAGGGTGCACCGAATCAGGAGAACCTCATGAACTGGCTGAAGGTCGCCGGCTCGAAGGAAGGGCAGGAAGCCTTCAACCCGAAGAAGGGTTCCATCTGCGCCCGCACCGACTGCGACCCCGCGCTGTTCAATGCGTACCTGCAATCGGCCATGACCGACTGGTCGAAGGATGCCATCGTGCCGAGCGTTGCGCACGGTGCGGCGGCCTACGAAAAGTGGGCCACGGTCTACAAGGACATCCTGACCACCTTCATCACCCAGGGTGACGTTGCCAAAGCGCAGGCTGACTTCCAGCAGGCCTGTGTCGACAACGGTATCTGCAAGTAAACCCTACCCGTTCGTAGTAGGCGCTTCAGCGCCTGTGCCTGAACGCCGGGCGCTCAAGCGCCTACTACGAACCTGTCCTCGGACAGGAGTCCACCGTGCGCAAACTCAGTCGCGACCGGCTTCTCTCCATCCTCCTGATTGCGCCCTCGGTGCTGGCCATCGCCGTCTTCGTCTACGGCTTCATCGGCTACACCGGGGTTGCCTCCGTCTCCAAGTGGGACTCGCTGACCCCCGATTACACCTTCGTGGGCCTGCGCAACTACGCCCGTCTCTTCACCATTGACCGCTTCCTGAACGACCTGCGCAACACTGTCACGTTCACGCTCTTTTTCCTGCTCGCGTGTCTCGTGATCGGGTTGGTGCTGGCTCTGCTGCTGGACCAGCGGGTGAAAGGCGAAGCCATTTTCCGCAGCATCTTCCTCTTCCCGATGGCGATTTCGTTCATCGTGACCGGCGTAGCCTGGCGCTGGCTGCTCAATCCGGGCACCATCCAGACGGGCAGTTCGGGCATCAACCTCCTGTTTGAGAAGGTGGGGCTGGATTTCCTGCGCGCCGGCTGGTTCACCGACCCGACCATCTGGCATATTCCGCCCACGTCGGCCGTCGGCCAGTTCCTCACGAGCGTCGGGCTGGGGGGGCTCGCCAGCCGCTATGTCGGCATCTCGTATGCCATGCTCTCAGTCGTGCTCGCGGCGACGTGGCAGATGTCCGGCTACACCATGGCGATGTACCTGGCGGGCCTGCGCGCAATCCCCGATGAGCTGCGCGAGGCTGCGCGGGTGGACGGCGCCAGCGAGTTCCAGATTCTGCGCCGCATCCTGCTGCCGATGCTCCAACCCATCACGCTCAGCGCGGTCATCGTGCTGGGCCATATCTCGCTGAAAATCTTCGATCTTGTCGTCTCGATGACCGGCCCCGGCCCGGCCTTTGCAACCGATGTCCCGGCGTTCTTCATGTGGGACACGACCTTCCGCGGCAACAACTTCGCGCAGGGTGCGGCCATCGCCATCCTGCTGTTGCTCGTGGTGGCGGTCCTGGTCGTACCCTACTTACGCTATAGCACGCGTACGGAGGCCGAGGTATGAGCACCGCCATGCGCCGTCTGCGCCGCCGCCCCCGACCTGTGCCGCCGACTGCACGTAAGCCCTTTCATTGGGGTCGCGCGCTGATCTACCTGGCGCTGATCCTGGCGGCAGCCTTTTATCTGCTGCCCGTCTACCTGCTCGTCATCACCGGCATGAAGAGCTTTGCGGAGGTCAGCCTCGCGACCATGTGGGAGTGGCCGTCAGGCATCCACCTCGACAGCTTCACCAAGGCGTGGTTCGGCAGCCCCTCCGAGGGCATCCGCGGGCTGAACGCCAACTTCATGAACTCGATTTACCTGGCAATTCCCGCAACGCTCGGCTCGGCGGTCCTCGGTTCGCTGAACGGCTACGTGCTGGCAAAGTGGAAGTTCCGGGGATCCGACATCCTGTTCCCGCTGATGCTTTTCGGAATGTTCATCCCCTACCAGAGCATCCTCATCCCCCTGGTGCAGACGCTGCAGCGTATCGGGCTGTACGGCTCCATTCCTGGCCTCATCTTCGTCCACATCGTCTACGGCATCCCGATTACGACGTTGATCTTCCGCAACTACTACGCGGCCATCCCGACGGAGTTGCTGGAGGCTTCCAAGATTGACGGCGCGAGCCTGTTCGGCATTTACCGCCACATCCTCCTGCCCATCTCCATGCCGGGCTTCGTCGTCGTCATCATCTGGCAGTTCACGTCGGTCTGGAACGATTTCCTGTTCGGCGTCATCGTCACGAGCCGGCCCAACGTGCAGCCGATTACGGTCGCGCTGAACAACATGGCCGGGTCGTACATCGTCGAGTGGAACGTGCAGATGGCGGGGTCGCTGCTGGCCGCGCTGCCGACGCTGCTGGTCTACATCCTCCTGGGCCGCTACTTCATGCGTGGGCTGCTGGCGGGGTCGTTGAAGGGGTAGATCCGGAGCCTGGCCTGCGGAGTCGAGGCTTCAGCCGGTCACACGGCCTGCACTTGTACACGACCAAACCGGCTAAAGCCTCGACCCCAATATGTAGTTAACCAACTCCTATGGTAACATGCCCCCGCAACTCAGGAGGCAAACAGACATATGACCCTTCCATACTTCCGGCGCGTGGCGGATGTGCTGCCGAACATCCCCGTCGAACCGATCCAGGACATCATCCGTGTGATGCAGGATGCGCAGGCGCATGGCCGGCGCATCTTCATGTTCGGCAACGGCGGCAGCGCGGCCAACGCATCGCACATCGTCAATGACCTCGTGAAGAGCATCGTCCACCCCGACCGACCGCGGTTCAAGGTCTTCTGCCTTGCCGACAACACCGCCCTCTTGACGGCCTACGCCAACGACGTGAGCTACGACGAGGTATTTGCCGCGCCACTGGCCGCGCTGGCCGAGCCGGGCGACATCGCCTTCGCGCTCTCGGGCAGCGGCAATTCGCCCAACGTGCTACGCGCGATGGAGACCGCGCGCGACCTGGGCCTGACGCGCATCGGGCTGACCGGCCGCGACGGCGGCAAGCTGGCGCCGCTGTGCGACATCGCGGTGATCGTGCCGACCGACTCGATGCAGATCATCGAAGACGCGCACCTCGTCATCCTGCACGCGATGTTTCTGGGGTTATTGGAGGAAGAATAGAACGCTGATGAACGCTGATCGAACTGAGTCTTATGATTTCTATCTCTTTGAGCAGATCAGCGTAAATCAGTCTAATCAGCGTCATCAGCGTTCTATTTACACCCTGAATTCACGTTGACCTGCACCTTGCCGTCGCGCTCGCGCGCGGCATACATGCACAGGTTCGTGCGCGGTGGGGGCCGGCGCACCGAGCCATCACGGATATCGAAGCGGCCGTTGTGCTTGGGACACTCGATGACCGTGCCCTGCAGGAAGCCGCTGCCGAGTTCCCCGCGGCCGTGCGGACACTGGTTGTCCGAGGCAAAGAGCTGGCCGATATGCGTGCGGTACACAGCAAATGACTGGCCCGCGTGGTCGAAGCGCACGACATCGCCCGGCAGCAGCCGGCCCAGCTCGCACACATCCACCCAGCCTGCCGCATCCGGCTGCGCATTTGACGTAATCACTTCGTTGGCCTGCATGGCTTCGGCCGCGGGCGAGGGCGGGGGCAGCGGCCGCCGGATGTAGTAGTCCAGGTCCTTTGCCTGGCGAATCAGCGCGGGCCAGATTTCGCGGTGCGCCTCCAGCAGGTTGCGATACGGCGGCGGGCAGTCGGCCTTCATCAGCGCGTGCAGCTTGGGCAAGTTGTGATACGGCACCATCGGGAACATATGGTGCTCGATATGATAGCCCATGTTCCAGTAGAGGAAATTGCTGATCGGGTCCATGTAGACCGTGCGCGTGTTCAGCCGGTGGTCGAGCACGTCGTCGGCCAGCCCGGCGTGCTGCGGCATTGCGTAGATCATCAGCAGCCAGCGCCCCCAGATGCTCGGCAGGCCCACGTACATCAGCGGCAGGAAGCTGCCCATCGCAACCGCCGCGGCGATCACCCCGCCGTAGATGAGCAGGTACACGCGGGCGTGCCAATAAGTCGAGTTGAATGCCGATTCCGGCACGTAAGTACGTTCGGCAGGCGTCATGCGGCCGATGGCGTGCAGAGCGACTGTCTTGAAATACTGAAAAAAAATAGGCAGGTTGAAGAAGCCCAGGATGACCCTGCTCAACGGCAGGCCGCGCATCCCGCTTTCCGGGTCGCGGCCGATGATGATCGTGTCGCTGTGATGGCGGGCATGGCTCCAGCGCCAGGGGACCGACTCGCGCGTGTCCATGAACGAGCCGATCTCGTACATCACGTTGTTCAGCCAGTCGGTCTTGAACGCCGTGCCGTGGCCGCACTCGTGCCAGCGCGAATCCGACGACGTGCCGTACATGATGCCATAGAGCGCGAAGGGGATGACCGCCCACCACGTGCCCCAGAGCACCGCGCCGGCCGCGCCGAAGGCAATGAAGAGCGAGAACCAGATGATCGTGTCGCGAACGGCCGGCCCGTCGCGGCGTTCGAGCAGGGCGCGCATCTGGTCCTTGGGAACCGGCGAGGCATACCATTTGGCATCGGCCAATCCGCGCTGGACTGCCAGCGCGCCATATTCGCCGGTCAGGCTGTAATCGCTGCGTTGTCGGGGACGTGCGACTGACGCTGTCATGGGCGGACCTCCGTGTTGTCGGAATGGGGGTAAGGTTATCTGCGGAGCCTAATTATACAATAACTTTTCCGGCAGAACACAAAGCTTGCCGACGACCCAGGCGATGTCGGAGACTGCGCCAAACGGAATTTTCAGAGACAGCATCGGGGGCGTTACAATGGGCGAACCTATGGACAAACTTTTGCTGGCACTCGATTACGGCGGGACCAAGCACACCGCGGCCATCCTGCGCGTCGGTGAACAGGCGTGGGCTGCACACAGCCGCGTGTACTCACCGCACGACCCCGACGCCTCTTACGACCAGGCGACGATGCGCAGCATGGCCCACGGGCTACTGATGCAGGTTCCCGGCCAACTCGCGGCCATCGGCGTGAGCTTCGGCGGGCCGGTGGATGCGCAGCGCGGGCTGGTGCGCCTCTCCCATCATGTCCCAGGCTGGGAAGAGACCCCGCTCCGGCAGATGCTCGAAAGCGAGTTCGGCGTGCCGGTGGCTGTGGACAACGATGCGAACGTGGCTGCATTCGGGGAATGGCGCTTCGGCGCGGGCCAGGGCGCAACCAGCCTGCTCTACGTCACCGTCAGCACGGGCATCGGCGGCGGCTGGGTGTTGGACGGCCGCGTCTGGAGCGGCGCGGACGGCATGGCCGGCGAGATCGGGCACGTCGTGGTCAACCCCGGCGGGATGCCCTGCGTCTGCGGCCAGCAGGGCTGCCTCGAGGCCGAAGCGTGCGGGCCTGCGCTGGCTGCAAAGGCGCGCGACCGGCTGGCCGCCGACCCCGCGACAGGCCCGGTCCTGGCCGGGCTGGCCAGCGGCAATCCCGACGCGGTGACCGGTGAGATGCTGGCGCGGGCGGCTGCCGCAGGCGACCCGCTGGCGCTGGCCGTCCTGGATGAGGGCGCGGCCATGCTCGGCGCGGGGCTGGGCGGCGCGATCAACCTCGTCAACCCGCAGCGCGTCGTGCTGGGCGGCGGCGTCACCAAGTCGGGCGACCGCTGGTGGCGCATCGTGCGCGAGACGGCCCGCCATCACGTCCTGCCTCAGACGCGCGTCGAAATCATACCCGCGGCCATGAGCGACGATGCGCCGCTCTGGGGCGCGGCCGCCCTGGCAGAAAAACTTCTGAATCGGTAGACATTTTTACTGGGTCGTGCCAACCTTCGGCTGGCACGACGGAGATAACTATCTGAGAGAGATATGCTCGAAATTATCAATCCTCACATCGAGCGCGGGCGCATCCGCCACGCGCTGTTCGACTTCGACGGCACGCTGTCGCTCATCCGTGAAGGCTGGCAGGACGTCATGATCCCCATGATGGTCGAGCTGCTCCGGCAGACGCCGACCGACGAGAGCGATGCGGCGCTGACCGCCGTCGTCACCGACTTTGTGACGCGGCTGACGGGCAAACAGACCATCTACCAGATGATGCAACTCGCAGACGAGATCACCCGGCGCGGGGGCACGGCCGAGGATCCCCTCACCTACAAACGGCAGTACCTCGACCGGCTGTGGGACCGCATCGCGCACCGCGTCGCGGGCCTCAAGGCCGGGCAGCTCGACCCCGACGAGTTGATGGTGCCCGGCGGCCGCGCCATGCTGGACGCGCTGAAGGCACGCGGGGTGGCCTGCTACCTGGCCTCCGGCACGGACGAGGCATATGTCCTCGACGAGGCCGCCGCGCTCGGCCTGACGGACTACTTTGCAGACGACAGCGGTAGCAGCCGCATTTACGGCGCACAGGACGACTATCTCCGCTTCTCGAAGAAGCTGCTCATCGAACGCATCATCCGCGAACACGAACTGCACGGGCCGGAGTTCGTCGCGTTCGGCGATGGCTTCGTGGAAATCGAGGACACCAAGCGCGTCGGCGGCATCGCCGTGGGCGTCGCGTCGGACGAGGTCCACCGGACCGGCATCGACGCGTGGAAGCGCACCCGCCTGATCGAGGCCGGTGCGGACCTCATCGTGCCGGACTTCCGCGAGTCCGCCGCGCTGGTGGCCTACCTGTTCAAGGAGTGAGCCATGTCTTACCCGATGTTCGACCGTGCCCGCCTGCACATCCGGCCACTGGCCGAGCGGGTCCACGATATGACGCTGGCGGACGTGCTGCCGCTCGACCATCCGGGCGAGCCGTATGACAGCCCCGACCTGGCTCAGGTGGCCGAGCGCATCATACGCGCGCGGGCCCAGGGCAAACCGGTCATCGTGCTGATGGGCGCGCATGTCATCAAGGCGGGGCTCTCGCGCTTCGTCATTGACCTGATGGCGCGCGGGCTCATCACGCACGTCGGCATGAACGGCGCAGGGCCGATCCACGACTACGAGTTGGCGCTGGCCGGCGGGTCCACCGAGAGCGTCGCGCGCTACATCAGCGAGGGGCAATTCGGCCTCTGGCAGGAGACGGGACACATCAACGACATTGTGGCCGCAGGCGTGGCCGATGGGCTGGGCTATGGCGAGGCGCTGGGCCG
>JAKPQT010000459.1 GCA_029555885.1 Chloroflexota bacterium | reverse complement strand
CCGGGACTGCTGGAGGGCGTGGATCCCGTCACCGAGGGCATCCTGACGCTGAGCGCCGCGGTGGACCGGCTGCGCGCCATCCAGACTGTGGCCGACCTGCCGCCGGACCAGGACGCGGGGATAAAACTGGCCCGCGCCCTGCTGCACGCGGACCAGATTCACTTTATCGTCGGGGACGCTATCAACCCGCAGCAACTGGCGGATGTCGTGCGCGGGGTCCCGATGCGCCAGATTTACCTTGAGGAATTGGTCGAGAAGCTCCGCCAGCATGGCAAGGTCATCACGGTGGAGCATCTGTAGCCGGAGTGGAGGCTTCAGCCGGATTAGTCGTGTTTGCACACAAACGGCCTAACCGGCTGAAGCCTCCACTCCAATCTGCGCTAGGGCGCAACACTCGAGGTTTCTGTCCCCTTACCCCTCCGGCTTGTGGCACATCTGGCAGGTCTCGACGGCCCGGCCTACATGGTCCGCAGGGGCCGGCTTGACCTGACCTTCGGGATCGTGGCACATCAGGCAGTTCTCGCGGCCTTCCAACTCGTGCGGGATGGCGGGCGGTGCGGCAGCCTCGCCCTCGGCGGGTGCGGCGGGCTCCGGCGTCGGCTCTGCGGCCTCCTCGCCTTCAACCTCGGCCTCCTCCGGTTGATGGCAGCTCTGGCAGATGTCCACTGAGAATGTCGCGTGGCTCGGCGGCATCGCTGTGAAACCAGGCGGTGGATTTTCGCTGTGACACAGCGTGCATTCGCCCATTCCCTCGAGCTGGTGCGGGATGCGCGGCGCGCCGGGCGGCGGCTGCTCGCCCTCCTGCACCTCAGCCGTGTGACATTGCGTGCACATCGTCATCGTAAATGACGCGTGATTGTCGGGCCACGGGTGGACCTTGCCGGCTGCGTGGCATAGCGCGCAGTCCGTCTGCGCGCCGATGGGATGCGGCACCGGCTCGGCCTCGCCGCTTGACGGGACGCGTGGCGGCTCCGACAGGGCACGAATCTCCGGTGCGTTCAAATCCGCGAACTGCCATTCGGTCGCATGACACGCGCTGTTCGAGCAGAAGCTCGAATTGTCGCTGCCGCCCGGATTCGTGACGGTGTGGCAGGCCGCGCAGGAGTCATCGAACTGGAAGCGGTGCTCGGCCAGCCAGGTCGTGCTCATGTGCGAAGCGGGCTCATTGAGGGGCTTGGGCCCCACGACCGGCGCGGGCTGGCCCGGCCCGGCCACCTGCGGGATGCTGTGACAGATGTTGCATTCGAGCCGGATGGCCTGGTTGTCGCTGCTGAGATGCTTGCCGTCGTGGCAGCGGAAGCAGCCGGGGAAGTCCTTGTGGCCGATATTGTTCGGGTGTGACTGCCACGTGACGTTCATGAACGGGAACTGCGTGCGGTCGAAGATGTTCTGCAGGGTCGCAACTACATCGCTGATCTCCTGTTGCCGGGCGGCATAGACATTGGCGTAGTTGTTCGCGTAATAGTCCTCGACTGCAGCAATCGCCTGCGCGGCCTCGTCTTCCGTGGCATACTGCTTCTCCAGCACGGCAACCGCCTGCGCCTTGAGGTTGGGCAGGTCTGCGGGCAGGAGGCCGGAGGCCAGCGCCTCATCCACCATCTCCGTGGGCCGGCGGAAGTCGTGTGAGGCGCGGTTGTGGCAATCCACGCAGTCCATCTGCCGCTTTTCCAGCTGGCTGAGCGCCTCCGGCGTCAGGTCGCTGTCGGTGGACAGGT
Organism: Chloroflexota bacterium; assembly: GCA_029555885.1. Next base: position 8,739 of record JAKPQT010000459.1, on the reverse strand, counting down.
ACTCCGTGACGACGCCGTTGAACTCCGCCTGCACCCAGGGAATGTTCTGGCGCTTTTCGTCGGTGGCGACATAGTACACAGGGTTAGCAATGTGCCAGTGGATGCCGCGGCCCTGGCCCTCGGCGGCCGGCCCCCCGCCCGTGCGTATCGCCATCACGGTCTGCGTGAGTGTGTTTTCCTCATCCTGGGCATACTGGTTGAGCGTCACCAGCCGTTCGCCGTAGAACTTCTGCGGCCAGTGGCACTGCTCGCAGACTACCTCGACCGGCCGTAGGCTGTGAATCGGTGATGGAATGGGCCGTTCGTAGGTGTTGGTCGGATAGACCCAGACGTAGCGCACGTTCGCCAGCTTCGCCTGGATCGCGGGGATGGCGCCCGGCCCGATGTGGCACGTGCCGCACTCGGCCCGCGCGTGCGGTGAGTTGTGATAAGCTGTGTATTCCGGCTTCATCACATGGCACAGCGAGCAGAACGCGGTAGATTCGGTGTAGTGCAGCAGTTCGGTAGAGGCGACAAAGAAGACCAACAAGAACACGAGGGCCGCAAGCGTGCCCAAGATGATCAGCGGCCAGCGTCGGCGGCGCGGGCGCGCAGGCGCAGGTGGGACAGCCTGAGGTCTGTCAGCGGGGCTGGGACGTGCCCCGGCAGCGGGCTCAGGCGGGTTGGGGTGGGTCATGGTCCTTCTCCTGGCGATATAAACTCGATAGAGTCGAACGCGTTGGGAGCCCAGGTGGTGATGTGGGACGCAAATGCACCCGCAGTATAGTATTGTATGGTGCGAGTGTCAACATGGCTTGGCGGGAGGGCGGGAGGCGGGAGAGGGCAGGAGCTCCTGCTAGGGAGCACGCGGCCATCGCGAATACGCGAATGCGCCTACGGCGCGCCACGAATAACCGAATGGTGCGCGCCGCGGCGGCCCGATTCGTTTATTCGCGGGCTGATTCGCTTATTCGCGAAGGCCGCGCCCCCATATCAGGTGGTGGGCGGATCGGCGCGACCGACGACCGCGGCGACCGCACGCAGCCACGAATCCGACTCTTCGTTGGTGATGCGCTCGGTCCGGAAGCGATGATCGTGCTTGCGAATCAGTTCGTCCAGCTCGTCGCGCAGCTTGCGCCAGGCCGTTGCTTGCCAGCCAGCCAGGAGTCGGGCGGCACCCTGCCCGGCATGATCGAGGACAATCTGGAAATGGGGCAGACACAGGCCGCCCGCCGCGACATAGGCGGCGCTGATGGCGGAGTCGTTGATATGACGGAGGAGGATCTTCGCGGTGCGCTGTTCTGAATCACGCTCCAACAGGCAGGCCGGACACTCGCCGGTGGCTGCAAGATTGCGGCCCAGGGCCGACTCGCGGCGGCCCCACGGGACGCCGAACAGCCCGGATGGGGGCGTCGGTTCGCCTTCCAGGGCTTTGGTCAGCGTGTTGATGACATCGCGGTAGACGATGGCCGTGCCCAGGACCGAGCCGCGCTTGCCTGTCAGCCGTGCAGCATGGCGATGGCAGACGCCGCGCGCGGCGCGCAGTTCCTCGCGCAGCTTCACATCCGTGACGCCTTCGTGCAGCAGCGCGTTCAGGTAACTGTCGCTGGCCCGGTACGCCAGCCGGCAGAGGGCGCAGCCGCCCGCCTGGAAGGCTTCCAGCACTTCGTGATATAGGACATCTTTATCGGCCATGGGGTGGATTGTAACGGGGAGGGGAGAGCGGTGTCAAGCAGAAACGAGTAACGAGTAACGAGTAAGAAGTGATTTACTGCTTACTCGTTACTCGTTACTCATTACTTATTCCTAGAGGTGTCGGAACGCGCTGCGGCCGGCATATTGGGCGGCCGAGCCCAGCTCATCCTCGATGCGCATGAGCTGGTTGTACTTCTCCACGCGTTCGCTGCGCGCGGGCGCGCCGGTCTTCAACTGGCCGGTGCCCATCGCGACGGTAAGGTCGGCGATGAAGGTGTCGCCGGTCTCGCCGGAGCGATGTGAGACCATCGCGGTCCAGCCTACGCGGCGGGCCATCGTGATGGCGGCAATCGTCTCGGTCAGCGTGCCGATCTGGTTGAGCTTGATGAGCACGGAATTGGCCGCGTTGTCCTTGATGCCGCGCGCCAGGCGCTCGACGTTCGTGACGAACAGGTCGTCGCCGACGAGCTGGATCTTGTGGCCCAGCCGCTCGGTGATGAGTTTCCAGCCTTCCCAGTCGTCCTGGGCGAGGCCGTCTTCGATGGAGATGATGGGATACTGCTCGACCCACTTGGCCCACACATCCACCAGCTCTGCGGAGGTCAGCTTCTTCCCGCCCTCACGGCGCAGCAGGTAGGTGCCGTCATCTTCGTAGATTTCGCTGACTGCGGGGTCAATCACAATGGCGATGTCCTCGCCCGGCTTGTAGCCCGCCTTCTCGATGGCGGTCAGGATCAGCTCGATGGCCTCGGAGTTGGCGCCCAGCTTGGGTGCAAAGCCGCCCTCATCGCCGACGCCGGTGCTGAAGCCCTTGCTCTTGAGGACAGATTTGAGTGCCTGGTAGGTCTCAGAGCCCCAGCGCACGGCCTCGCGGAAGGTCGGCGCGCCGATGGGCGCGATCATGAATTCCTGGAAGTCGGTGCTCTCGAAGTTAGCGTGCGCGCCGCCGTTCATGATGTTCATCATGGGGACGGGCAGCAATGTCGCGCCGACGCCGCCCAGGTAGCGGTAGAGCGGCAGCCCGCTGGCCTCCGCAGCCGCGCGGGCCACGGCCATGCTCGCGCCGAGGATGGCGTTTGCGCCGAGCTTGCTCTTGTTCTTCGTGCCGTCCACTTCCAGCATGACCTGGTCGACGCCCACCTGGTCCAGCGCGTCCATGCCCAGCAGGGCTTCGGCAATCTCATTGTTGACGTGCTCGACTGCTTGCAGGACGCCCTTGCCGCCGAAGCGACCCTTGTCGCCGTCGCGCAATTCCAGCGCTTCGTGTATGCCGGTGGAGGCGCCGGAGGGCACCGCCGCGCGGCCCATCACGTCGTTTTCGAGCCAGACTTCGACTTCGACTGTGGGGTTGCCGCGCGAATCCAGAATTTCGCGACCCACGACATCAGCAATCATGGTTGACATGCGTATTACCTCCTGAAGTTCAAAGGAAAGAATCGGATGGTTTCTGTAGAGAGTGAAGGCGGCAGATGCTCCTGCCCGGGCTCATCTGCTGCGAACAATGAGGCATTGTAGCATGGATGGGAGAAAAAGAGCGAATTAGCCCCTGTATCGTCGCAAAAAACAGCCCGGATTTCGATTGAAACCCGGGCTGCGGTGGGTAGGGATGGGGGCCATCCCTACAGGTCAGTTACTTGACTTCTGGACGCACGAGCCCTTCCATGTCCACTTCGATGCCGCCGGCCGCCAGGTCTTCCAGGGTGTCATACAGGATCTGGCCGGCGTACTTCGCGTTGTGCGCGTACATGCCCGGATCCTTCTGGACATACTGGTAGTTGTAGGCGGCCTTCAGCAGGCGCGGGGTCCAGGCTGTATAGGAGCCTTCGCCCTCGTCCACTTCGCCGTTGCCGTTGGCATCATTGAAGTAGTACGGGTACGCGTGCGCGTCGTAGACGATGGGTGCTTCAGCAACTTCCGTCGCGTACGTCTGCATGGCCGCGTACAGCTTCTCGGTCAGGCCCTCGATCTCAGCCTTGATGGGCTCTTTCGCGTCCGCATCGCCGTCCAGGTCGGTCGGTGTGATGCGGATGTCGCCCGGTCCCTCGATGCCGGCATGGCAGGTCGTGCACTTCTCCAGCTCGAGCTCGAGCGCGTGCGGGTTATGGCAGCCCGTGCAGGTGTCGAAGCCCGGCACGTGCTTGAACTGGCCGACGTATTCCTTGTCCGCATACTGGTACGCGCCCTGGGCGTCGTTGCCGAACAGCGAAGCGCCCGCCGCGAAGTAGTGGACGTTCTGGAAGCGCAGCGCCGGTTCAGGCACTTCGTCCAGTTCCTTGTTGCCGATCGCGGCGTTCATCGTAGCGGTGGACGCGCGTCCCTGGTGGCATTCGAGGCACAGGTTGGCCGCGACTGGCTCGGTGTACGCGCCCTTGTCATCCTTCTTGCTGAAGGAGACGGTCTTGCCGCTCGGGAATGGGACGCCGGTGACCGGGTGCAGGGTGAACTCGGTCATGTCGGCATGGCAGGTCATGCACGCGAGGCCGTTGGACGGCTCGGCTGCAACCACGCCGGTGGTGCGCACGGAGCTGCCGGCCACCGCAACAGTTCCGTTGTTCTCGAGGAACTGGGGCAGGCCGTCGGCGGAGTGGCACTTGGCGCAGTCAGCCGGCACATCGCCTTCGGCATCCCAGTGGCGGAATGCTTCGGAGGTGCCATCGAAGTGGCCCACATCGTTCCGGGCCGCAGCTTCGATGTCGACCGGTTCGGCCAGCGCGGTATTGAGGTCGGCGATCGAGTCGTGCATCAACTGGATGACGTACTTGGCGTTATGTGCGAACGCACCCGGATCCTTGCCCGCCACCTGGTAGTTGTAGGCGGCCTTGAGCAGGCGCGGGGTCCAGCTGGCGTAGCCCTTTTCGTCATCGTCCTTTGTGCCGTTGGCGTTGGCATCCCCGAACCAGTAAGGATACGCGCTCGCATCATAGACGATGTCGGCTTCGGCCACTTCCTTGGCATAGGCCGTAATGGCCTCGCCTAGCTTCTCCTGCAGGCCGGCGTATTCATCGCCGATGCCTTCTTCCGCATCGCCGTCGCCGTCATAGTCCATCAGGGAACCGGCCATACGGATGCCGGCCAGGTCCTCGGCGGTCTCGACACCTGCGTGGCAGGTCGCGCACGCTTCGAGGTCCATCTCGAGCGAGTGCGGGTTATGGCAGCCGGTGCAGGTGTTGAAAGGCGCAGGATGCTGGAACTTGCCATCGTAGCTCATGCCGTCGTACTCATACCCGCCCTTGACGAGCGTGCCGTACTGGGTAGCTGCGGCGGCATAGTAGTGGACGTTGCGGAAGCCGAAGGTGGTGGTCACGTTCTTGGCCGTATCCACCATCGGTGCGACGACCGTATCGAGATCTTCCACCGGATCGAGCTTGAAGGTGTCGGTGATCTGGCGGTCGACACTGATCTTGGACTCGCGACCCTGGTGGCATTCCATACAGCGGGATTCGTCGCCCAGGTTCGTGATTTCCAGGCCGGACGGGAAGACGACGCTCGTCTTGTTGATGGTGGCGCTGTTGTGGCAGGCCACGCAGTCCACCACGGTGGTCACGGGCGCGGCCGCGTCCACCTTGCCGGCCTCGCTGCCGTCAACGCCCAGGAAATCCTGGTAGCCGACAGAGCTGTGGCACTTGGCGCAGCTCGCAGGAACTTCCTGTGGATCGGTCTCATCCCAATGGCGGAACGACTCCGATTCGAAATCGGCGTGGGGTGAGTTCTGCCATTCCGTGAGGCCGGGGATGATGGGCGCCGTGGTGTCTACGGCTGGTGCGGCGTCCTGGGCTGTGGGCGCCGCATATGCAACGGCGAACAACCCCAGCAACAGGAACAGCACACCTACCATGGCGGCCAGTTTGGGCCAAAGTTTCATAGTTCCTCCTCATCGAAGTTTTATCTAGATGGGACAGCTTAACGGTCTGGACTGTGTGTGGTTTGATAGACGCTGCGCACCTCCTTTATTCAAGCGAATGGACGCTGGCCGGCTCGCCGTTCCGCTTCGCGCACTGTGCCGGGCATGAGGTTGAGCCGGCCAGTTCGGCCGCTGGATGCGGCGGGCGGTTGCCCGTGGAGATGCCAGAGATGGGGACACATCTCGGCGTCCGGGCAATTGTAGATTATACTACAGTTACGCGTTTACACAATACTACAGATATACAAGATGGTCAAGCTGTGATTAGGTTCACAGGCCAGATAACTGAGCTACATCATTATGCCGTCAGGGCATTCGGGCGTAAAATACTCGGCGGCGTAAATCGTTTTGAGGGAAGGAAACGCATGGGCATTGCATTAGGCATCGACACCGGCGGCACCTACACCGATGCTGTGCTGGTGGAGCATGAAACGGGCCGGGTGCTGGCCGGCGCCAAGGCGCTGACCACGCGGCATGACCTGGCCGTTGGTATCTCAGGGGCGATCGAGGCCGTCTTCGAGGCGGCGAAGCAGGAGGGCGCGCCGGTGAGGCCGGTCGACGTGACGCTGGTCGCGCTCTCGACCACGTTGGCGACGAACACCCTCGCGGAAGGGCAGCGCGGGTCGGTGTGTCTCTTGCTGGTTGGTTACGACCCTGCGCTGATGCGCCAGTATGATTTCGAGCGTGAGCTGGCCGCGGGGGATGTGGTCTATCTGGCCGGGGGCCATGATGGGCTGGGCAACGAGCTGGCGCCGCTCGATGAGGCGGCCGTGCGCGCAGCCATCCTGGCCCGGCGTGACCAGGTGGAGGCGTTCGCAGTCTCCGGGTACTTCGCCGTGCGCAACCCGACCCACGAGCTGCGCGTGCAGGCGTTGGTCGAGGAACTGACCGGGCTGCCCGTCACCTGCGGCCATGAACTGACCAGCCAGCTCAACGCAGTCCGCCGCGCGACCACCGTCGCCCTCAATGCCCATCTGATTATGCCGCTGCGCGAGCTCATGACATCGGTGCAGGAAACGCTCACGCGCTTTCACATTGCGGCCCCGCTGATGGTGGTCAAGGGGGATGGCTCCCTGGTGGCCGCGGAGTGGGCCATGCGGCGGCCCATCGAGACGATTCTGTCGGGTCCTGCAGCAAGCGTGGTCGGGGCCTGGCATCTGGCGGGCCGGCAGGATGTCTGGACGATAGATGTGGGCGGCACGACGACCGATATCGCCGCGCTGCGTGACGGCTGGCCGATCCTCAACCGGCGCGGGGCCAGCGTCGGCGGCTGGCGGACGATGGTCGAGGCGGTGGATGTCCACACCACTGGGCTCGGCGGCGACAGCCACGTGCGCTTCGACAAGCTAGACGGCCTGCACATCGGGCCGCGGCGCGCAGTTCCGCTCTCTCTGCTGGCTGCGGAAGCGCCGGCGGTTGTGACGGAGCTGGCGCGGCAGGTCGAGCTTCAGCGCGGACGCCAGGATGATAGCCTGGGCGAGTTCGTGGTGTTGGGCCGTCCGTCGCGGCGCCGCCTTGACCCGCAGGATCAGGAAGTGTTGGATCGCCTGGCCGCCGGCCCACAGGCGCTGGCCCAGCTTGTCAGCCGGTCGCGTGCCGGTTCACTGCTGCGCCGGCGGGTGGAAGACCTGGAGCACCGCGGCCTGCTGCGCCGCGCGGGCTTCACGCCCACGGATGCGCTGCATGTGTTGGGCCGGTTTAGCGAGTGGAATGCTGAGGCTGCCCGGCTCGGCGCAACGCTGCTGGCACAGCGCGCCGGTATGACCGTCGAGGCGTTGTGCGAGTTGATTGTCGAACGCTTCGCACAGCGCGCGGCCACCGAGCTGGTCACGAAGATTCTCGAAGATGAGATCGGCGAGGTCGAGTGGGCGCGCGATGCTGCCGGCGCGGCGCTGCTGCGCTATGCCCTGAATGGGCACGCGCTCAACGGGCACGGGCCGGACCTCGGCTGCGCATTGACGCTGCGGCGGCCGCTGGTTGCCATCGGCGCGCCGGTCGCGGCCTATTTGCCTCAGGTTGCCGCGGCGCTGCACACCGAGCTGGTCATCCCCCCGCACGCCGGGGTGGCGAATGCGGTCGGCGCGGTGTCGGGCAGCATCATCCAGCGCCGCCAGGTCATCATCAATCCGTTGGATGAGGATGGCACGGTGCGGCTGCACCTGCCCGACGGCGTACACGACTTCACGGGCGTCGAGGCTGCGGTGGCGTATGCGCAGGACATCATGCTCGACCATGTGGCGACGCTCGCGCGGCAGGCCGGCGCGGAGCATGTTGAAGTGCATGTGACCCGCCACGACCAGACCGCCATGACGAAGGGCGGCTTCATGGAAATCTACCTTGGCAGCGAACTCAGCTTCGTTGCTGCCGGCCGGCCTAGCCCTGCACGGGGCAACGGCGTCGAGGCTGAAGAAGATCTCTGAGCCGCTGCTGAGAAGCGGAGTTCGCATTCTCAAATGCGGACTCCGCCCGCGGCTGGGGCCGTTCCGCGTCTGAGGACGCTCCACTCCGCAACTGTTCCAAAGCACAAGTCTCAGAGACTGTTTGAAAAGGTGCCTGGCGACTAAAGTCACGGCTACCATTGCAAAGTCTGCCTGCGCAGACTTGGTCGGGTTGCGCAGCAACACGGTGGCAGCGGTTTCAACCGCCCGAAACGCGCTTTTCAAACAGCCTCTCAGCTTGGCGGTCTTTGCGTCTTTGCGTGAGACCCCCGGTTTTTCCTCCAACTACACAATAAATCTCCGACGATACAAATGCCGTAAAACATCAGCGAAAACGATATTGATTTGACATCTCCATTACCCCATGTTATCCTAAATCATCTTGTCTAAGTCAACTTTGTAGTATTTTAAGAACAGAAGTCGCTGCTTCTACGGCCTGGAGAGTGGCCGGCGTGTGCCAAACTGTTGTCCGCGGACAACTGCACGCTGACCGTTCCCAGCCTCTTCTCCGGCATTGTGAAGGGGGGTGATCTCACGTCGCCTGTAGCGTCGTAAGCTGGCTGACAAGCGCATGTTCGTTGCGACGCCCCTGGCCGCGGCGAGCGTGCAGGCCCAATAGCGTGTTCCGGTTTCCTGGTTATCCGTTCAGATGGAGGAGAAACATGTCTCTCAAGAAGCTGTCGGTATTGCTGAGCATCGTCATGATCGCCAGCATGCTCCTGAGCG
>JAKPQT010000455.1 GCA_029555885.1 Chloroflexota bacterium | reverse complement strand
CGCTGAGGAACATGATGGTCTGGTTGCCGCGGTGGAGCATCTGCCTGCGGTGACCGCGGCCGCGCTGGCATCCTTGCTGACCACGAGCAGCGGTTGGGATGACCTGCGCAAGGTGGCCGGGGGGCAGTTCTTTGTGAGCACGCTGCTCTCTGCGGCGGATGGGCAGGCCGCGATGGACGGGCCCTTCGCCAATCGTGAGCTGGTCGCGCTGTGGTTGGATCGCCTGATTGGGGAGCTGAGCACGTGGCGCGAGCAACTGCTCAACGGAGAGGAAGCGGATGTCGTTGCGCAGGTGGATCGTGGACTGGCTGCAGGCCGGCATTGGCTGGCCGCGCAGGCGCGCGGCAACTGGGATGACCAGGCGCCGGCCGTCGACATGCCGACCGCCGGCAGCTCCATGCGCGAGATGATGTTTGGCCGGCTGGGGCGTGCGCCGGAGAAGCCCAAGCGCAGGTAGCAAGGCGTACTAATGTATTTGGGGACAACCTTTGGTTGTCCCCAAATACATAGATTTCAGATGTGATCCCTACATAGGAATCGTTCTACTTCTGCGCGTTGGGATAGAAGAGCGGCTGGCCGAACTTATCCACGCCGTAGCCGCCGATCATCGCCTGCGTGTCCGGCGAAAGCAGCCATTCCACGAACTTGTTTGCCAGATCAGCCTTGACGTTCGGGTGTTTCTCCGGATTGACGGCCAGCACGCCGTACGGATTCAGCAGGGTCTTGTCCTTGTTCTCCGCCACGTTGCCCCCGCCGACCATGACCTCCAGCCCCGCCAGCTTATCGACCATCGACAGGTAGGTGCCGCGGTCGGTCAGCGTGTAGCCCTGCTGTTCCAGCGCAAACAGCAGCGTGTCGCCCATGCCCTGGCCGATGCTGTTGTACCACTTCATCTCAGCGGTCGGCGTGATGCCTGCGCTCGCCCAGATGCTGAGTTCCTTCGTGTTCGTGCCGGAGTTGTCGCCGCGGCTGACGAACAGGCTCTCGCTCCCCGCGATGGCGGAGAACGCCTCCTTACCTGTTTCCATGCCCTTGATGCCGGCCGGATCCGCCGCCGGGCCGACGATGATGTAGTCATTGTACATTACGTCGAAGCGTTCTTTGGCGTGGCCGTCTGCAACGAATTGATCTTCGCCCTTGCGGCTGTGGACGAGCAGCACATCGGCATCCCCCTTCGTGCCGATTTCCAGCGCCTGGCCCGTGCCGACTGCGATGACATCCACGTCAGCATTGTATTTGGCCTCGAAATCAGGCAGGATGAAATCGAGCAGGCCGGAATCCGCGGTGCTGGTCGTGGTCGCCAGGATGAGCCGTTCGGCTGTGGAAGCGGGCTCTGCCGTCGGCGGCACCGCGGGCGGCTGCTCGGCGGTTGCCGTCGGCGCAGCGGTTTCGCTCTGTGCAGGCGGTGTTGTCGGCGGCACGCAGGCCGCCAGCAGGCTGACCAGTACCAGCAGAATCAAGAAAGTTGCGTTGCGCTTGGACATCTTCTCCTCCTGTGATGAAGAAATCAATATACCATTTCTCCGCGCACGAACGCGCCCGTGCGGGGGTCCTGTGGATTCGCGAAGAAGCTCTCGGTGGGAGCAATCTCGACCAGCCGGCCGTCGAGCATCAGGCCGACGCGGTGTGCGAGGCGCCGCGCCTGGAATACGTTGTGCGTTACCAGCATAACCGTGACCTGCCGCTCATGGTTGAGCCGCCGGACGGTTTCCTCGATGACGCCGACGTTGTAAGGGTCGAGATTGGCGGTCGGCTCGTCGAGCAGCAGCACGTCCGGCTCGATGACCATCGCGCGGGCCAGCGCCACGCGCTGCGCCTCGCCCCCGGACAGCG
>JAKPQT010000431.1 GCA_029555885.1 Chloroflexota bacterium | reverse complement strand
AGCGCATCCACCACCCCGAAGCCTCCATCTACCCGGAGTGGAAGTATGAGGGCCATGCCTGGGGCATGTCCATCGACCTGAACGCGTGCGTGGGCTGCAACGCCTGCGTCGTCGCCTGCGTCGCGGAGAACAACATCCCGGTCGTCGGCAAGGAGCAGGTCCTCGTGCAGCGCGAGATGCACTGGCTGCGGATCGACACCTACTTCGAGGGCGACCCGGCCGAGCTCAATCCGGTGTTCCAGCCGATGATGTGCCAGCAGTGCGAAAATGCGCCCTGCGAGCCGGTTTGCCCGGTCGGCGCAACCGTCCACAGCAGCGAAGGGCTGAACGACATGGTGTACAACCGCTGTGTGGGCACGCGCTACTGCGCCAACAACTGCCCATACAAGGTGCGTCGGTTCAACTTCCTCCAGTTTGCCGATTGGGACACCGAAAGCCTGAAGCCCATGCGCAACCCGGATGTGACCGTGCGCCAACGCGGGGTCATGGAGAAGTGCACCTTCTGCGTCCAGCGCATCGAGGAGGCGCGCAGCGCCGCCATCCGCGAGGGCCGCGAGATTCGCGATGGCGACGTGACGACCGCGTGCCAGCAGGCCTGCCCGACGCGCGCCATCACCTTCGGTGACATCAACGACCCGAACGCGGCCGTCACGCAGCGCAAGGGCCAACCCCAGGACTACGGCGTGCTGGCCTTCCTGAACACCAAGCCGCGCACGACCTATATGGCCCGCTTCAACAACCCGAATCCTGAGATTCAAGCGAGCAGCGCATGATACATGAGCAGCCTATCCGCAAGGAACTGATCAGGCCGCCGATGGATCGGGCGGACCTCGTGCCGGTCATCGAGCCCGGCCAAACCTTCGAGTCGGTCAACGAGCAGATCGGCTCCGTCGTCCTGCGTCGCGGCTTCCAGCGCGGCTGGCTGGTCGGACTTGCCATCGCCTTCCTGTTGTTGATGGTGTTCCTCGGCGCGGTCACCTGGCTCTTCATTCGCGGCGTCGGCATCTGGGGCATCAACATCCCGGTGGGCTGGGGCTTCGCCATCATCAACCTGGTGTGGTGGATCGGTATCGGCCACGCGGGCACGCTCATCTCGGCCATCCTGCTCCTGCTGCGCCAGCAGTGGCGCACGTCCATCAACCGCTTTGCCGAGGCCATGACGCTGTTCGCGGTCGCCTGCGCGGCGCTGTTCCCCATCCTGCACCTGGGCCGACCCCAGTACTTCTACTGGCTGGTGCCCTACCCGAACACGCTGGATTACTGGCCGCAGTTCCGCAGCCCGCTGATGTGGGACTTCTTCGCCATCGCCACCTACGGCCTGGTCTCGCTCCTGTTCTGGTTTGTCGGCCTCATCCCCGACATGGCGACGCTGCGCGACCGCGCCAAGAGCACCTTCACCCGCGTGACCTTCGGCATCCTGTCGATGGGCTGGCGCGGCTCCGCGGTCCACTGGAAGCGCTATCAGGACCTGTACTACCTCCTGGCCGCGCTGGCGACGCCGCTCGTCGTGTCCGTCCACAGCATCGTGAGCTTCGACTTCGCCGTGAGCGTGATTCCCGGGTGGCACGCGACCGTCTTCCCGCCCTACTTCGTGGCGGGCGCAATTTACGCGGGGTTTGCGATGGTGCTGCTCATCGCCATCCCGCTGCGCAAGTACTATCACATGGAGAACTTCATCACCGACCGTCACCTGCGCAATATGGCGATCGTGATGTTGACCTCCGGGCTGGTCGTGGCCTACGGCTACGCGATGGAGCTGTTCACCGCCTGGTACAGCGGCAACGAGTACGAAGGCTTCATGATGCTCAACCGGATCACCGGGCCTTACGGCTGGATATTCGCCCTGATGATCACCTGCAATGTCATCATTCCGCAGCTTCTCTGGTTCAAGCGGTTCCGCACAAATCCGCTCTGGCTGTGGGGCATTTCGCTCGTCATCAGCTTCGGCATGTGGTTCGAGCGTTTCGTCATCGTCGTCACCAGCCTGCACCGCGACTTCCTGCCGTCTTCCTGGGCGATGTACACGCCGACCATCTGGGACTACGCCACGTTCATCGGTACGCTGGGGCTGTTTGGCACGCTGATATTCCTGTTCATCCGCTTCCTGCCGTTCATCTCGATGGCTGAGACGCGCGAGCTGGTGCATCAGACAGGAGGGAAGGTCGAATGACGGAGCATGTAGCCCATGACCTGGCGCATGAGGCTGCCGAGGCCGCAGTCCGGCCCTACGGCCTCGTGGCCGAGTTCGTGGACGAACACGCGATTCTGGAGGCCGCGCGCCGCGCCTACGCCGAAGGGTACCGCCGATTGGACGCCTACACCCCCATTCCGGTGGAGGGGCTGTCTGACCTGGTTGGCTTCCGCAAGAGCCGCATCCCGCTGCTCATGCTGTTGGGCGGCATCGCGGGACTGGTCGGCGGTTTCGCGCTCCAATACTGGGTGCACGTCATCAACTACCCGATCAACATCGGCGGCAAGCCGCTCAACAGCGTGCCCATGTGGGTGCCCGTCACCTTCGAGACGACCGTCTTGCTGGCGGCGTTGACGGGCGTGCTGGCGATGATCGTGCTCAACGGCCTGCCTGCGCCCTACCACCCGCTGTTCAACGTGGCCGAGTTCGCCCGCGCCAGCCAGGATCGCTTCTTCCTGGCGATCGAGGCGACCGACCCGCGCTTCGACATGGCGCAGACCCGCCGGTTCCTGGAGAGCCTGGGCCCGGCCAGCGTGCACGAGGTGTTGCCGTGAAACGATTCCAGATGACAGATTGCAGATTTCTGAAATCTTCAATCCTGCTCCTGGTTGCGCTCGTGGCGCTGACGGGCTGTCAGGCGATGGCCGACCAGCCGCGCTATGACCCGCTGGAGCCCAGCGCGTTCTTCGCGGACGGGCAGTCGGCGCGGCCGCAGGTCGAAGGGTCAGTCGCCCAGGGGCAACTGCGCACGAACGATGTCCGCGATACGGGACTGTTCAACGGCGCGCCGGCAGCAGAATTCCCGTTCGAGCTGACCGCCGACATCATGGAGCGCGGCCGCCAGGAGTACGACATCTACTGCACGCCGTGTCACGGCTATACCGGCGCGGGCGACGGCATGGTCGTGCAGCGCGGGTTCCCTGCGCCACAGACCTTCCATCAGGACCGCCTGCGCACCGCGGCGCCCGGCTACTTCTTCCAGGTCATCACCAACGGCTTTGGTCGGATGCAGCCGTACGCCAGCCAGATCCCCGATGTAGATGACCGCTGGGCCATCGCCGCCTACGTGCGGGCCTTGCAACTCAGCCAGGCGGCGCCTGCCGACGCCCTGCCGGCGGAGGACCTGCAGCAACTCGGAGGGGCGACCCAATGAAGACACCACAAGGCATCTTCCGCCGCCTGCTGCCCGCCGCCCTCGTAGTCGGCGCGGTGGGGCTGGTCGCGACGCTGGCAAGTGCGTTCCTGGGCATCCCCGGCGCCTACCCGGCCTACCTCTTCGCATTCGTCTTCTGGACGGGCATGGGCATCGGCAGCCTGCTGCTGGCGCTGCTGCAACACCTGGCCCGCGCAGGCTGGGGCGCACCCATCCAGCGATTCGTCGAGGCGGGCGCGCGCACCCTGCCGCTGATGCTCGTGCTCTTCATCCCCATCCTCTTAGGCATGAAGACGCTGTACTCATGGGCGGACCCGGCGCACGTCATCGGTGACCCCGTCCTGGAGCACAAGCAGCCCTATCTCAACGTGCCTTTCTTCATCGTTCGGACGGTCATCTACTTTGCGGTATGGACGTTCTTCGCGTATCGGACGGGCGCCCTCTCGTTCAAGCTCGACGAGACGGGCGACGTGAACATCGCGGGCACGTTGCGGGGCATGGGCGCGGGCGGACTGCTGGCCGTGACGCTCACTGCGACCTTCGCAGCCTTCGACTGGGTGATGTCGCTGGAGCCGCACTGGATGTCCAGCATTTTCGGGCTGATGGTCACGATGGGCATGATGCTGGGCGCATTTGCGCTGGCGGTGGCCCTGGCAGCCTGGGCGTCGGACTGGCCGCCGCTCGACGCAGCGGTCTCACCCCGGCGCTTCAACGACCTGGGCAGCCTGATGCTGGCCTTCGTCATGATCTGGGCCTATCTGTCCTTCTCTCAATACCTGCTCATCTGGAGCGCGAACATCACGGAAGAAGTGCCCTGGTATCTGGCGCGCATGGCGGGCGGCTGGAAATACATTGCCATCGCCATCCTGGTGCTGCACTTTGCGCTGCCGTTCGTCCTGCTCATCTTCCGCGATGTCAAGCGTAACCGCCGGCTACTGGCAGCCATCGCCCTCTTCCTGGTGCTGATGCGCGGCCTCGATACTTTCTGGTTGGTCGTCCCGTCGTTGGGCGCGGCCGGCGTCGGCGCCGTCTGGCCCCATCTGACCGCGCTGATCGGCATCGGCGGCCTGTGGGCAGCCTTCTTCGTCTGGAACCTGGCGCGGGCGCCGCTGCCGCCTGCGGGCCTGCCTGCGCCCATGCAGGACAACACTACGGCTTCCGAACCACATCACAACAGGATTGTGCGGCATGAGCGATAAGCCTGATTCGACCGATCCGAAGCGTG
>JAKPQT010000412.1 GCA_029555885.1 Chloroflexota bacterium | reverse complement strand
GGCGTCTTCGATGTTGCTCCAACTCTGGCCGAGCGCGACTCGCCCCGCAATGGCCGTTGCCAGACCGGCCAGGAAGAGCAGCCCGCCCACGGCCCGAATCCGGGCGGGCCGGGCCGAGATGGGAAATGCGGTGATAAAGAGGGTCTGTCCCAGTAGCCCCAGCAGGAAAGCCCCTTTCGCCTTCTTGGTAATCTGCTTCATGGCCGGTTGTGCTGTGCCGGATTGGGCGGCTGGACCCGTAGCCGTCTGATCCCGCAGCCGCAGCACCTCCCAGACGACTTTATGCAGAACAAGCCCGCTGAACAGCGCCACCCTGAGGGCATTGGGCCGGGCGAGTGTTACCTTCATGCTGCCGGTTCCTCCTGCAAGGCCGGTTCGGCCAGTGGACTCTGCTCCATGATGCGCGCGCCGTAGGAGGGAACCAGCGGCCCGTTGTGCTGCGCGATCCGCCGCAGCGCGCCGTCTGCCACCATGCCGATGAGCAGGAGTTGCAGGCCGACGAGCAGCAGGAGCACCGCTGAGGTGGACAGGACCGGCTGGAACAGCATGTCCCAGCCCCATTTCCCGGTGCGGGGGAAGAACGAAAGAATGTCGAAGATGACCTTGAACATGCCGAAGCCGCCGACGGCCAGCGCCAGCGGTACGAAGATCTTCATCGGCTGGAAGAGCATTGCCATGCGGAACACCAGCATGATGAAGTCCATGAAGTGTCGCGGCACGATCTTCGACTGGCCGACCCGCGCATAGTAGTCGATGGGGTGATAGACGACGCGATACTCATCGGCCAGCAGCGCGAGGGTGGACGTCGTGGTGAACGAGAAGCGGTTGGACAGGATCGGGAAGTATTGCCGGATGGTGTGGCGGCGAAAGACGCGCAGCCCGGAGTTGAGGTCGGGGATGGCGCGGCCGGCAATGATGGCAGCGAGGCGGGTGAGCACCCACTTGGCGGGCCGACGCACGAGCGGAATCTGCACGTTCTGGCCGGTGCGCGCTCCGACGACCATATCCGCCTCTGCGAGCAGGTCCAGCATGACCGGCAGTTGGTCCGCGGGGTAGGTGCAGTCTGCGTCGATGATGCCGACGGTGTCGTAGGTCGCCGCGTCGATGCCTGCCTTGATGGAGGCGCCGTAGCCGCGGTTCTCAAGATGCCGCAGCACGCGTGCGCTGGCCCGCAGCGCCTCATCGGAGGTGTTGTCCTGTGATGCGTCGTCTACCACCAGGATCTCGTGCGGAATCCCGTGTCCGCGCAACGCAGTGCGCACCGCCTCGATCTGCGCCGCGACTCCCAGCCCCTCGTTGTAGGCCGGGATAATCATCGTCACGCCCTCGATTTTACTCTTCATTTTCTTCACACTACCTTGCGTTACTTGCAGATGCGAGTGAACTTTTGTCCGCACGGAGCACGTAGATCGTCCCGCCGCTGACCGTGCCCTCAAAGCGGGCTACCTCTTCAAAGTCTCGATTGAGGCTGGCCATCACCTCAGGCAGGACGGCCTGGAGGACGGGCGGGAACGTATAGACAAACCAGGTGCGGGCGGCGCTGTCGCGCGTTGCATTCAGGACGGCGACGTCCTCGATGACTTGCCAATCGGTGTGAAAGTAGTTCTTGTAGGGCAGCGCCGCGATGCTTGCGGTCACAACCGCATCCCCGGGCTGGCGCTGCTCTGTAACGAAAGCCATGGCCCCTTCGTAATCCTGCTTGGGTCCGTAAACCTTGGGTGTGGAGGCGGCCGCCGCGACGATCAACACCAGGCAGACGGCAACCCCACCCCAGGCGGGGTTAACGGCCAGCCGACCAGGACGCTGCCGGGCGAGCCAGCCGGTGATCCATTGGCCGGTCAGGAAGGCCCCTCGCACCAGGACCAGGGCGCCGAAGCCGAAGGCGAAGTAGAAGAACCGCGGCCAGAGGTGATGCCCCATACCGATGACGACCAGCGCACCTGCCAGCACCGGCACGCCGAGCAGCACGACGATTGCAGGTTGCCGCCGGAGATAGCTTAACAGCCCGGCCGCGACGACGACGAGCGCGACCAGTGCAGCGAGGCCGCCCGCAAACCCGATGTTCAGGCCCCGCAGCAGTTCGCTCAACGTCCACAGCGGGCTCTTCCATTCCCCGACGACGCTCGGCTCACGCCCCAGCCCCCGGAGCAGGTGAGGCAGCACCGGCGCATAGAGCAGCAGGCTCAGACCGGCCGCGCCGCTGAAACCGAGCAGCATGCCGCGAAGCAGCGCGGCGGCCTCGGCGCGTTGGTTGAACAGCCAGAGCGCCGCCACCGCGGCCTGCCCGAATACCACGAAGACCATCGTCATGTGGGTGTAAAGGCCGAGCGCGCCTGCCGCCGCAAAGGCCAGCCAGTACCGGATGCGGCCCGTCTGGAGCGCGGCCAACAGCGTCCAACTGGAGAGCAGCGTCCAGAACAGCAGGCCCGAATAGCCGCGTGCATTCTGGCTGAACCAGATGTGATGATAGGAGAAGGCCAGCAGCGCAGTTGCCAGCAGCCCTTCCGAGACGCTCGTGACGCGTCGCGCCAGGAAATACAGGGCCGTGAGGCTCCCGATGCCGAACAGGGCCGCGGGCAGCCGCAGCGCCCACGGGCTGGGACCGAAGAGGTCATAGGCTGCCCGCGCTATGAGCGTGTACAGGAAGTGCTGGTTCTCTGAGTCGTACGTCGTGATGATCTCGTGATATGGCAGGCGCACGTATTCGTAATCGGTGATGATTTCGTCCAGCCACAGGCCCTCGCCCAGTCGATAGAAGCGCAGCGCGCTCGCGGCGACCAGGATCAGCAGCAGGATGACGGTGGCATACGACCGGGACGACTCACGCATGGCCGCGCGCGGCCGCACCTCGGATGGGTTTTGGACAGTGATCGTAGTCATAGATGGGTCACTCGATGCCTGATGCAGGTCAAGGGTTCAGCCGGACATCGCCGGGCTGGTGGGCTCTGCGATGCGGCGTTGGCGTCTGGCGGCGTAGGCGGCCAGCAGGCCAAGCGCCAGTCCGGCGACGCTGTAGAGATAGTAGAGCAGGTGGAATGGGATGACGGCGGTGGCGAACAGCACGCCGCGCTGACGAGCGAAGAACCGGTAGAACTCCCGATTGAGGAAGACAAGTGTGCCCAATCCGGCGGCCAGCACGGCGGCCAGCCACACAGGCGCTTGCAGGAGCACGAACGCCATCCCGGCTGCGAATGCGACCACAGTCGCGGTGAGGTACACCTGCGTGCGGTCCCGCGGCTCGGCACTCACGTCGTACCAATGCCCATACCCGACGAGCAGCAGGAAGGCCGCGGCCAGCAGCGGCAGGGCTGCCAGCACCGGGCGGACAGGGATCATCACAACGATGAGCGCCAGCAGGGCGCACAAGAGCAGGGAGCTGATGCGCTGGGAAAGCTGCAAATTCAGGTCGTTCGGCATGTCACGGCGCTCGAAGATCAGTTTGGTCCACGGCACGGCGCGATAGAGGATGTCGCACTTGATCAGCCCGCCCAGCGTCCACTTCTTCAGGTGCTTGACCTGCAGCGACCGGTCCAGCTTGATGCGATACCCTGCGGCCTTCAGCCGGCTCCCCAGCTCGATATCCTCGATGCTCGGCCGCGGATAGCGTGCCGCGTCGAAGCCGCCCAGCCTGTTGAAGATGGCGCGGCGAATCGCGCCGCAGCCGCTCCAGAAGGTAGCCGCGTCGGCATGTCCCCGTTGGTGAACGAAGTGATGGGCCAGGTTCTTGTATTGCGACACGAAGTTGCGTGCCGCGGGACTTTCGTCGTAGGAGCCGAAGATTGCTGCGAGGTCTGGTTCGTTCCGGAAGGTGTCCACGATGTGGCCGAGGGTGTCTGGGCGGATGAGCACGTCCGCGTCGACAAAGAAGAGGAGCTCATGTGTCGCGGCCTGCGCGCCTGCGTTGCGGGCGTAGGCCGGGCCGTGAGGCCCGTGAGGGAGGGATAAGAGCGTTACGCCAGAAGATTCAGCAATCGCGCGCGTATCATCCGTCGAGCCGTCATCCACAACGATACACTCATAACCTGCGAATTCCGATTTCCTGATAGCCTCAAGACAACGATCCAGATAATCAGACCCATTGTGGACCGGCACGATAACTGACAGCACGCCTCACCTCTCACTTGTCTTTTATACCTGCAATACATCACACAGAATTTGCTTTGCCAGAAGGATGGCAGGTTCCACCGTACTCTGTCCTGACAGAGCGAGATGGTTCCTGTTTATGCGCCGGAGCAACTGCTACGACAAGCGCATTTCCAGCCCTGGGCGCTCAAGGTCTCTGGCGCTGGCCCGCGTCCTGACTCAACCGGCTTGCCAGGTCTTTGGCCGCTGCCTGTTTATTGCGCCTATTACCCTTCCTGATGGCGGACAACTTTGGTGCTACATTTCACTTAATCACTGGATTAATATAGCACAAATTCAACTCCGGGATTCTAGCAGACCATGATGCAGGTGTCAAGTATTCGTCTAATGTTACGAATGTTGCATAAATGTAGCAGGATTATCTGTCAGCGTTGCTTAAGTGGGCGGTTGATGGAATGTGAGTGCCGTGGTAGACTGGCGCACAATGACAGATGACACGACAGGGAGGAGACAGCACATGGCGCGCGAGGATGATAAGCTGAGGATCCTGATCGGCACGGGGACCGGCGACGCAGGTTCTGATCGGTCGCGCAGCCGGGGCATCTACCGGGCGGAACTGGATACGGCCAGCGGTGCGCTGACCATCACCGGTCTGGCCGCGGAGCTGGCCGATCCGACCTTCCTGGCCCGTACGCCGGATGGCGCGCGGCTGTATGCTGTGAGCGAGATTGGCGACTACGGGGGCGCGAGCAGCGGGGCTGTTGCGGCTTATGCCGTGGATCGTGCGACGGGCGACCTCACCCTGCTCAACGTGCAGCCCTCCGGCGGCGCAGGCCCGGCCTACGTTGCGTTGGACCGCACGGGCCGCATCGTGCTGGTTGCCAACTACGGCGCAGGCAGCGTTGCCAGCTTGCCCGTCGAGCCGGATGGCCGCCTCCGAACGCCCAGCCGGGTCTGGCAGCACACGGGCGCCGGCCCGCAGGCCGACCGGCAGGAGGCGCCCCACGCGCACTGCATCGTGCCGGACCCCGCCAACCGCCATGCGCTGGTTGCGGACCTGGGCGTTGACAAGTTATTCGTGTATCCAATTAACTCAGAGGCAGCGCGGCTCGATGCCTCGCTACAGGAAGTTGCCACGCGGCCG
Organism: Chloroflexota bacterium; assembly: GCA_029555885.1. The sequence continues at coordinate 10,254 of JAKPQT010000412.1, read as the reverse complement.
GGCATGGGCCCGCGCCATCTGGCCTTTCACCCGGTGCTCGACGTCGTCTATGTGAGCGGTGAGCTCGATTCGACCGTCAGCGTCTTTGCATATACCCCTGCCACCGGCGCGCTGGCCGAGATGCAGCACGTCTCGACCCTGCTCGCCGGCTTCACTGGGGAGAACTACCCTTCGGAGATTGCGGTCGCCCCATCGGGCCGGTTCGTCTACTGCGCCAACCGGCTGCACGACAGCCTGGCCGTCTTTGCGGTGGACCCGGCCAGCGGACGGCTCACACCGATAGCGCATGTGCCGCTGGCCGGGCCACACGAGACGGCGTTCCCGCGCCACTTTGCGATCGACCCGACGGGCGAGTGGCTGCTGGTCGCCAACCAGCGCGGACACAACGTCGCCGTATTTCGGATGGACACGGATACCGGCCTGCCGGAGTTCGCCAGCGCGGTCGATATCACGACGCCGATGCACATACTCTTTTGAGTGCGACCACGGAATACGCAGACCACGCGGAAGGATGATTGTGGCCATGCGAAGGGCACAATCAGTGACGAATCGAGTCGGTTGCACTCAAGCGTCTGTCCGACGTGGAGTGTGACGATGAAACTAAACCTGTTGACCATCGGCGTCTATGGTTGGGAGCCGGAGCGGTTCTATGCTGCGCTTCAGGCCGCGGGCATCGATACCTTCTGTGACATCCGCGCCCGGCGGGGCGTCCGCGGCCGCGAGTACGCGTTCGCCAACAGCCAGCGGCTGCAGGCGCGGCTGGCGGAGCTGGGCATCCGCTATCTGCACCGCCCCGACCTGGCGCCCAGCGCGGCCACGCGCGCCGCACAACATCAGGCGGATGAGAACTCACACACGGCGCGCCGGCAGCGTGCCAAACTTAGCCCCGGATTTGTCGCATCGTACGAGGCCGATGTATTGGCCGGATTCGATAGCGCCGCGTTTGCCGCCAGCCTGGGGCCCGACGCGCATCGTGTGCTGCTCATGTGCGTCGAGCGTGAGCCGACCGCCTGCCACCGCGGGCTGCTGGCAACGCGCCTGGCCGCGGACCTGGGCGTGCAGGTGACGCACCTGACGCCGGAACAGGCTTCCTAGCCCACCAACAGCAGCTTGCCCATCGTCCCGCGGCCCGCGAGATCGATCTGCGCCTGCGCCGCCTCCGCCAGCGGGTACGTGCGGTCGATGTGCACTTGCAGCTTCCCCGCGGCAATCCAGTCGAACACGGCGTTCGCATGTTGGAGTAGTTCGTCACGGCTGCGCAGGTAAGTGAACACCGAAGGCCGTGTCACGAACAGCGAGCGACCGCCGGCCAGCCGCTGGATGTCGAGGGGCGGCGGGAAGCCGCTGGACTGGCCGTAGCTGACCAGGTAGCCGAGCGGGGCCAGGCTGTCCAGGCTCCGGTCGAAGGTGTCCCTGCCTACCGAGTCATAGACCACGTTGACGCCCTGGCCGCCAGTGATGCGTTTGACCTCGACCAGGAAGTCCTGCTGTGTGTAGAGCACCACCGCGTCGGCGCCCAGTCCGCGCGCAATCGCGGCTTTTTCCTCGGTGGAGACCGTCCCGATGACACGTGCCCCGCGCATCTTCGCCATCTGCACGAGCAACTGCCCGACCCCGCCCGCAGCCGCATGGATCAGCACCCAGTCGCCCGGCTGGATGGGATACGTGCGGTGGGCCAGCACATGTGCAGTGAGGCCCTGGACCATGACCGCCGCGGCCTGCTCTAGCGTGAGCGCCGCCGGCACGGGTGCAAGCTGGTTGGCAGTCACGAGGGTGTGCGTGGCATAGCTCCCCGTCGAGCCGCCGAGCCAGGCCACCCGGTCGCCCGGCTGGACGGCGGTGACGTCCGGCCCGACCTTGAGCACTGTCCCCGCGCCCTCCCCGCCCATGATGGCGGGCAGCGCGGGCAGCTTGTACCACCCCATGCGCTGGTAGATTTCGACGAAGTTGACGCCTGTCGCGGCCACCTCGACCAGGGCCTGGCCGGGGCCGGGTTCGGGCGTGGGCAGCTCCTCCAGTTTCAAGACCTCCGGTCCGCCATACTCGTGAATCCGAATCGCTTGCATGTGATCTCCTCCCAATCTCACGCAAAGACGCAAAGTGCGCGAAGCACTTATTTTATTTATGTCGTCTTTGCGTGACAAAATTAATCCGTAAGACGCGGGTCGTGTGCGGATGCGATGCCGTCTGCGCTGGGCAGTCCATCTACCGCGCCGGTCAGCAGCGCCAGCAGCTCGCACAGTACCATAGCCGTGGCGCCCCAAACCTTGTGCTCGCCGAACGCGTAATAGGGCACGCGCACAGGCGCACCGCGGATATCCCAGACCTCCTCGCAGCGCGTCGCCGGGTTGAGCAGGTGCGCCAGCGGGACCTCCAATACCTCCGCCACCTCGTGCGGGCTGGGAACAAATGCCGGTCGCGCGGTTGCAAATGCAACCACGGGGTAGATGCAGAAGTCGCTCGGCGGAATGTACAGCGGCGAGAGCTGGCCGAGGACGGTCACGCTGGCAGGGTCGACGCCCAGTTCCTCCTGTGCTTCGCGGAGGGCCGCCGCGATTGCATCTTCGCCCGGGTCCATGCTGCCGCCGGGAAATGAAATCTGCCCGCGATGGCTCTCGACCGAATTGGTGCGTCGGGTCAGCACCAGGTGCAGCGATGCCTCGGTATCACCTGGGTACAGCAGCACTAGCACGCCTGCACGCCGGCAATTCAGGTGGGGGTCGAGGATCCGCTCGGTACCCGGCCGCGGCGCGGGCGACATGCCCATCTGCACAGGCAGACCGGGCAGTGGGCGCAAGAGAGTCCTGCGCAGCCTTTCAATTTCTTGCTCTGGATTTGTATTTACTTGATTTGTGGTTCGCATTTGTGGTAGTCCGGCCGACGCTCCGTGCGATGCACCTGAGTCTGGCTAACGCAGCATCGGTGGAGAGTATAGGAGTTTTGCGTCCGGCTGTCAACCAGTCTGGCCCGGAAGCATAAAAACGGGCGATGGGTCTCGATCCCATCGCCCTCGCTGCCTCCGATTTCGTCTGACAGCCTACCGGTTCAGCAACAGGTCATCCATGCCGCCCGTCTTGGGCCGGCCGGTACCGGCGTCCCCGCTGCGGCGCTGCTGGTTGAGCGCGCCGAGGACTTCCTGCAGGCTCTGTTGGGCCGTGTCCCTGTCGAGGCCGGCCTTCTCTGCGAACTCATCGGCGACGCGGGGATCCTGGCCCATCTGCTCCAGGAGGCTGTCCAGGTCGAGACCGCCACCTGAGGGCTGCACTCGACCCTGAGACGAAGTCGCCCCGCTTTCCATTCCGGGCAGCAGACCGCCCATACCAGACCCGCCCCCTGTCATGCCGCCCAGCAGCTTGCTCATCACAAAGGAGAGGACCAACTGGATCAGCATCTGCGACAGGCCCGTCTTCCCGGAGACGCCCTCGATGATAGAGGTGCTCTGTTCCTGGGCTGCGCCGCCCGCCGAGCCGTTGAGAATGGCTGAAATGATATCCATCAGTCCGCCCGCGCCGGCCTGGCCGGACGATTGCGGCAGGGACTCGCTGCCAGCGACTCCGCCGCCGAGCATCCCGCCCAGGATGTCTTCCAGGCCGCCGCCCTGCTGCGAGGCCGAACCGCCACCCAGGATGGCATCCAGCATATCCGCCATCGGATCGCCGCTGCTGGCGTTCTCTGTGCTGCGCCGCTGCCCTGCGTTTCCGCCCCCCAGGATCGATTGAAGCAGATCATCCAAACTCATGGTGTAAAAACCCCTTTCGCTTTTACCTGTTCACCCAGCGAAAAGCACAGACGATCATCTGCGCGATTGCTTCTGCATATTAGCAAAACTTTGTTACATTGCAGGTTACGGCGTCCTTCATTCTTGGGGAGGATGTAACTGTCTACCGTTACAAATCCGTTTTCTCGGCGAAGCTGCGCTTTGCACAGAAACCGGGTTTGTGAGCTTGGGGCGGTCCGCATTTGACATCGGTGGCCGCGTGAGTATACTACCTGCCATGTTGTTCATTCGCCTGGGTTCGACCCTGCTACCTGTGCTGTGCACTCCTTCGTGGGCGGTGTTGACCTAGTTCAACGCGCCCATTTTTCGTTTGCTTTACGTAATCTTTGGCCGTGGGCGCAATCGCCTGCGGCCTTTTTGTTTTCTGACGAGGATTGTCATGGCTCCTGTACTGGTCAACCTGAGCGGTGTCCATTTCACCTATTTCGACAAGCCGATCCTGGTCGGGTTGGATTGGGAGATCCAGGCCGGGCAGAAGATCGGCCTGATCGGGCCGAACGGCGCGGGCAAGTCCACCCTGCTGCGGCTGCTGCACGGCCAGTCGACGCCGGAGGCCGGTTCGATCTTCCGCGTGCGCGACCTGATGACCGGGTATCTGCCCCAGGATGCGGGTGAGTTGTTTGCTGCCGATGCGCAGGATGGTTCAGCCACGCCGCGTACGGTGCTCGATGCCGCGCTGTCCGGTTCCCCCGAGATTGCCCGGCTGCGCCGCGCGCTGGATGCCGCGGAAGCGCGGATGGGCGACCCGGCCGTGTACGAGCAGCCGAACCGGCTCGCGCGCGTGCTGGACGAACACGCCCATTTGCTGCACAGCTACGAGGCGGTCGGCGGGCTGACCTACGAGAACCGTGTGCGCTCGACCCTGCGCGACCTCGGCTTGACGGACGAGACGTTCGAGCAGCCGCTCGATGTCCTGAGCGGCGGGCAGGCGAAGCTGGTGGGGCTGGTCCGGCTGCTGGTATGGGGGCCGGGTCTGCTGCTGCTCGATGAGCCGGATAATCACCTCGACCTTGCGGGCAAGGAGCGGCTGGAGAAGCTCATCTGCGACTATCCCGGCACGGTGGTCATCGTCTCGCACGACCGCTACCTGCTGGATCAGGTGGTCGACGTCATCGTGGAGCTCGACCGCGGGCAGGTCACGTCGTGGCCGGGCAGCTACACACACTATGCCGTCAGCAAGGAACTTGCGCGGCTGCGCCAGGAGCAGATGTACAAGGCGCAACAGAAGCGCATCACCCAGATCGAGGCGGCCATCAAACGCTTCGAGGAGGCCGCGGCCTTCACGCAGAACGAGCGCCACGCGCGGCAGGCGCGCCACCGGCGCAAGATGCTCGATCGCATGGACAAGGTCGAGCGGCCCGGCGAACAGGCGCGGATGCGGCTGGAGCTCGGCGGCTGGCGGGGCAGCAACAAGGTGCTGGACGTACAGGCTGCGGAGAAGTGGTTTGCGGACGGCGACGACATCAACGTGGTGCTGAACGGCATCGGCTTCCAGGTGTGGCACGGCGAGCGGGTGGGGTTGGTGGGGCCGAACGGCGCGGGCAAGTCCGTGCTGTTCCGTTGCATTCTCAACGCGGCGATGGAGTCCGGCAACCTGCCGGCCGCGCTGCTCAATGGGAGCGCGGCTGCGCTGACCGATACCGCGCTGGACGGGGGCGTCATCAAGCTCGGTCCCAGCGTCAAGATCGGCTATTACGCCCAGCTCCACGAGACGCTCAACCCCGAGTGGTCGCTGGTGGATGCCATCCGCGACGCGCGGCCTATGTACGCGGACGATGCCGTTGCGCTGCTGCAGCGGTTCCTGTTCGATTACCTGGCGACGCAGAAACAGGTGCGCCATCTCAGCGGCGGCGAACGCAGCCGCCTGCAACTGGCCCGGCTGATGCTGTCGGATGTCAACTTCCTGCTGCTGGATGAGCCGACGAACAACCTGGACATCCCCGCGTCGGAGGTGCTGGAGGCCGCGCTGGAGGAGTTCAATGGCTCTGTGCTCGTCATCTCGCACGACCGCTACTTCCTGGACCGCATCGTGGACCGGGTCGTCGCGCTGGAGGATGGCCGCGCGGTGGAGGTCAACGGAGGGTATTCGGACTATATCGAGAGACGTTGAACCGCGAAGACGCGAAGTACGCAAAGCGCATATAAAGTCTGAGTCTTTGCGTCTTCGCGGTTCACTTGAGTTGTACACTGACCTCGAACACGCTCTCGAACCAGCGCGCCTTCTTCTGCCCCGCGAAACGCTCTACTTCGTCGCCCTCGCCCGGCAGCAGGGTGACGGCGAGTTGCCTGCCGTCCAGCGCGCAGCGGAGGTCCTGCACCGCATCCGTGTGGCTGCGGTCCAGCCCGTCCGCAAAGCGGAGGATAGCGCCGAGCTGCGTGACGAGCTGCTGATCCCCTGACGGGAGCGCGGCGAACGCCGCGTGGTTCGCCGGGTCAGGCGTGCTGCCGCGATGGTAACGGGCGATGTGCGCGATGAGCATCTGGCTGCGGGGCGCGAGGCCGGGGATGGGGTTCTCCGTGATGAGGCGGAACGCAGTCTTGTGGTGCTGCTCGTAGCCCACGACGTAGCCGATGTCGTGCAGGAGGGCCGCCGCACTCAACAGCGCGCGCGGGCGCAGCTCGCCGGCGGGCGGCTCGACTTCCGCCAGCGCGTGCAGGCCCAGCCGCGCGGTCTCGTCGAACAGCCGCAACGCCAGCCGCTCGTCCTGGAACGAGTGGCCTTCCTCGAAACTGTAGGACCGGGCGAACCGGATGATTTCGTCGCGCAGCATGAACCTCACCCCCCTCACTCCCCGTCGATCAACTTCCGGCTGATCTCGTTGTGCCGGCGGGTCAGCGCATGGGTGTCCAGCCCCACCATCTCCCCGTCGCGCACGCGCACCAGCCCGTTGATGACGCTCAGGTCCACGTTGGGCGGGGTGCAGAAGACCAGCGCGGCCAGCGGGTCGTGCCGCGCGCCCGCGAAGCTCAACCGGTCGAGCCGGTAGCCGATGAAGTCAGCCGCCATGCCGGCCGCGAGGCTGCCGATGTCGTCGCGGCCCAGCACGGACGCGCCGCCGAGCGTGGCGATTTCCAGCGCCTCCTGCGCACCGAGTGCGTTCGGGTTGCCCATCACCCGCTGGAGCAGCATGGCCTGCCGCGCCTCCGCGAGCAGGTGGCTGCTGTCGTTGCTGGCGGAGCCATCTACGCCCAGCCCGACCCGCACCCCGGCATCGCGCATGGCGCGCACCGGCGCGATGCCCGACGCCAGCCGCATGTTGGACGACGGGCAGTGCGCGACGCCGCTGCCGGTGGTCGCAAACAGGCTGATTTCCTCCGTGTTGAGGTGGACGCAGTGCGCATGCCACACATCGGGGCCGGTCCAGCCGAGCGACGCGACGTAGTCCACCGGCCGCGCGCCGAACCTCTCCAGGCAGAACTCTTCCTCGTCCTTCGTTTCGGCCAGGTGCGTGTGCAGCCGCACGCCGTATGCGCGCGCCAGCTCCGCGCTGGAGCGCATGATGTCTGCCGTGACGGTGAAAGGCGAGCAAGGCGCCAGCGCCACGCGCACCATGCCGAAGCGGTTGGCCTGGTGATAGGTCTCGATGGCGCGGCGGCTCTCCCGCAGGATGAACGGCTCGTCCTCCACGCAGTTGTCCGGCGGCAGCCCGCCTTGGCTGCGGCCGAGGCTCATGCTGCCGCGGGTCGCGTGGAAGCGGATGCCCAGCTCGACCGCGGCCTGAATCTCGTCGTCCACCCGCACGCCGTTGGGATAGATGTACAGATGGTCGCTCGACGTCGTGCAGCCGCTCAACATCAGCTCGGCCAGTCCCAACTTGGCCGATACATAGACGGCCTCCGGCGTCAGCCGCGCCCAGATGGGGTAGAGCGTTACGAGCCAGTCGAACAGCACGTTGTCCTGGGCGATGCAGCGCGTCAATGTCTGGCAGAGATGGTGGTGCGTGTTCACCAGGCCGGGCAGCACAATCATCCCGGCCGCGTCAATGACGGTATCGGCGGTCTCGGGCAGGTCCGCGGTCGGCCCGGCCTGGACAATCTCGTTGTCACGGACGAACAGCCCGCCATCGGGAATGCGCTGCCGCGCGGCGTCCATCGTCACCAGCAGGTCTGCGTGTTTGAGCAAGAGCGTCGACATCCTGGCCTCCCTACCCCCGTTTCATCTCTTGTACTACAGACGCGGCGCACTTGTCAATCCTTGTGCCAAAAATCGCGCTTGCCCCTGCGCAGAATGTCTGTTATCCTTAGCACCTGAAATCATCACGAAAGCTGTCTGTATGATCACCGGCACTCTGATCAACGTTGCAACGGTCATTATCGGAGGGCTGCTCGGTGTGCTGATCGGCAACCGGCTGCCCGAGAAGATGCGCCAGACCGTCTTGCACGGCCTGGGGTTGATGACGCTGATTATCGGCGTCAGCATGGCAATCACCACGCAAAATGTGCTCATTCCGCTCTTCAGCATCCTTATCGGCGGGGTTCTCGGTGAACTGCTGCGCATCGAGGACGCGCTGGAGCGAGTGGGGCGCTGGAGCGAGCGGTGGCTGGGCCGCTTCTCGAACGGGCGGAGCGCCGGGCAGCCGCCATTGGCGCAGGGTTTCATCACCGCCAGCCTGGTGTTCTGCGTGGGGCCGATGACCATCCTGGGCGCCATCCAGGACGGGCTGATGGGCGACTACACGCTGCTCGCCGTCAAGTCGCTGATGGATGGGTTCGCGGCGATGGCGCTGGCCGCATCTCTTGGAGCCGGGGTCATCCTGTCCGCGGGGACGGTGTTCGGCTACCAGGGCGCGCTCAGCCTGTTGGCCATGCTGTTCGGCGTGGCGCTCGGCGGCGTGACGCGCGAGACGCCCTGGGTAGTGGAGATGACTGCAACCGGCGGCACTGTGATCCTGGGCATCGCCTTCATCCTGCTCGACATCAAGCGGATTCGGGTGGCGAATCTGTTGCCCGCCGTGTTCATCGCACCGCTCATTGTGCTGTTATTGGGATTGCTGGGGGTGGTCTTTTAGAAACCCGTTTTCGTGCGAAGCGTGGTTTCGGAACGAAACACCTTCGCCTGGAAACCGGGTTTCTAACCAATTCCCATTCAGGAGAATCAGGGTCAGTGCCGGATGCCAAGCTGATCGTGTTCGCCGGGTTGCCGGGCACGGGCAAGACCACGCTCGCGCGGGCCGTGGCGCGCGAGCTGCGCGCTACGTACCTGGATAAGGACACGATCAAGGATGCGGCTATGGCGCTGGCGCGGGCGCGCAAGCTGGAGGGCGGCGCAGAGTTTGCCGGTGCGCTCTCGTATGAGCTGCTCATCCCCCTGGCGAAGGACAACCTGACCCTCGGCCTGCCCGTGGTGGTGGACAGCCCCGCGGGCTATCGCGTGTTCCAGGACCAGGTGGAAGAGCTGGCACGCCAGGTGAGGGTCGAAATCCGGCTGGTGGAGTGCATCACGACGGATGAGGCGCAGTGGCAGCAGCGCATCGAGCGCCGCGGGGAGACCCTGCCGGAGCACCGCACGCGTGACTGGGAGGCGGTGCAGCAGGCGCGGGCCCGCTTTGAGCGGCTGACCGGCCCGCGGCTGGTGGTCGATACTGCCGAGCTGTTGCCCGTGAACCTGCGCAAGGTGCTGGCTTACCTGGGCGAAGAACCTGCCGCTGCGCCGCCCGACGATGCAGACGACCAGGATGAAGCCGAGGATCGCGATGAAGCAGGCGACGATGACGACCATGATTCGCCCGTTGATCTCAACGACGTTGATCTCAGCGGCGATTAGGAGGGACTGATATGCCGGGCATACAAGTGGTGCTGTTTGACCTGGGCGGCACGCTGCTGCACTACGAGCAGCCGCCTGAGCACACATTTGAAGTGATTAACGCGCGTGCGCTACACGCTTTCTTAACGGTCGCGGCGCATGGCGGAGTGCGCGTGCCCGATCCAGTGCTGGCCGTGCGCGCCGTGGGACGGATGGCTGCGGCGATCGAAGCCAAGTCCAAGCGCACCCACTACGCCAGCAGCGCCGATACGATTATCCGTGAGGGGCTGGCCGCGGTGCAGATCGAGGTGCCGGAGCGCCTCTGGGGACCGGCGATGTCCGCGTATGACGCGGCTATCTCGGAGATCGTGCAGCCTGTTGCCGGTGATGTCGCTGCCACGCTCGCCCGCCTGACCGAACAGGGCCGCAGCCTGGGCCTGGTGTCGAACACGCTCTGGTCGCCGTCCATGCACGACGCGGACCTGGCCCGGTTCGGCCTGCTGGAGTATCTGCCGGTGCGGGTCTATTCGTGCGCGGCGCGCTTCCTGAAGCCCGACGCGCGCATCTTCCGCCAGGCGCTCGACCGGCTGGATGTGGCGCCCGCGGAGGCCGTGTTCGTGGGCGATAAGCTCGACGTGGATGTGGCCGGGCCGCAGAAGATCGGGATGCGAGCGGTGCTAGTGGCCTCACCGTTTCGCTCGGAGGAAAGCGACGAAATCACGCCCGATGCGCG
>JAKPQT010000622.1 GCA_029555885.1 Chloroflexota bacterium | reverse complement strand
ACGAGTTCTGGATAATCATTGCGACCTGCCCGGTCTCAAACACCGCGGCGTCACCACCCTGCTGACCGAGCGTGGCGCTCCGCATGGCGTAGCCCTGGTCCATCAGGTCATAGAAGAATTGCAGTCCCTTCATGGCCTCCGGCGTATCGAGCGTGCACTTGGACGGGTTAGTCAGGTCATCGAGCATGATGCCGCCCGCCTGGCCCACCCACAGGGCCCACTTGCCGCCCTCCATGCCGAGCGCGTACTGCGTCACACGGTCGCCGTCGCGCTTGGTCAGCTTCTCCGCCGCTGCCAGCAGGTCATCCCAGGTCCACTCGTCGGTCGGGTAAGCGACACCCGCCTCATCAAACAGCTTCTTGTTGTAGTAGAGCGCATGCGCCTCGATATCGCGCGGCAGGCCGTAGACATTGCCCTCATAGCGCGCGGAATCCAGCAGATACGGCCAGTAATCCGACAGGTCGTAGCCGCTCTTCTCGATATAGGGTTGCAGGTTCTCCAGCACGCCCGTCGCAGCATAGGACGGGGTCGGCCACAGGAACAGAACATCCGGGATGGATGCTGCATCGCCCGCCCAGCGGGTCTTGAGGGTGGTGAAGTACTCGTCCCACGGGGCAAAGAAGTACTCGAACTTGACGTTCGGGTGCGTCTTCATGTACTCCTCAGCCACGCGTTCGTGGCTGGCCTTCTCTTCCGGGCTGCCCCAGAAACCCCATGTCAGGGTGATGGTCTCGCCCTCGGTCGCAGGCTGTTCAGCCGCTGCAGGTTCAGCCGCCGGCGCGGGCGCAGTCGGAACCGGCGCGCAGGACGCGATGACGGCCACAATGACCAGTGCGCTGAGCAAGTACAAGTAACGTCGAGACATGATCTGCCCTCCCTGGCTCATCTGATACATGCTGAAACACAACTCTCCACGTGCCGCGTCCTTGTGGGACTGCACGAGGTGAGTATAATGTCCTGCGCAGCATGTGTCAACTGGCATTTCCACTCCCCTTATTGCTATCCAGCTTGCAGACGCACCCGGCTGCCTGTGAAATAGTAAACCAATCACATTGCGCTCGTAGCTCACCTATGGAGGTGTCATGCTCAATCACCAGGATGTTGCTCGCGCAACCCGGTCGACCCTGTTCGCGGACCTCATGGTGCTTTTCAAAATCCGCATCGTGGTCTTGCTGCTGCTGGCCGCGCTCGGCGGTGCATTTCTGGCCGCGCATGGCTGGCCTGGCGGCGGACCGCTGCTGCTGATTCTGGTCACCGGGGGGCTGGCGGCAATGGGCGCATCCGCATGGAACCAGTATCTCGAGCGCACCAGCGACGCACTGATGACGCGCACGCGCAAACGCCCGCTGGTGACGGGTGCAATCGCGCGGCCGGGGTGGGTGCCCTACGTTGCCACGGCCATGATTGTCGCGCCGGTGGCCGTTGTGCTGCCCTCCAATCCCGCGCTGGCGTTTTTCCTGGCGCTCGGCGCGTTCATCTATGTGGTCATTTACACAGTCTGGCTCAAGCCGCGCACGCATCTGAACATCGTCATCGGCGGCGCGGCGGGCAGCGCGGCGGTGTTCAGCGGCGCGGCCGCAGCCGGCGCCTGGACGG
>JAKPQT010000621.1 GCA_029555885.1 Chloroflexota bacterium | reverse complement strand
CCCGCGTCGATGGTCGTGGTCACGACCGTGTCGCCGGGCCGGATGTGCAGCACCGGGGCATGGCATCCCAGCGTCTGGTGATAGTGGTCGGGCTGAAAGTGGTGTAATGTCATGGTTTCCCTCCGTTGCCGCTAACTGTCGCATATCGTCCGTCGCCTGTCAAAACCGCCCGCCGCTCTAAATGTCGAAGCATCCTGAGTGAAGCAGCGCTCTGTTCCGCTGCGCAGTCGAAGGATGCGGCCTTCCACACGCTTACGTTTGTCCGATTCCGCGCCCCATAGTAAGATCACGCCAACAGCCAGAAGGAGACCCCCATGCCCCATGTTGCCGTCTTTGGAGACCACTTTGTGCGTGCCTCCATCCTGATCCAGGCGCTCGAAACCCATGTGCGTCCGGTGCTCGGCCCGCTGACCTATACGTCCTGCGAATTGGGCTATCCGCTGGAGCCCGCGCAGCACAACGCCGAAATCCGCGAGTACGTCGGCACGGAGGCGGACGCGCTCGCGCATGTGGCGGGCGCGCAAATCATCGTCAATCACATGGCGCCGTTTACCGCCGCGGTCATTGCCGCATTGAACGGTGCGGAGATCATCGGCTCCCCGCGCACCGAGCCGGTCAACTTGAACATGCCCGCGGTCACCGCGGCGGGTATCCCGGTCGTCTATGCGCCGGGCCGCAACGCGCGCGCGGTTGCGGAGTTTACGGTCGGCCTCATCATCGCGGAGACGCGCAACCTCGCACGTTCTCATGCCGCGCTGGCGCAGGGCGTCTGGCGCTCCGACCTGTACCTGTACGATCACGCCCCGCGCGAGCTGGCCGGGCAGACGGTCGGACTGATCGGATTCGGCAACATCGGCAAGCTGATGCCGGGCTACCTCCATGCGTTCGGCGTGCGCGTTCTGGCGTATGACCCCTACGTGCCCGCTGCCGCATTCACCGAGCGCGGCGTGGAGCGCGTCACGGACATGGCTGCGCTGCTGGCTGAGTCCGATATCGTGAGCCTGCACGCCCGCGTGACCCCGGAGACGCGCGGCTTCCTCGGTGAGCCGCAGTTCCGCCAGATGAAGCGCGGGGCCTACTTCATCAACACCGCGCGCGGCCCGATGGTCGACTACGACGCGCTGTACCGCGCGCTGTCGGACGGCCACCTCGCCGGCGCGGGGCTGGAAACGTTCGCGGTCGAGCCGATGCCGCCGGATGCACCGTTGCTGCGCCTGCCGAATGTCACCCTGTCGCCCCATATCGCCGGCTGCTCGGTCCAGTCTGCGCTGAACGCGGCAGAGATGGTTGCCCGCGACATCGCCAACTTCTACGCAGGCCGGCCGCTGGCGCACTGTGCGAACCCGGAGGTGCTGTCGCATGGCAGGCGCTGACCTGCTGCTCGGCATCGACATCGGCACGACCGGCACGAAGGCCGCGCTGTACGACCGGGCGGGCCGCCTGCAAGGACTGGGCCAGGCCGAGTATCCAACCCGCCACCTCCGGCCCGGCTGGGTGGAACAAGCGCCCGAGGACTGGTGGCAGGCCGCGTGCGCGGCGATCCGGCAGGCGCTGGCCGCCGTGCCCGATGCAGCCGGCCGCGTGGCGGGTCTCGCCGTCAGCGCGCAGGCCCCCACCCTGCTCCCGCTGGATCGTGCAGGCCGCCCGGTCCGCCCCGCGCTCATTTGGATGGACCGTCGCGCGGACGCGGAGGCGAAGGAGCTGGCCGTCCAGCTTGGCCCCGGCCGCATCGAGCAGCTCACCGGCAACCGGCCCGACCCCTTCTACGTCGCACCGAAGCTGCTCTGGTTCCGCCGCCACGAGCCGGATGCGTTCGCGGCCACTGCCGTTTTCGTGCAGATCAACGGCTACATCGCCTATCGCCTCTCCGGTACGCTCAGCCTGGACCCCGCGCACGCAGGCCTGCTCCAAGTGCGCGACCGGCGGACAGGGAAATGGTCCGCCGAGCTGTGTGCGGCCTGCGGCGTGACGCCGAACAGCTTCCCGCCCATCCGCGCCGGGCACGAGATCATCGGCACGGTGACGACCGCGGCTGCGGAGGCGACCGGACTGGCCGCGGGCACGCCGGTCATGGCCGGCACGGTGGACGGCGCGGCCGCGGCCGTCGAAGCGGGCGCAGTGGAGCCGGGCATCGCCGCGGAGATGACCGGCACATCCACGGTGCTGCTCATGCCGCACGACGGCCGCGTGCTGGAGCCTGCGTTTATCGCCATGCCTCATGCCATCCCCGGCATCGACATGGTGTTGGGCGCGATGGTCGCTTCCGGTGCGGCGCTGCGCTGGTACCGCGACCAGTTCGGCCTGGTTGAGATGCAGGCTGCAACCGGCCTCAACCTCGATGCGTATGACCTGTTGAATCTCCAGGCGGAACATGCGCCGCCGGGCAGCGGCGGCCTGATCTTCCTGCCGTACATGATGGGCGAGCGCGCGCCGATCTGGCATACGGAGGCGCGGGGCGTGTTCTTCGGCCTCTCACTCACCACGACGCGCGGACAGGTGATTCGCGCCATCCTGGAAGGCGCCGCATACGCCCTCCGGCACAACGTCGAAGTCGCCCGCCGCGCAGGGCTGACCCTGCGCGAGGTGCGTTCGGTCGGCGGCGGCACGCGCAGCGCGGTCTGGAACCAGATCAAGGCCGATGTGTTGGGGCTACCGGTCGCGCTGCCCGAGACTTCGGTCGGCGCGCCGTTCGGGGATGCGGTGCTCACCGGGATGGGCTTGGGCTGGTATCCCGACCCACAGGCCGCGCTGGCCGAGCTGGTGCAAGTCCGCAGCCACTTCCTGCCCGACGCTGCGCGCCACGCGCTTTACAGCGAGCTGTACGCGATCTACCGCCGCGTTTACGAGCACGTGAAGGATGATTTCGACGCGCTGGCGCGGGTGGGAAGTGAGCCGTCATCGAATTCCGGCAACGAATGAACCATACGGCCCTACGGGCACCAGCAGGGATGAAAATGGTAGGGCCAGCGCGTGACAGGCGGCGGGTAGTGGCGTAGACTGTCTCCGGGTTAGCCGGTCGGAGGTCGCCTCTTCGATGGGGCTGCGAGCCTGCGAATGAACCGGACCCGGGTACCCGGAAGCACCAGGGATTGTCGCCGCCCATGGGCGAGCACGTAGAGCAACGGCTCATCGCACGGGTACCTGACCGGCTGGCCGGGGGAGGTGAACGCATGGACGTGATCTCCGAGCAGTGCGCCGGTTTGGACGTGCACAAGCGGACCGTGGTGGCCTCGCGGTCGCAACCAGGTGCTGGCAAGGAGCGGTTGCGCGCACGGCAGACCTTCGGCACGATGACGGCCGATCTGTTGCCGCTGGTCGATTGGCTGCATGCGTGGGAGATCACGCACGTCGCCAGGGAAAGCACGGGTGAGTACTGGAAGCCGGTCTACAACCTGCTGGAAGACGAGTTCGAGGTGCTGCTGGTCAACCCGCAACACGTCAAGCCTGTACCGGGGCGCAAGACGGACCTGCAGGATGCCGAGTGGCTCAACGAACTCCTGGAGCACAGCTTGCTGCGTGCGAGCTACATTCCGCCGGTCGCCCAGCGGGACTTGCGGGATCTGACGCGCTCCCGGACGAGTCTGGTACGCGAGCGGGCGCGGGAGGTGAACCGCGTCCAAAAGTGGCTGGAGGGTGCCAACATCAAGCTGGCCTCGGTGGCCAGCAATGTGTTGGGGGTCTCGGGGCGGGCCTTGCTGGACGCGTTGGTGGCCGGGCAGGCCGACGCGGCGACCCTGGCCGAGTGGGCCCGGGGCCGGCTGCGGGAGAAGCTGCCGGAACTGGAACGGGCGTTGACCGGGGTCGTGCGCGAACACCAGCGCTTCCTGTTGGCGCAGCAATTGGCGCACCTTGATTTCCTGGACGAACAGGTGGCGGCGCTGAGTGCGGAGATTGTCCACCGGGTCGAAGCCATGGGGGCGGGGCAGCCACCGGCGGCTGGCACCGACAGTGCTGACCCGCGCAGTCAGACGCAGCCCGAGGACGCGGCGCCCTTGCCCCCCGCCCAGGCTGTGGCACTCCGGGACACGATCCCGGGTGTCGACCAGCGCCTGGCCGAGATGATCGTGGCTGAACTGGGCACCGACATGCGTCGGTTTCCGAGTGCCGCGCACGCCGCGGCTTGGGCGGGCCTGGCGCCGGGCAACTACGAGAGTGCGGGCAAACACTACTCCGGCCGTATCCGGCAAGGCAATGCCGCACTGCGCAGCGGATTGGTGCAAGCAGCTTGGGCGTCGTCCCATATGAAAGACACTTACCTGGCGGCGCAGTACTGCCGTCTGATCGCCAGGCGCGGCAAGCAGCGGGCCATTGTGGCCGTGGCCCATTCGATTCTGGTGATCGCCTACCACATGCTGCCCGGCATGAACCTTACCATGAACTGGGGGCAACTACTTCGATGAGCGCAAGAAGGAGTCCATCGTAGACCGCCTTCTCAAGCGCGTCAAACGGCTGGGTTACGGCGTGCGTATCGAGCCGCAACCCGTGGCCGCCTAACCCCCGGACCTCCGGCACGGGCCGTAGGGCTATTTTCAGAGCAACGAATTGCTGAGCCGGACCGCATTCGTTCATTCGTGGTAAGCGAAGCGGCATTCGTTGACGGCGGCGCGAGGGAACGAGAGACTATGCAGACTACCCACATCGCACTCGTCACCGGCGGGGCGCGCGGCATCGGCCAGGCGACGTGTCTGGCCCTCGCCGCACAGGGCGCAGCCGTGGCCGTCCACTATCGTAGCCACGCGGACGCGGGCCTGGCGGTCGCGGCGCAGATACGCGCCGAGGGCGGGAGGGCTATGGTCGTGCAGGCCGACCTGCTCGACCCGGACGCCATCACGAGGCTCGTCGCAGAAATCCGGGCGGAGCTGGGGCCGGTGGACATCCTGGTGAACAACGCCGGCGAGCAGGGTACAGCTTCAGTCACGGAGATGGCGGACGCAGAATGGCAACGCAGCCTGGACCTGAACCTCACCGCCGCGTTCCGCCTCGCGCAGGCGTGCCTTCCCGAAATGTTGGCGCAACGCTGGGGGCGCATCATCAACGTCTCGTCGCAGGCCGCTTACACCGGCTCGGCCCGACATGCGCACTACGCAGCGGCCAAGGCCGGACTGCTCGGGTTCACTTTCTCCCTGGCCAAAGAAGCCGGCCCCCACAATGTCACGGCCAACGTGGTCGTGCCAGGCCGCATCGAAACAGACATGCTGGCCGGCCAGTTGCCTTCACGTGCAGGGGAGTGGCTGAAACAGACGCCGCTGGGCCGCCTGGGCCGACCGGAGGAAGTCGCCGCAGCCATTGCCTTCCTGGCGAGCGAGGCTGCCAGCTATATCACCGGCGCCGCGCTGCAGGTGGGCGGCGGCCTGGTCATGGGATAGGCACATGAAGACCACACATCGCAGCTACTCTGAAGTATCTGGTGACTTCCGCCGGCTCTGCCGATTCGTCACCACCCATATGTCCTACTTCCGCACGCATTCGACCTGGTGTCTCGGCCGGTTCGTGGACTGGAAGTATGGGCTGTACGAGAACAAGACCGCCCGACCGGGCTTCTGCGAACGCAATGCGGAGGTCTGGTTCGACGCGTTCGACGAGGTTGCCGGGTTCGCCATTTCGGAAAGCGGCGATGCAGGCCTTGCCATCCTGCTGGCGCCGGGGTATCGCTTCCTCTTCGGCGAGCTGTTGGAGTGGTCGCTGACGAACTGGGCCGAGCGCGGCCCCCGTTTCACGGTCGAAGTCACGGAACGCCAGGCGCCGGAGATGGCGACCCTCGAACGTTACGGCTTCCACCGCGGCGCGGCATTCTACACGCAGCGGTTCGACCTGGCGCGCGAACCGGTCCGCCGTTTCCCACTGGAGCCCGGCTTCGTGATCGTCGATATGCGCTCGCATGGGGACTACCGCGGCCAGCGCATCCTGCGCGACAATGCCTTCATCGGAATCACGCCCACGGAAGAGGTGCTGCAACGGCACATGGCTTTCTACAATCACAGCCAGGCGGGGCCCATCTATCACGGGGACACTGACCTCTGCGTGATGGCGCCGGACGGCCAGCTTGTCGCCGGCTGCGAAGCGCTCATCGACGCGGCCAACGTCGAAGCCGACATCGAGCGCGTCTGCACGCACTCCGACTTCCGGCGCCGCGGCTTTGCCCGTGCGGTGACTCAGGAGTGTCTGAACCGGCTGCGCGCGTACGGCTTGCGGAACGCCTACATCACGGGCTACGACCCCGAGGCAATTGCCCTCTACCGTTCCCTCGATGCGGCCGAGGAACGGCAGTCGTTCGTGTACGAACGAGCCTGAGGATACGCCATGCCGGCTCTCACAGATGACGCACTGACCGCGGCCGTCCGCGCCGACTTCGACCGGCTGGCCGCGTTCGATGAAGCAGGCTGGAGCCACAACAGCCACTATCACGGCTACCTGCTGCGCCAGTTGCCCGCGCGCGTGGACCGCGGGCTGGATGTCGGCTGCGGGACAGGTACGTTTGCGCGGCTGCTGGCCGCGCGGGCCGGCAGCGTCCTGGGACTCGACTTCTCCCCTGAGATGATCGCACGGGCGCGAGCGCGCTCCGCAGGGCAAGCCAACATCACCTACGAGGTGGCTGACGTGCGGACGTGGCCGTGGCCTGCTGCGTCCTTCGACTGCATCGCATCCATTGCCACACTGCACCATCTGCCGCTCGCAGAGACGCTCGGCCAGATGGCCGGTGCGCTGCGTCCCGGCGGCGTGCTGCTCGTCCTCGACCTTTATCAGGCAGCGACACCCGCCGACTTTGCCGTCAGCGGCCTCGCCGTGCCCGTCGGCTTCGCGCTCCGCCTCCTCCGCAACCGGCGACTGCAAGACCCACTGCCCGTGCGCGAGGCCTGGGCTGCCCACGGGCCGCACGACCATTACCTGACGCTCGCCGAGGTACGCCGCGTGGCGAGGGATCTACTGCCCGGCGCGCGCGTGCGCCGCCACCTGTTCTACCGCTACTCGCTCATCTGGCGCAAGCCGGTCTGATGCGCAAGACCTTCGAGGTTTCCGGGTCACGAAGTGGCACAACCTCGAAGGTCTTATTGTCACTTGAGGACTTCGATGTTCAACGTCTGCTATCAGTGCGGCATCTATCGGGCCGACAAGATCATCGACCCGGCCGGCCCCCACGCGGTCTGCCCGGAGTGCGGCCACCGGCATCCATTTCTGCGCCAGCCATTGTTCACGGTCGGCGGCGCCAGCGGGACGGGCAAATCCGCCCTGTTGCAGGCTTTGAGCATCCAGCCGCAGCCCGCGGTGTGCCTGGAGTCCGATATCCTGTGGCGCCCCGAATTTGACCGGCCTGGGGATGGCTACCGCGACTTCTTCGAGACCTGGCTGCGCATGGCGAAGAACATCGGGCAGGCGGGCCGGCCCGTCGCGCTGTTCGGTGCAGGCTTCGCCGTGCCGGGGAACCTCGAACCGTGCGTCGAGCGGCGCTACTTCGGTCCGCTGCACATCCTGGCGCTCGTATGCGACGCCGATGTGCTCGTGCGCCGGCTGCGGGACCGCCCGGCCTGGCGCGGCGTGACGGAGGACTTCATCGCAGCCCAACGCGACTTCAATCGCTGGCTGCGCGCGCAGGGCCAGCAACCGGCGGCGCCGGTCGCCCTGCTGGACACTTCCGCGCTCACCATCGACCAGGCTGCCGCCGAGATCACCCGATGGCTATCCGACACCCTGGGCCAACCAACCCGACCCACTTCGTCGTTCTCAATTCGTAATTCATAACTCGTCATTAAACGAGAAACCGGTGCAGCCCCCCAGCTACACCGGTTCCCCACCAACCCCATTCAACCCAACGCTTTTCTCGTTCTCACCCACTCACGGAGGAAGACACAATCAACCCAACCCCATCACCCGCAAACAAGCTATCGTTCAAACGTATCCTCGTTTTTCGATTCACACACCGAGGCAACCTGCTCAACCGATACACATCCCGGTCATCCGTCTCACGCCACACGCAACTCACATCAATACACATCCGAAACTACCACTACACGCGTTCCTCGTTTCCGATACGCACTCCGAGGCTGTTCACTCCAGTCAATCCATCCCCAATCCAGTCCATCACAACAGGCACGCGATCGAACTCCCCCAAATCCAATCGCAGAAGAAAGCTGTTAGTTGATCAACGATGCACGGGCTATTTGGTTGTGTTGCTGTCTAGCTTGTTGTCGGCATCTGCAACCCTGCGCAGCTCGATCATCAGCGTCTCGACCCTGGCCTTCGCCACAAAAGCTGTGGCCCCGGCCAGCCTGGCCCGTTCTCGTGTCTCAAAGTCATCCTGAATCGTCAGGATCACGACCTTACAACCGGGAGCCTGGTGCCGAAGACGTTCCGTCGCCACCAGCCCGCCCATGCCCGGCATCATGAGATCCATCAGGACCAGATCGGGCTGCAACATGGAGGCCAACTCAAGGGCCTCTTCGCCGCAACAGGCCTCGCCGATGACCGTCAGGTCAGGGTCCAGCGCCAGTTGCATACGCAGCCCCAATCTGACAGCCGGCTGATCATCCACGATCAGGACCCGTGACATTCAGGCCTCCCCTCACGAGTTGGCCTTGGCGGTGCTCACCGTAACCCTCCGGCCTATCCTGCTGACTCGCGCGGTGTTCTTCAGAATTGCAGACTGCCCCCTGGATGTCGTGCCTCAGTCGACCACACAGTCAACCGCTGAACTGGTGGCAGTATAGCCGAAGCCGCCGCATAATGCATCCGCCCCACGGACCATCTTGCATAGGTCTTAAGACCTATATGCATTAAGCGAGCCTTAAGCGGTTTTTCCCAGAATTGACTGCTTGACAAAGGCAGCTTCCAGACTTATAGTATCCCTATCGCTTTGTTCATACTTTCACCTGTGTCCATCTTCATTCCTCGTTCGGGCTAACGTCAGACCTGCACCGTTTCCTGTGTCCGTCGGTCAACGGGTTCTCAGCCTCGGCAATGCTGCCGGCAACTGCCCTCAATGTAGCGGATTCGCCACGATGCCGTGACGCGTGGATGACCCGAAGGACGCCTCCCCATGAGACTCCTCCCCGTCTTTGCACGCCTGTTTGCCTAAGGAGGCGCAGCACACTCACCGCTATTCGTATCACTCTATGATCCGGCCCTTACGATCCCGTATCACGGTGAAGACCGGCAACCTCGCCGGTCAGGCAGGAGGAACGAAGCATGAGCGTATCAAACCGATCCAGGCGCTTATTTGCGCCATCAGGTAAGGCGGGCCGCTGCTTGTCGCTGCTGTTGCTGGCAGCCCTGCTATTGGTTGCCACGGGCGCCCAGGCAGGCACGACCCGCGCCCCCGCCGCGCCCGTGGATGAAAGCGTGACCACCCCACGCGATTTCCTGGGCTATGACATCGGCCAGGACTACAAGCTGACGCCGTGGCAGGCCAAAGTGCTCCCCGGTGAAGGCCTGCGCCAGGGCATCGTAGACTATGCCCATGAGCTGGACCGTACCTCCGATCGGGTGCGCGTATTCGAATACGGCACCTCGGAAGAGGGCCGGCCCATGATTCTCACGGTCATCACCTCGCCGGAGAACTGGGCGAGGATGGGCGACCTCAAGGGCATCCTCAGAAAGCTGTCCGACCCGCGCCAGGTTGCGTCAGATGCAGAGGCAAAGGCTCTCGTGGCCCGCGGCAAGGCCGTCTACTGGATTGTCGCGGCCATCCACGCCACCGAGCGCACCAGCCCTGAAGTGGTGCTGCGGCTGAGCTACAAGCTGGCCTCCGGCGAGGACGCGTGGACCCGCAACGTGCTCGATAACACCATCGTCGTCATCGAGAACACCGTCAACCCCGACGGTCTGGAGATGGTGACAGACTGGTACTACAAGTACAAGGGCACACCTTACGAAAGCTCCTCGCCACCGTACTACAACCACTACATCAACCATGATAACAACCGGGATTACCTGGGCCTCGGCGCGGTTGAGTCGCAGCAGAACGCGCTCATCCGGCACGAGTGGCATCCCACCATGTTCCACGACCTGCACGAGACCATGACGATGCTCTATATGTCGCCCGGTCCCGACCAGACCAATGAGGCCATCCACCCGATTACCGTCGCTGAATGGCTGGGGTATGCGGGCCACGTGATGACGGAACTCATCGCCAAGGGCTACACCGGCATCTTCACCTATGACTACGCGGAGATGTGGTACCCTGGCTTCATGAACTCCTATACGTCGGCGTACAACAGCAACGCCATCTTCTACGAGCTGCAGGGCGCCAACCGCGCCTCGCCCCGGCAAATCACGCAGCCGGGCCGGACCCGCTCGTGGTACAACCCCGCGCCCTTCACCGTTCCGTTCACCTGGCGGCTGATGGACGCTGTGAACCTGGAAGAGGATGCCCTGAAGTCCAGCCTCGGGTACATGGCGAACAACAAGGACACGCTGCTCTACAACTACTACCTTAAAGGCAAGATGAACATGCAGAAGGCCGCGGGCGAGCCGCCCTATGCCTTCATCATCCCGCAAAACGCCGGCGACAACGCCGATGTCACCGACATGATCAACAACCTGCGCGCACACCTGCTGGAAATCCACCGGGCCGCGGCCCCGTTCACGGTGGCCGGCACGCAGTACGCCGCGGGTGACTACGTCATCCTGACCAACCAACCCTATGGCATGGTCGCCAAGAACCTGCTGATGGCCCAGAACTACGTGCCCGTCAAGAGCACCTTCGACGTGACCGGCTGGACATACGGCTTCCTGCGCGATGTCAAGACCGTCGAGGTTATGGAGCCGCTGCCGTACACGGTCAGTCTTCTCCCGCTGACGACCGACGTCGCGTATGCAGGCACGCTGACCGGCGTGGCTGCAACCACCTATGCGATCGAGCACCAGGCAAACAACAACCTGGCGCGCGTGCTGCCGATGCTGTGGGCCGACCCGCACATGGCCGTCGCCCAGGCGGACGCCTCCTTCACAGCGGGCGGCCGCACCTTCCTGCCCGGCACGCTGGTCATCACCACGACCGGCAGCGCAGAAGATCATGCGAAGCTCTCCGCGCTGGTGGAGAACTACGGCCTGACAGGGTATGCGCTCAGCGAGGCCGTCACTGCCACCCCCTTGCACCAGCCGAAGGTGGCCCTCTATACGCCGAACAATACCACCAGCGCCACCATGCCGGAGGGCTGGGTGCGCATGCGGCTGGACCGCACGGGCTTCCCCTACACGCGGCTCTATAAAGAGGACGTAAAGGCTAACGCGCTGGCCGACTACGACGTGATCGTGATCCCCGACATCACGACCTCGGGCCTGGTCAACGGCACAAGCTCGTCCAGCCTGCCGCCGGAGTATCGCGGCGGCATCGGTGACGCAGGCGTCGCCAACCTGAAGAGCTTCGTGGAGGCCGGCGGCACCCTGATCGCTATGGGCCGCGCCTCGCTCATGCCCATCGACAAGGGCTGGGGCGTAGGGGTGACGATACCCACCGCGGTCCGTGCGGCCGTGGCAGCCAACGAGCTGACCGTCGAGGATGAGCCCTACATGGACTTCCCCTCTGAACGGCTGCTCGCGTGGGCGGAAAAGGCCTCTGCAAAGACTGGCACTGCGGCTGAGACTTGGGTCTGCCCCGGCGCCATCATCCGCATGAAAGTGGACCCGACCACCCTCGTCGGCTATGGCTACGATACCGAGGAAGCCGTCTGGTGCGAGAGCAGCACGCCGTACTTCGCGCCGGTGGCTGGCGCAACGCCTACCGTCGTGGCGAGCTATCCCACGGACGGCAAACTGCTGCTGAGCGGCTATGTAAGCGGCGAGAGCGCCCTGCAGGGTAAACTCGCAGTCGTGGATGCGCAGATCGGCAAGGGTCACGTTGTCCTGCTGGCGCCCAACACGCTCTATCGCGCGCAGGCCACCGGCACCTACATGCTGTTCTGGAACGCCATTTTGTCCGGCGCGCGCGCCGTGGCGCCGTAGGTCAGGAGGAGGAACCACATGCTAAAGCACAAACTACCGCGCCGGTTCAGCGCCGCGCTGAGTCTCGTGCTGCTGATCGTCATGTTGGTGACGATGACCGGGGCCAGCGCAAGCTCGCCGGTGGATTACGATGTCACCACCCCGCGCAACTTCCTGGGCTACGACATCGGCCAGGATTACAAGCTTACGCCCTACCAGACCCACGAGCTAAAGGGCGAAGGCGTGCGCCAGGGCATCGTCGAGTATATGCACGAGCTCGAGAGGACATCCGAGCGCGTCCATGTCATCGAATACGGCAAGACCGAGCTGGGCAAGCCCATGATCCTCACGATCGTTACTTCTGAGGAAAATTGGGCGCAGATCAACAACCTGAAGGGCATCCTCCGCAAGCTGGCGGACCCGCGTCAGGTCGCCAGCGACGACGAGGCGCGCTTCCTGGCCGAGCAGGGGAAGGCGGTCTACTGGCTCAGCGCCGCCATCCACTCGACCGAGCGTACCAGCCCTGAGGTTCTGGTCCGCATGGCCTATCGCCTGGCCTCCAGCAACGACAGCCAGACGCTCGACCTGCTGGACAACCTGATCATCGTCCTCGAGAACACCATCAACCCCGACGGCCTGGAGATGGTGACGGACTGGTACTACGAGTACAAGGACACGCCCTATGTGTCCTCCGGTCCGCCGTACTATGGCAAGTATGTCAATCACGACAACAACCGCGACTTCCTGGGCATCAGCCTGGCCGAGTCGCAGGCGAATGTCCTGGCCCGCCAGGAGTGGCTGCCCACCGTGTACCACGACCTGCACGAGACCATGAACCTGCTCTACATGTCGCCGGGCAACGACCCCACCAACGAGGCGGTCAACCCCCTTACGATGTCGGAGTGGGTGGCCTATGCAGGCTACAACATTGCGCAGTTGATCGCGGCCGGCTGGAAGGGCGTGTTCACCTACGACTACGCCGATATGTGGTATCCCGGCTATAACCACGGCTACAGCTACATGCACAACACGCATGGCCGCTTCTACGAGCTGCAGGGCGCCATCCGCGCGACCCCGCGCACCATCACCGCGCAGCCGAACCGCGGCCGTACGTGGTACAACCCGCTGCCCTACACCGTGCCGCTGCCCTGGCGTCTCATCGATGCGGTCAATCTCGAAGAGGACGCCATCCGCAACGACCTGACTTACACCTCGAAGAACAAGGACATGATGCTCTACAACTTCTACATGAAGGCTAAGACCAACATGCAGAAGGCTACGAGCAGCGCGCCCTATGCGTTCGTTATCCCGCAGGATGCCGGCGACAACGCGGATGTGGTGGACCTGATCAACAACCTCCATATCATGCAGGGCTTTGAGGTGGATCGCGCGGGGGTGGCGTTCACCGCGGACGGCCAGCAGTTCGCCGCGGGCGACTACGTTGTGCGTACCGACCAGCCGCTGGGCCTGACGGCCAAGAACCTGCTGACGGTGCAGAGCTATCCGCCTATCAAGACGCCGTACGATGTCACCGCCTGGACGTATGGCCTCATGCGCGACGTCAAAGTCGTTGCGCTCAACACGCCGCTGCCGCCTGGACTGGGCCTGCTGCCAGTCACCGCGGAAGTGGCGTATGAAGGGACGCTGACCGGCGGCCTCGCGCGGCACTACATCATCGAGCACGGCTCGAACAACAACCTTTCGGCCGCCCTGCCCAAGCTATGGGCCAACCCCAACCTATCCGTGGCGCAGGCTGACGCGCCGTTCACCGCGGACGGTCGCACCTTCCCTGCCGGCACGTTCATCGTGCGCACGACGGGCTCCCAGGCCGACCACGATATGCTGGCCGCGCTGGTGGCCGATCTCGGCCTGACGGCCTACTCGACGGTCGGCAGCGTCCCGGCGACGCGGCTGGTCAAGCCCCACGTCGCCATCTACTCGTCGAACAATAGCAGCAACACGACCATGCCCGAAGGCTGGACGCGCATGCGGCTGGATCGCGCGGGCTGGGACTACACCCGGCTCTACCCGACCGACGTGCAGACCGGTACAGTGGAGGGCTTCGACGTCATCATCATCCCGGATATGACGACCGCGACCCTCCTGAACGGCAGCGGCACGTCCTCGACTACCCCGCCGGCCTACCGGCCCGGCATCGGTGCGGCAGGCGCGGCGAAACTGAAGGCCTTCGTGGAGGCGGGCGGCACGCTCGTCCTGCAGGGCCGCAGCACCATGCTGCCCATCGACCAGAACTGGGGCCTCGGCGTGAGCGTGCCCGCGAGCGTCGCGGCGATGGCCGCGGTGCCCATCCCGGACGATCCCGAGGCCATCCCCGACTTCGGCGGCGCGCCTCCGGCAGCCGCAGGCGTCGCGGGTGTTGACGCGGCGCCGGCAGCCGGCTGTCCCGGCTCGATCGTGCGCATCAAGGTCGATCCGACTACACAGGTCGGTTACGGCTACGATGAAGTAGAAGCACTCTGGTGTGAGAGCTCGACGCCCTACTTCAGTGGGGTGTCTGGTGACGCAACCGTCGTCGCAACCTATCCCGCAGCAGGTGACGGCGCCCTGCTGCTCAGCGGCTACCTGAGCGACACCGCCGACGCCGGGCTGCGCGGCAAGATTGCCATCGTGGATGCGCCCCTCGGCGCAGGCCATGTCGTCCTGCTCGCGCCGAATACGCTGTATCGCGCCCAGTCGACCGGCACGTTCATGTTCTTCTGGAACGCGCTCCTGACCGGTGCGCGCAGCGGCCCGACCGGCTTCTCGTCGTACTTCCCGTTCCTGATGCAGGCCGGGGGCGACTGATCTTTCCCTGAAATCGGAGTCGAAGCTTTAGCCGGTCAGGCTGGGCTGCGTGAATCCACACCCAATCCGGCTGAAGCCTCGACTCCGACGACCTCTGCAATCCTGCCGGCTTCATCCTCACTTGCCACGAAGGCCTTCTCCGGGTATCATGGCTCTTGCCATGAACGTGCGCGAAATCCAGGCCAAGACGCTCCTGTCCTCAGTCAAAGACCCCGACCCGTGGTTTGGGATCAAGTACACCATGAACCTCTACCGCGGGTGCGGCCACCATTGCATCTACTGCGACTCCCGCAGCGAGTGTTACCAGATCGAGGATTTCGACGGCGAGGTACTCGTCAAGGCCAACGCGCCCGCGCTGCTGCGCCACGAGCTCGCGCACAAGCGCATCAAGGGCTACATCGGCACCGGCTCGATGAACGACCCGTACCAGCCGGTCGAGCGCAAGTTCCGGCTGACCACACAGGCGCTCGCAATCGTCGCGGAGTTTGGCTTCCCGGTCCACATCCTGACGAAGAGCGATCTCGTGCTGCGCGACGTGGACCTGCTGCTGGCAATCAACGCCGCGGCCGGGCCGGCAGGCGCGGTCGCCAGCTTCACCATCACGGCTGCCGACGATGAGTTGGCGCGCAAGGTTGAGCCGGGCGCGCCGCCGTCCTCGGCCCGCTTCCGCGCGCTGGAGACGCTCGCGGCCGCAGGCATCCGCACCGGCGTCATGCTCATGCCCGTGCTGCCCTACCTTGAGGATAACGCAGCCAACATCACGGCCATCGTCACCCGCGCGCATGAGTGCGGCGCAAGCCATGTCGTGCCCGGCTTCGGCATGACCCTGCGCAACCGGCAGCGCGACTATTATTACGCCGAGTTGGACCGGCTGTTCCCTGGGCTGCGGTCCATCTACGAGCGCCGCTATGGCGAGCGTTATCATGCTGACGGCCAGCACACCGCGCAGCTTGAGGCGTTGTTCGACGGTCTCGCCCAACGCTACGGCCTGGCGCGCGGGGTCGCGCCGTACCGGATGCAGCAGCCGGTGCAACTGAAGCTTCTTTGATTTGGAGAGCACAGGATACGCCCAATGACCATCACACTGCCTGCTCGACCGCCTTTTTCCCTCCCTGTCGTCGTCAACTCGCACGGCTGGATCCAGCTCGCGCCTTTTCGGCCCACGGGAGATGGCGGCTTCTCCTATATCGCGCGGCTGGCGCAGGGGCGGGTACTGGAGCTGACCGTCGAGCCGCTGCCCGAGGCCGTGAGCGTGAGGACAGATGTCCCCGTCAACGCGGCAGAAGAAACCGAGATCGCAGATACCGTGCGTTGGATGGCCGGCCTCGACCAGGACCTCTCGCCCTTCTATGAGGCCGCGGCCAACGAGCCCAAGCTGGCCCGCGCCGCAATCGAGGCGAAAGGCCGCATCCTCCGTTCGGCCACGCTCTTCGAGGATGTGGTCAAGACCATCCTCACCACCAACACGCTGTGGGCCGCGACGAAGCGCATGACCGCCGCGCTCGTCAACCTGTACGGCGACCCGCTGCCCGCAGAGCCAACTCGCCGCGCGTTCCCCACGCCTGAGCAGCTCGCGTCCGTCAGCGTGGAGGCGCTGCGCAGCGACGCGCGCCTCGGCTACCGCGCGCCCTACGTGGCAACCCTGGCGCGCGAGGTCGCCTCAGGCAAGCTGGACGTGGAGGCTCTCAAGACGACCTCTCTCCCGACGCCGGAACTGCGCAAGCGGCTCATCAGCATCCAGGGCATCGGGCCGTATGCGGCCGCGAACCTGCTCATGCTGCTGGCGCACTACGACTACATTCCGGCGGATTCGTGGGCCGCGAAGATGGTCTCGCGCGAGTTCTTCGCGGGTGCGCCCGTGACACCCGCGGATATCGAGAAAGTCTTTGCGCCGTGGGGCAAGTGGAAGGGCCTGGCCTATTGGTTCTGGCAGTGGGATGAACATTAGGGAGGAGTGACACGCCATGCAAGGACCGGCAGGAGTGGTCAACGGGGCAGCCGGGCTGCCGAAGGTCGTGATGTCGGCTGCGGACGGCGCGCGGGCCGAAATCTATCTCTACGGCGCGCATGTGACGTCTTGGATTCCCGCGGGCGGTGAGGAACAGCTCTATCTCAGCCCGCAGGCCGACTACCGGCCGGGTGCCTCCATCCGCGGGGGCGTGCCGGTCGTCTTCCCGCAGTTCTCCGGCATGGGGCCGCTCCCCAAGCACGGGTTCCTGCGAACGCTGCAATGGGAGTACACGGGCGTGCGCCAGGGTGCGACATCGGCCACCGCGACAGCCGAGTTCGTCATTGCGGAGAACCAACATACCCTCGCGCTCTGGCCGCACCGCTTTCGCGGCCGGCTGGCCGTGACCGCAGGCGGGCCGCAGTTGGCGGTCGGATTGACCATCGAGAACACGGACGACCGGCCCTTCGAGTTCACCGCCGCGCTGCATACCTACTTCGCGGTGCGCGACCTGGCAGCCGTCGTGGTCGAGGGGCTGGGCGGCCTGCCGTTCCGCGATGCCGCGGACGGCTATCAGGACAAGGTGCAGGCGGACGCCCAACTGCACTTCGAGGGCGAGGTGGACCGCATCTACTTCAACGCGCCGCGACAGGTCACGCTGGCCGAGCCGGGTCGCCGCCTTGCAGTCGCGGCAGAGGGCTTCCCCGATATCGTCGTCTGGAACCCCGGCCCGGTGCGGGGCGCCGCGCTGGACGATCTCCCGCCCGGCGGCTACGAGCGGTTCATCTGTATCGAGGCCGCCATCGTCGGCCAACCCGTCGAGCTGCACCCGGGAGAGACCTGGCAGGGCCGCCAGGTGCTCACCGTCTGACGGCAGGCTGCCATGTCGCATGCACGCACACTGTACCCTCTGCTGACCGAATCGCGGCTGGTCGCGCCCATGTGGAGCGGCAGCCGCCTGGCCGCGCTGCTCGGCGTGGAAGCCGACATGCCCCGCGTGGGCGAAAGCTGGCAGGTCTACGAGGGCAACCGCATCACGAACGGCCCGCTGGCCGGACAGACGCTGGCCGAGGCCACGCACGCGCTGGGCGAAGCGCTGGTCGGCAGCCGGACGGTGGCCCGCTACGGCGCGGACTTCCCGCTGCTGGCGAAGCTCATCGACGCGGGAGACAGGCTCTCCGTCCAGGTGCACCCCGACGACGCCTATGCCCACCGGGTCGAGGCCGGGTCCGGCTTCCACGGCAAGACCGAAGCCTGGCACATCCTGGCCGCAGACCCGGGCGCGTCGCTCATCTACGGCTTTGCGCGGCCCACCTCGCCCGCGGAGGTGGCCGCAGCCGTCGCAGACGACGCGCTTCTCGACCTGCTCCAGCACATCCCGGCTGCGGCCGGCGATACGGTCTATGTGCCCGCCGGAACAGTCCATGCCATTGGCGGTGGTATTCTGCTCTACGAGATCCAGCAGAAGTCGGACATCACCTACCGGCTGTACGATTACGGCCGCAAGGATGCCCGGACGGGCCGGCCGCGCGAGCTGCACGTCGCCAAGTCGCTTGATGTGCTGGACTTCACGCCTCCCGGCCGTGGTCGGCTGGCCCCGCTGGCGCTCGCGCCGGGCCGCGACCTGCTTGTCGCGTGCCCGTTCTTTGCACTCGAACGCTGGCAGGCGGACGAGCCTCGAGCACTGACGACTGATCCGGGCACGTTCGAGATTCTGACAGTCATCGACGGCAGCCTCGATGTGCAGTGGGCCGGCGGCACGCTCGAACTGCACCGTCAGTCGGCCGTCCTGCCCGCCGGGTTGGGCGAGTACACTCTGGCGCCCCGCGACAGCTGCCGCTGGCTGCGCGCCTACGTGCCTGACCTCGCCGCGGGCTTAGTCGAGCCGCTCCGCGCTGCGGGATACAGCGAGGATGCGATTCAGACTGTGGTCATGAATTAGGACCGGGAAACTGGAAGCTGGCAGCCGGACACCGTCACGCAGATAGTGCATTCTGTCTCCGATGGCCGGTTATTTTGGGGCCACTGTCATCACGAAAGGAAAGCTATGTACCCGTTTCTGTTGACCCTGCACTCGCTGCTTCGTTGGGTGGTCGTCATCCTGGGTGTCATCGCCGTGGTGCGCGGATTCATGGGCTGGCGCGGCAACCGACCCTGGACGCAGACCGATAACCGTGTGGGCCTGGGCTTCGTCACCAGCCTCGACGTGCAGTTGCTGATCGGCTTCCTGCTCTACGTCGTCTTCAGCCCGATGACGACTGCCGCGCTGCGCGATTTCGGTGGGGCGATGGGGAATTCCGTCCTGCGCTTCTATGCCGTGGAGCATCTCTTCGGGATGGTAGTGGCGCTGGTGGTGGCCCATGTGGGCCGCAGCCTCGCCCGACGCGACCGGCCCGCGGCCGCGAAGCACCGTCTCGCAGCCCTCTTCTTCCTGGCCGCGCTGCTGATTATCTTCATCAGCATCCCCTGGCCGTTCATGCCTGCGGGCGCAGGCCGGCCCTGGTTCCGTTTGGGGTAAATAGATGGCTGGGGCACGGTGGGCTGTGGGTCCGCCACAGCCGAAACCGGCCCCAGCCATGAGGGGATAGTCTTACGACACTACTTGCCCATCCCGCAGGGACACGATGCGGTCCACGTACTCGTCCACCAGTTGGTCGTGCGACGACATGAGGATGGTGACGTGCTCCTGCTCGATGACCTGACGGAAGAGGGTCAGCACCTCGCGCGCGGTGGTGCTATCCAGCTCGCCCGTCGGCTCGTCGGCCAGGATCAGGCGCGGCTTGTTCGCCAGCGCGCGGGCAATCGCCACGCGCTGCTGCTGACCGCCGGACAGCTCATACGGCCGGTGATGCATCCACTTGGTCAGGCCGACCAGGTTGAGGCAGTAGACTGCCCGCTCCTTCCGCTCCCGAATGCGTGCGCCGGAGATGCGCAGCATCAGCTCGACGTTCTCATAGGCCGACAACGTCGGCAGCAGCCCGAACGACTGGAAGATAAAGCCGATGTGGCGTGATCGCCAGCGCGTGCGCTGCCGGTCGCTCAGCCGGGCAATCTCCTCACCGAACACGCGCACCGTCCCACTGGACGGCCGGTCTAGCCCGCCCACGCAGTTCAGCAAGGTCGTCTTGCCGCTGCCTGACCGCCCCTTGAGCGCCACAAACCCGCCCGCCGGAATGCTCAAATCGATGCCGCGCAACGCGGCCACCTCCATCGACCCGACCTTGTAGATGCGCTTGAGGCCAGCCGTCTCAACTGCCGGCACGCCGTTTGTCTCTGGTTGCATGAATCGGAACCTCGTCGCCCTTATAGCCTTGTCCAGATAACACGTAGCATAGGGCCTTGTGCCCGTCCGCACGCCCACAAGGGGCTGTGCTACCCTCGTTCGGACAGATTGCTTGTCAATTCCCTCGGTGCAGCAGGCGCCCGAGCAGCCCGCCCCGGCGCTTGCGTTCAGCCAATTCGTCCACCGCAGCGCTCGCCACGCGCTCGTCGCCCTGCCGTGACGCCGGCCGGATCAGCACCCCGTCCTCGTGGACCTCGATGCGCGCACGGCCCTGGAAGCCGTACTCCTCCAACAGGTGCTTGGGAATCTGGAGCCGGCCCGCCGAGTCGAGAACCAGCAGTTCCTCGAAGACTTCCTCTTCCTCGATCTCTGCCTCGACCTCATCCCCGTTCCCGTTGACACGTTCTGTTCGCGCCTGGCGCATCGTCTCCGCAGCCAGCTTGCCATCTCGGATCGCGACGACCCGGTCCACGTGCCGTGCGATGCCGGGATCGTGGCTGACGATCAACGTCGTCACGCCTAGGTCGGTGGTCAACTGGCGGAACGCGCCATAGATGGTCAGCGCGGTCTCGGTGTCCACTTCGCCGGTCGGTTCGTCGGCCAGCAACATGCGCGGGTCATTCGCCAGCGCGACCGCAATCGCGACGCGTTGCTGCTCACCGCCGGAGAGTTGGCCCAGCGCATGGCGTCGCCGCCGCGTCAGCCCGACTGTCTCCAGGAGCATCTGCGCACGCTTGCGCTTGCCGCGCACCGTGCCTGCCAGCGTCATCGGCAGCTCGACGTTTTCCTCCGCCGACAGGTAAGGGATCAGGTTACGCGCGCTCTGCTGCCAGACAAACCCGACCTGCGCACGGCGATAGTGGTCGAGCGCAAGGTCGGACATCTTCAGCAGGTCCTGGTTGTTCACCCACACGCGGCCCGCGGTGGGCCGGTCCAGCCCGCCGACGATGTTCATCAGCGTCGATTTGCCGCTGCCGCTCGCGCCGACGACGCCGAGCAACTCTCCACGCGCGACCGTGAGGTCCAGCCCTTGCAGTGCGACGACCTCGAGCTGGGCGACTTTGTAAATCTTGACCAGGTTATCACAGATGATGAATGGCTCTTGTGACATGAATCTGCCTTATGCGGTCTCACCGAGCTTGACCGCCTGGAAGATGCGCATGCGCAGCAGCAGGACAGCCAGTACGGTCAACACGCCCACGAAGAGCAGCCCGAAGAGCGCCCAGATACGGACGATGGACGGCCACGCGATGGACACCAGGTAGGGCGGGATGAGTGCCTCCGGCCCGGACCCGACCTGCAGATACGGGATGAACAGGCTGCTGGCGGCCACGCCCAAGATGGTGCCGATGACCAGGCCCGCCAGGATGATAAACGCCAGCTCGCTGGCCAGGAGCACGGTCATCTGCGTGGAGGACAGGCCGATGGCCCGCAACATGCCCAGCTCGATGAACCGCCGCCGGAACGAGAAAAGCGCGTAGAGCGAGAAGCCGAGCACCGTCAACAGGGCCGCGGCCGCGAACCCGATTGATAGGAACCCGAACAACCCCTGCCGTTCGGGGCGGGTCTGTTCCTTGTCCACCCGTTCCAGCGCGACATCGCTCACTGAGGCGCGGAATCCCAGGTCGAGCAACTGCTTGTTCATCTCGGCTTTGGTATGCTTACCGTCCGTGCGGAGCCAGACATCGTAAGGGTACTGGTCTCCCGCCAGCTCGTAAAGGTTATCCAGGTTGCCGACGAACAGCCACCCGGTGTCCTCGCTGCCCGGATACCAGGTCGGGAAGTATTCGAATGTCCCGGCAATCTTGGCGTCGAGATCGACCGCCTTGCCGTAGAGCTGCACCTGGATGCGGAAGGTGTCGCCGACCGCGAGGGCGTTCTGGCGCAGGAACTCATTGGGGACGATGACGGCATCCGGCGAGGTCGCCAGGTTGTTCATCAGCGTGCCCATGCGATAGGCGGCGAAGTCACGGCGCCAGTAGGCCACACGGGAGAAATCCACACGGTCCACGCCCATAAACTCCGCTTCCTGGAAGCCGCCGCTCAGGTTGCTGGAAGCGGGGTACGTGCCGATGCGCGCCGCGGCCTCCACACCGGGGACCTTAAGATACTCCGTCACCGGCAAGAAGTTCCAGCGCGGGCCCGCGATGACAGCCTCTTCTTCCCCTGCGGTTTCCTGCGCCGGGGCCGTGCCAAACATGAAAGTGCCGGAGGCCTGCGTATCCTCGGCCAGCTCGTACACGCGCATATCCGAACCCACCGCGTAATACGACTGGTCGTACAGGTGCGCGTCGAGCGTCTCAGCCAGCGAGGCCGTGAACGCGGAGAGGCTCAACGTCAACACCAGGAGGATGAGCGGTCCAGCATATGTGCCGGGCATCCGCGCCAGCTGCCGCGCCGCCAGCATCGCGCCCACACCGCCGATCTTCGACAGCACCCACGCCAGCACGGACATGATTGCCGGCATCAGCCGCAGAACCAGCAGGGTCACGGCGAAGATGCCGAGCGCGGGCACGAGAAAAAGCAGAGGGTTGGCAAACGGGTCACCGCTCAACTCCGCGCCCGGCACGGAAATCGTGCCTTGCTGGCGCAGCAGGTAGGCGCCGTAGCCTGCGGGGATGAGCAGTAGGACGTCCAGGTAGGCGCGCTGCCACCACGGCGGGCGCAGCAACCGCGCGCGCTCCTGCTTGTAGGTCACGATGGTAAACTTGGCCGCCGAGAACGTCGGCCAGAGCTGCGCCAGCAGCGCAATGGCGAACGCAGCCAGGCCGAGCTCGAGCGTCGTCGGGCTGAAGCTCACCCGCAGGTCAGGCCGTTGCGTGAAGTCGAGGAAGCTCGTCGTGGAGCCGACGGCCTGAGCAATCCAACTGCTGATGGGCACCGCGGCCAGGAGCGCCAGCAGGCCGAGCACCGCCGCCTCCACAAATGCGATGCCTACCACC
>JAKPQT010000619.1 GCA_029555885.1 Chloroflexota bacterium | reverse complement strand
ATCACCGACAGGCCCATCAGGCTGCTGCGCAGCATCCGGTTCACGCCGGCAAAAATGTAGGCCGAATCGAAGCCGACCAGCACATAGAAGCGCGGCGCATCGGCGGGACCGATCGTAGTAAAGGCATAGAACCGCTCCACGCCGTCCAGACCTGTTCGGCGGATCGTGCCTTCACGATGGGCCACGACGTGCTGCACGAGCGGCCGGTCGGCCATCGACTGGCCCAGAAAATTCTCCGGGTCCGGCTGACGCAGGACGATAGTGCCGTTGGCATCGAGGACCAGCAAGGCCGTGTGCTGGTAAAGCTGGGCACCCGCCAGCCGTCGGTTGAAATCCTCCAGGTTCACGCTGGCGCCGATGACCGATACTACGTTACCCTGCTCATCCAGCACGGGATAGCCGAAGGTGAGGCCCGGTTTCCGCGTCAGGCGTCCCAACACGAAGCCGCTGCTGCTGAACTGTTTCGTCCTGAGCGCTTCCTGAAAATAGGGCCGGTCCGCGATATTGAGCGTGGTAGTCATGGGCGCCAGACTGGCTGTGCAGGGGGCCGCGCCGTCCAATGCGGCGACGCTCAGCCCCAACAGCCCGCCCTGGGTGCTGAAGAATCGTTCGATGCGCTCGTCACATTCCGGCGCATAAGGGTCCTGCAACTCAGGCAGCAATGCCAGCCCGGCCAGCATTTGCCCGGTGGCCGTCTCCAGCTCGGTCAGCTGGAGCTTGAGCAACTGCGCCATGGCCGTGCTTTCCAGCCGAGCGTTCTCCAGCGCCCGGCTGCGCTCCAGTTCGGCCACGGTCACCAGCAGCACGAACGCGGGCAGGAGGGCCAGGAAGATGACCGCCACCAGGCGGGTCCTGAGGTTCGGCAGAAATTGCTTCGTCATACTTACACATTACATCCATTCAGCACAGAGTTCACTCCACTATACATCATATGCGTCGTTCACCTGACAATCTGTATGAAGGTGTACCGGAGTCTCAGGCCTGCTCAATCCTCCGTGGACAGCCCGGCGCGCGCCAGCACCCGCCGTGCAGCCTTGATCAGCGGCATGTCGATCATCTTGCCGTCCAGGCTGAACGCGCCTGTGCCCTGCGCCTGGTGCTCGGCCATCGCGGCCAGGAGACGCCGGGCCTGGGCGATGGCCGCGGCGTCGGGCGTGAACGCGGCCTGCACAAGCGCAATTTGCGCCGGGTGGATGACCTGCTTGCCCGTGTAGCCCAGCCGCGCGCCGGTCTCGGCCTCGGCCACCAGCCCGGCCGTGTCACCGTAGTCGATGTACACCATGTCGATGGCCTGGAGGCCGAACGCGGCCGCGTGCGTGACGACCGCGCTGCGCGCGTAGAACACTTCCCACGCTTCGGGCGTGCGGATTGCGCCGATATCGCCCGCGAGGTCCTCCGCGCCGAAAATCAGGGCCTGCAGCCGGAGGTTCGCGCCGGCAATCTGCGGCAGGTTAACGATGCCGAGCGCGGTCTCGACCATGACAATCAGCGCAATGCCCCCCGCGGGCCAGCCGTGCGCGTGTTCGGCGGCTGCGATGCGGGCATCCGCCCAGGCGATGTCCGCAGCGCGCTCCACCTTGGGGATGACGATGCCGTCAGGCCGGCCCGCAAGCGCCGCGGCCAGATCCTCCTCCGCCAGCCCGGAATCCGCCGGGTTGATGCGCGCCAGGCGCTCCGCCCGGCCGAAGTCTACCTCCTGCAGCGCAGCCGTGATTGTCGTGCGCGCCTCGGCCTTGCGGTTGGCGGCCACGCCGTCTTCCATGTCCAGGCAGACGCAGTCCACGTCGAGCGTCGTCGCCTTACGAATCTTGCGCTCGTCCGCGCCCGGAATATAAAGCAGCGCACGGCGCTGGCGCATGGGCAGCCTCCTACCCCTGATGGCAAGACCTTCGAGGTCTCAGGCCGAGCGGAGCTTGGCACGACCTCGGGGGTCTTGGCTGTGGGATTCGCTCTGGAAGCAGTCTAGACCGCTTCCACAGTGGAAACT
>JAKPQT010000373.1 GCA_029555885.1 Chloroflexota bacterium | reverse complement strand
GTCTGAGCCGGTGGTGCAGCCCGCGGGCCTGCGGCCCGAGACCATTGCCGGGGCCTATCTCGCCTGGGGCGTCGCGCAGAACGCCGTGCCGCCGACCCGCGCGCCGTCCGACCCGCTCGCGCCGGGCAACCAGATTCTCGGGATCGACTGTCTCACGTACCTGGGCTCAGGCGGCGATGTCGGCATTTCCGGCGTCTGGGAGAACCAGAATGCCATCAACTGGGGCGCGTACGATGCATGTATCGACGCGGCCGCACAGCGCACCGTCACCCTGACGGACGGCCGGACCGTCGCCCAGCCCGTCATCCTCACGATTCCCAGTTCTTTCTCCGACACGGGCAGCCGCTGGTATCGGACGAGCGGCCACGGTGCGCCGGGCACAGCGGACAACCCCTACATGCGCCTGCACCTGCCCCCCTGGATGCAGAACGACGCCTACCGCTTCACGTTCCAGATGCCGGAGTCGGGCAACTACTACCAGTCGTTGCGCTATGACGGCGCGTTCAAGGATCGGATGATCGAATTCGTCCGCGAGGCGGGGGTGCGCTACAACGGCAAGCCACAGATCTCCGCTGTGCGGGTGGCCGTGGGAGTGCAAGGCGAGAGCCATCCCGTGCTGCCCTGCCAGCCGTTCTGGGACGCGCAGCCGCCCGCGGGCGGTGATGGGCTGGCGTGTCGCGGCGACCGCACGGATCAGGTGCTGGCCGAGCACGAGAAGACCGTAAGCTGTAACGCCTACATGGATTTCGTGCGGGAGGTATCCGAAGCCGCGTATGTCGCCTTCCCCGACAAGGTCGTCGTCACGATGGCGGACGCCGGGCCGTGCAAAGGGGTCGGCAGCAAGCAGTTGCGCCGCTGGCTGTATGACAACTTTTGGACCGCCATGCCCATCGGCATCTCGATGAACAACATCAACTCGGACCGGCAGGATGCGGACGAACGGCCCGGCAATACGCTGGCGAAGTGGGCCAAGTACGCGACGGGCCGCACGCTGCGCGACATGGGCTATCCTATGCTGTTCGAATTCGACTGGCACGCGCCGAGCCTGAAAGGCATGTACTGGACGACGCTCAGCGCCGCGGCCAACGGCGGCCGCTATGTCATGCATCACAGCCCGTGGAACGGCAGCTACAGCGCGCTGCAATGGGAGGTCGTCGATTACTGGCTGGCCTCGGACCGCCGCGCCTGGGTTGTGTTCCGTGACCGTGAGTTCCCCACCTATGACTTTGCCGCGGGCTTCGGCACCAGCGGCGTCATCGGAGACTGGGGCAAACACCTGTCGGTCGTGAACCCGGAGGTTGCCCCTCAGGCGTGTGAGCCGGAGCTGCAAGCCGCCGCGCGCGCGGCCAACACTATTGCTGTGCGCTCCGGCGGGATCAATATCACGCCCGCGTGTCCCGGCCCGCCGCTCCCGACGCCTGCCATCACGCCCGCGGCCACTCCCAGCCCTGGCCCTGACCTGATGAACCGGCTGTTCAACCACCAGGCGCGTCGGCTGCCGCCCGGCGAGGCGCTGGATCTGGCCCTGTCCGATGCGTGGCAGTTCTACGATCGCACCTCGCCCGTCACTATCACGGTCTCTTACCTGGATACCGGTACGGACGAATTCACGGTCAGCCTGCCGGATGCTGCGGGGATCCGCCGCGCGCACGTGATCAGCAAGACGGGCACGGGCACCTGGCAGCGCCACACCTGGACGCAGATGGCCCGGATCGCCAATCCTGCGGACGGCGGCGCGTTCGCCACCATTGCGAATGATACGCTGGGCGACGAGTATCTGCACGAGTTCTACTTCGATGTGGATGGCGCGTGGGCGCCTTCGCCCACGCCGACGATGACCCTGACCCGCGCGCCGAGCCCGACCGCGAGCCTGACGCTCACGGCGACAACAACAGCAACCGCGACGCCCACAACAACGTCATCACCCACGCCAACGATGACGAACAGTCCGACGCCTTCACCCACCCCGACTGTCACATCGACCTTTACAGCGTCGCCGCCACCGACAGCCGTTCCGTCTGCCACACCTTCTCTCACGCCGATCCCAACATTACCGGCCACACCGAGTCCTGTGCCGGGCGCGGATTGTGCGGCGGCGCTGCGCAGCACGGTGCGCCTGGGGCCGGGCGTCAAGTCGGTTGCAGCAGCCCTGCAGGGGAATGTTGCTGCCTACTATGTGGGCCTGTTCGATTCGAGCGAGCTGCTGCGCGTGGATGCGGATGGCGCGGTGGTCTGGCGCGTTGCGACGGGCGCGGGCCGCACGAACGGTGTGGCGACCAACGGCGATGTGGTGGTTACGACGAACCGTGACCGCGGGGCTGTCACTCTGCACCGGGCCGCAACCGGCGCGCACATCGCCACTCTCCCCACCGGCAGCCTGCCGTGGGGCATTTCAGCCGACGACGAGCGGGCCTACGTCGCCAACTTCGGCAGCGGCTCCGTGAGCATCGTGGACCTGGTGCGCGGTGAGATCGTGCGGACCGTGCCGGTCGGCACGCAGCCGGTCACGACCCTGGCCCATAGCGGGCGCGTCTATGTGTTGCACCTGAACGGCGCGGTGTTCGTATTGGATGCAGACGGCAACCGGCAGTTGCAGGCAGTTGCGTCGCTGTCCGGCGCGCGCGCCCTGGCGCTCGACCCCCTGCGCAACCGCCTGTATGTCACCGGCGAACCGGCCCGCGTCAGCGTGCTCGGCGCGGCCAGCCTGCAGGAGGTCACGCGCTTTGCACTGCCCGGCCCGGCCTATGCCGCGGTCGTCAATCCGCAGACCGGACGGCTGTTCGCCGTGGACCCGCAGCATAACCGGCTGTATATGGTGGAGC
The DNA here is from genome assembly GCA_029555885.1 of Chloroflexota bacterium. The sequence goes on along the minus strand of JAKPQT010000373.1, from coordinate 11,966 downwards.
CGGAGGGTGGCGCGGTCGCTCAACTGGCCCTGCCAGCCCAGGACGCGGTGGAGGGCGGCCAGGGCCTTGCGGTGCTCGATGGGCAGCTTGCCGTAGCCGACTATGCCGCGGGCAGCCTGACCCTGGTCACGGATACCACCTGCGTAAACCGCCTGACGCCGGTGGCAGAAGCCAATCCCGGCCTGCTGCCCGGAGTGAGTCCCACGCCGAGCATGGTGCGCCCAACGACAACACGCACGTCGACCGCCACGCTGCGAGCCATATCCACGCTGGCTCTGACATCGAGCCCGACACCCCAGCCCATCGCAACCACTGCGCCGACACGCACCCCGTCGCCCAGCACCACACCCACGCGGACTCCCACTTCCACGTGGACGCCCACCCCCACGCATACCCCGACCGCCACGCAGACTCCGACCGCCACCGTCCCGCCGACTCCGGCTGTCATCCAGGCCAAGATCGAGATTCTCTGGCCCCACGGCGGCGCAGATGTGCGCGATGCGGACCTTGCTAACATCACGGCTTATCTCATCATGCCGGGGAGCAACGACGCGCCGCCCTGTGACTGGAATCCCACCGTGCGGCTGTGGTCGGCGCGCAACACCGAGCCGGCGCGTATGCTCACCACCGGAACCAAGCGGCTGTTGACGACCAACGCCCGCACCTTCCCGGTCTGGGATTTCAACGATGTGGATGTCTCCGCTGCGCGTGACCCCCTCAATAAACTGGCCTTCTTCGTCACGGTGGACGGGGTGCAGACGTACCATAACATCTGGATTCATGCGGCGGACGCGCGTACGGTCTTCCCCCAGGCCGATGTGCCGGTCGCGGCCATCCAGTGGCGGCCGAGCACGGTGGATGCGCGCATCGAGATTGTCTGGCCGCACGCCGGCGCGCCGTTGCGCGAAGCGCGGCTGGCGAATGTCACCGCCTACCTCTTTGCCGCGGGCGGCAAGCAGGCGCTCTCGCCCGCGCTGACCTGGCGGCCCACCGTGCGTCTGCACCGGTCGCTGAACAACGACCCGGAGCAGCCCGGCAGCACAGTCACAGGCGCCCCACGCGAAGTCACGGCGGAGAACGGGGTGCGCTTCCTCGCCTGGGATTTCAACGACATCGATGTCAGCCTCGCGCGCGACCCCCTCAACCAGATATTCCTCTGGGTCAGCCTGGACGACACCCTCACGTACACCAACATCTGGGTCCACGGGGCCGAGCCGCGCACCATCTTCCCGCAGGTGGACCTCCTGAATGCCTGCAGGTGACGTCTTGTTCATCCTTGCACCTGATGTCGCGCATACAACGACTGGCCCTTCTGTAGTATAAGGTATACAGGCAGGCATATTCTGCCAATCGCAACCAGGAGCCAAGCTATGTCCCGTGTGCTGAACCGCCGTGCATTTCTCAGACATATCGCGTTTCTCTCGGCCAGCGGGCTGGCCGCAAGCGCGTGCAGTGGTCGTTCTGCTTCGCAGGCGCTCGCGACGGCACAGCCGGCCAGCTCGGCGGCAACCGTCGCCCCGCGCACGGTCGAGGCGACTACGGCTCCGGCGACTGGAGCGGCCTACCTGGCTGTTGCGCGCGGCGCGGGCGCGGACCCCGCTGAGCTGACCCGTCGTGCCGTCGCGGCTGTCGGCGGCATCGAACGCTTCGTCAAGTCCGGCGCCGACGTCATCCTCAAGCCCAATATCTGCAATGCCTACCACGGCCCCGAGTATGCCAGCACGACCAATCCACAGGTGCTGGCGGCCCTGGTCAGCCTGTGCCTTGGGGCGGGCGCGAAGCGCGTGCGTGTCCTCGACTATCCATTTGCCGGGGCGGCCCAGGCCGCCTATGCAACCAGCGGCATCGAGGCCGCCGTCACGCAGGCCGGCGGGCAGATGGAGGTCATGAGCCGGATGAAGTTCCGCACGCTGACGCTGCCGGATGGGGTCGCGCTCAAAGAGTGGCCGGTGTACGGCGATATCCTCGATGCAGATGTCGTCATCAACGTGCCGATTGCCAAGAATCACGGCAGCGCGGGGCTGACGCTCGGCATGAAGAACCTGATGGGCGTGGTCGAGAATCGGAACGGATTCCATGCGCGCGGTCTGCACCAGTGCATCGCGGACCTGAACACCGGCGTCAAGCCGCAGCTCACGATTGTGGATGCCGTGCGGATGCTGATGGCGAACGGGCCCACCGGCGGCAATCTGAATGATGTCAAGCAGGCCGATACGGTCATCGCCAGCGCCGATGTCGTGGCCGCAGATGCATACGCAGCGACGCTGTTCGGCAAGGCGCCCGGTGATATCGGGTACATTCGCATCGCCGCGGAGATGGGGTTGGGCACAAACGACCTGCAGGCGATCAAGGTTGAGGAGATTGCGGTGTGAGGTGGCGCAAGCTCCGGCCGGCTGTGCAGGTGGTAGCGCTGCTGCTGTTTGTCGTGCTGATGCTTGCGGCTGGCCGCGGCGTACTCCCGGCGGACCTGTTTTTCCGGATCGATCCGCTGGCAGGCTTGGCCGGAATGCTGGCGGGGCGGCGGCTGATTCCGGCGCTGCTGGCCGGTGCGCTCATCGTGCTGGCGGGGACGCTGCTCCTGGGCCGGGCCTGGTGTGGCTGGCTGTGCCCGCTCGGAACGCTGCTCGATTGGACGCCCGCGCGGCAAGCGCGACCGAAAGACGCTGAACTGGCCCCGGCCTGGCGCAGCGTGAAGTACTTCCTCCTGGCGTTCATCCTGGTCAGCGCACTGTTCGGCAGCCTGACTTTTCTCGTGCTGGACCCGCTCACGTTGCTCTATCGCACGTTTGCAACCGTCCTGTGGCCCGCATTCAACGCGCTGCTGCTGGCCGCTGAGCACGCCCTGTACTGGCTGCCCTTCCTGCAGGCGCCCATCGATGCGCTGGAAAGCACGCGCGGGGCCTGGCTGCCCCTGGAGCCGCCCGTGTATGCCGGCGCAGTCCTCGCCGCGCTTCTCTTCGCCGGTGTGCTGGCGCTTAATGCGGTGCGGCCGCGCTTCTGGTGCCGCTATTTGTGTCCGCTGGGCGGCATGTTGGGCCTGGTCAGCCGGTTCGCCTGGCTTCGGCGGACGGTGAGCAGTGAGTGTGTGGCGTGCCAACGGTGTGTGCGCGCCTGTCCTACCGGCACGATTGACCCTGCCCGCGGATATGCCAGCGACCCCGCGGAATGCACGATGTGCCTCGATTGCCTGCCAGCGTGCGCGCGGGGCGGGCAGACCTTCATCGGCCACCTTCGTCCGGCCCCGCGCCAGCCCTACGATTTGTCTCGGCGGCGCTTCCTGGGCGCAGCCGCGGCTGCCATCGCCGCCATCGGCGTATTCGCCGTCGAACCGGCTGCGCGCCGCGCGCAGGCCCGGCTCATCCGGCCGCCTGGAGCGCAGTCGCCGCAGTTCGCCGCGCAGTGCATCCGCTGCGGCCTGTGCATCAAGGCCTGCCCGACCTCTGGCCTGCAGCTCAGCCTCTCCGAAGGGGGAACCGGTGCGACCTGGACCCCGGTCCTCGTGCCGCGGCTCGGCTACTGTGACTACACCTGCAACGCGTGCGGCCAGGTCTGCCCGACGGGCGCCATCCCGCCGCTGGCGCTCGCTGAGAAGCGGCAAGCAGTCATGGGCCACGCCTACATCGACCGCAGCCGCTGCCTGCCCTGGGCCGACAACATCACCTGTCTCGTCTGTGAAGAGATGTGCCCGCTGCCCGATAAGGCGATCAAGCTGGAAGATATCACGGTCGCCGGGCTGGACGGCACACCCATCGCGGTGCGCCGCCCGCACGTCCAGCATGACCGGTGCGTGGGCTGCGGCATCTGCGAAAACCGCTGTCCGCTGGCCGGCGAATCGGCCATCCGCGTGGCCTCGGCCACGGATTGGCTGACGGTGCCGGGTTGAGATACAGCGCGCAGCGTGGCACGGTCAGTCCACGCCACCGTTGGTCATCTGCCGCTTGATGCGCTCTGCCAGCGCGTCCAGTTCCGCGCGTGCGGGCAGGTGCGGGTGCCAGCCGAGGTGCACGCGATCTCGGTCGCCCGTATAGCGCGCCATGACGTGCAGGTGGAAGTGGAAGACGTCCTGCTGGCCAGCGCGTTCGTTGGCCTGGAGCAGGTTCAACCCATCCGCCTGAAGCGCGGCCTTGACCGCCTTTGCTACCTCGATGGTCAGCGCAAAGACTTCCGCGCCTGTCGCCGCGTCGAGCGCGTAGATATCCTGGATGTGCGCCTTCGGGATGACCAGCACATGCCCCGGCACAGGCTGGTTGATGTCCATAAACGCCAGCGCGCCCGCGGTCTCCGCGACGATGCTGGCCGCAGCCTCGCCGTTCACGATCCGGCAGAAGATACACTCCGACATACTGTTGCCTCCGGTTGAATCCCCAAACCTAACTTGCCATAAAAACTGTAATTGTACCCGTCACATTTCGCGTGCTTGGCCGTCTATCATATAGGGAAGATGGGGGTTAGCACCAATTCTCCTGGAGCCATCGCTTCAGCGCGACGGAATGTCGCGGTCGCCCCTGTCAAGGAGGGAGACCATGATTCACATCAAGCGGACTTCTGCCTCACCACTTGCGTATGTAGTGCTCTGCGCTTTCCTTGGCTTGCTCATCCTCACGCTCGTCGGCGGTGGTACACCTGTGGTCACGGCAGATGAGGATCCCGCCGGCGTACGCCCTGCCACAGCCGGCCCCTGGCGCTCCGGCGGACCGTATGGCGGCGCGGTGCGCGCGCTCGGCCTCTCTCCTGCGTTCAATACAGACGGCTTTGCACTGGCAGGCGGCTGGCAGCAAGGGGCCTATGGCGTCACCGGCGGCTTTGGCATCGCACGCACATCTGACGGCGGCGCGAGCTGGCAGCTTCTCCAGGATGCCCAGCACCGCTGGCCCGTCTTTGACCTGGCAATCTCCCCCGCCTTTGCGACCGATCGCACGGCCTTCGCAGGTACCGACGTCGGCCTGCTGCGCTCGACCAACCGGGGCGACAAGTGGACCCGTCTCTACGGCGGGTTGCCGGCCAGCACCGACAAAGAACCTGAGCTGGACGACATTATGCGCGTCCGCATCTCACCTGCATTTTTGGCTGACCGCACGGTCTACGCGCTCCCGCGCTCACCGTCCGGCGGGCAGGCCAGCCTCTATCGCTCCACCGACCGCGGCGACACCTGGACGCGCGTCTACACGGGCACAGTCACAGCCCTCGCGCTCAGCCGCCACTTCGACACCGATAACACTCTTTTTATCGCGGTCCGGCAGACCGGCACGACGCGCATCCTGCGCTCGACGACTCGCTGGGGGACGTGGGCCGAGGTCTACAATGCGGGCGCGACGCCGGTGGCTGACCTCCTGGCGCTGCACGACGCGACTGTGCTCCTGGCTACCGATCAGGGCATCATCCGCCTCGTGCCTCAGGGCGACGTTTACGTAACGGACCCCGTCACCGAGAACATCGCGACCGCGGTCAACCGGCTTGCGCTGGCGGGCGACCACATCTACGCGGCCGCGGAGGGCGGGCTGTATATCTCGCTCAGCGAGGGGCGCACGTGGCAGCGGTATGCCGACACGCCCGCGCTGCCATTCCACGCGGTTGCGCCCTGCCCGCTGTGGGGTGCGTGCCACGCGCTGATGGCGGGCAGCGATGCGGGCATGCTGTTCACGCCCGATGACAACCTCCAGCCGTGGCGCTGGCTGCCCGGCCTCTACCCGCTGCGTACCGAGAGCGTGGTTGCCTCGCCCGCGTATGATAGCGACGGGACCCTGTTTGCCGGCACCGAGGAAGGCGTCTTCCGCAGCGCCGACCGCGGGATCACCTGGCAGCGGCTCCCGACCGGCGATCCGCCGGGCCATGATGCGGTCTTCCGCGCGGTGCGGCTGTCGCCGGCCTACGCGACCGACGGGACCGTGTTTGCCAGCTATGAAGATCGCACCCTCGCGCAGACCGCGTTGTACCGTTCCAGCGACCGCGGCCAGACCTGGACGGTGTTCCCCGCAGTCGCGGGCGGCACTGCGCTGGCCGTCTCGCCCGCCTTTCCGGTGGATCGCACGGTGTTCTTCGGCCGCGGGGATCGCGTCTTCAAGTCCACCGATGCGGGCGCGACCTGGACGAGCTACCCGGTCGCGGACATCGACCCGATCACCGAGATAGCCGTCTCGCCCGGCTATGCCACCGACCATACAGTGTATCTGACGGGCTTTGGCGGCGTACGGCGGAGCCTGGACGGGGGCGTGAACTGGACGACCATGCCCACCTCCGCGCCTGCCTATGACCTGGCGATTTCGCCCGCTTATGCGACGGACGGCACGGTTTGGCATACGTATCGGGCCATCGAATCGGCGGGCGATGACACGCCGGAAAGCGCAGTCGTCCGGACGACCAACTGGGGCGGCACATGGAGCATGGCGACCGCGGGGCTGCCCGGCGTGTACGAGCCGTTCCCGTATCCCGTGGCCGTCTCCCCCCGCTACGCAGCGGACCGGACGCTCTTCACCGCGCTGTACGGGCAGTTCGTGGCCGGCACATCGCACAGCCTCTACCGCGCACTGGACGGCGGCGCCTGGTGGAACGACCTGGGCCCCGCACCCGGCAACCCCAATGTGTTCGAGCTGGCTGCCACGGGCTATGGGCCGCTGGCGGTTGCTGCGCATCTCGCGACCGATGCGGGCGTGTGGCATTACGAGTCGCTGTGCGAGGAACGACTGACCAACGGCGGCTTCGAGGTCAACGGCGCCGGCTGGCAGCTCCCCGCGACGCCTGCAACCGCGGCCTACAGCACGAAGTACGCACACACCGGGCAGCAGAGCGTACGGACCGGCATCGACGGCGGTACGAACGTCTACAGCTACTCGTCGGGCAACCAGTACGTCACGATTCCGGCGGGCAGCGCCAGCGCGACGCTCACCGTCTGGTGGTATCCCATCTCCGGTGAGGGGCCGCTGGCGGCTGAACCTGCCGCAGTCGAAGGCGAGCCGGATGCACGCATCCTCGCCGCGGCCGCGGCGAGCAGCCTGGGTCTTGCGCCGGAAGAGGTCGCGCCCGATGCCATCCAGAGCACCGACCGCCAGTACATCCTGCTGCTCGACGGCAACGGCAATGTCCTCAAGACACTCCTGTGGACGCGCAGCAATGCGCGTACCTGGCAGCAGCTCACCTTCGACCTGGCTGCCTATCGCGGGGTTGCGCTGCGGGTGGCCTTCGGCACGTACAACGACGGCAAAGACGGCGCAACGGCCATGTACATCGACGATGCGGCGCTGACCATCTGCTGGCCTGCGCCCGCAGAACCCACCGTCACCCCGACACCCACCGCGACACGCGGACCGCTCGTGCCGCGGGCGTTCCTGCCGCTGATGCTGCACAACTATCCGGTGCCGACTCCGACGCCGACGCCTATGGCCACTTACACACCGACGTCGTCGCCTACGGCGACTTACACGGCGACGCCGTCACCTACGGCTACTTATACGCCCACGCCGTCCGCCACACCTCCTTCCGGGCCGACAATCACGCCGGTTGCCTGTTACGCGGGCCTTGCGAACGGCGGCTTCGAGACCGGCGCGGGGTGGATCATCCGCTCGAACCCGGTGCTCGCCGGTTATGTCACGTCGCCCGTCCACTCCGGCCTGCGGAGCATGCGCACCGGCATTCCGGCGGGCGGCAGCAACGTGACGAGCTATTCGCCCATCGAGCAGGCGGCCACCTTCCCCGCAACGCTGGCCTCTGCGCGGCTGCGGTTCTGGCGCTACAACATCTACGGCGACGGGACGGCTGCCGGGAGCGAAGCTGCCGCGATCGATGCGCGCCTGCTGCCCACCCGCGAGGCGGACCTGCCGGATGCGGTCTTTGCCGTCGACTTCTTCTACGTCATCGGCATCCGGCCCGACGGCGCGATCGAGTGGCTGCTCACCGAGAGCCTCACCAACGCCACATGGCGGGAGCGGACGATCGATGTCAGCCGGTTCCGCGGGCAGACCATCCGCTTCCAGTTCGGCACCTACAACAACGGCACCGGCGGCATCAGCCGCACGTTCGTGGATGACGTGGCGCTTGAGCTTTGCCCGCCCTCAGGTGCGCTGGTCCTGCCGGATGGCTGGGCGCAGCGCGTCATTGGCCGGTCGGAGTCGGGCACGTTGTACGCGGATGTGAGCGGCAGGCTGTATCGTTCCGACGACGCAGGCGGCATGTGGCGCGTTACCGGCACGGCGCGGCCTGAGCATACGCTGCTCGGCGCGCTCCCAGAGGTGCTCTATGCCGGAGATGGCCGCTCGTGCTATGCCGACGGGCCTGCAACCGATGTCTGGCGCACGTCGGACTCCGGCGCAAGCTGGGTGACGCTCCCGGCCGCCGCGGACCTCAAGCCGCTGGCCGCGCACGCGAGCCAGCCCTGGCTTTACCTGGGCGGCTGCGGCGGGCCGTCGCTCAGCCTGAACGGCGGCGCGACCGTGCTCTTCCAGCCTGATCCGCTGTTCAGCCTGTACGATGTCAAGCAGCTTGCGCCCACGGGCGTAGACTGGCATATAGTGTGGGCCGGCGCGGTGAGCGAGGGCGGGGGCGGCGCAGTGCTCGTCAGCCGCGATGGCGGCGACACCTGGGCGCAGAGCACGCCCCTCTACCTGGAAATGGGCTGGACCGGCGCGCTGGTGCTGAACCGCCATGTGCCGGGGGGCGTGTTTGCAGCCGCGTCGCGCGGCTTCTTCCAGACCACCGACGACGGCATGTCGTGGCAGAACGCGTCCGCCGGGCTGGCGGATGTCGTGGACCCCGGCACCGCCGACCGGTCTTATGGGCTGCTTGCCATCGCGCAAAGCCCGGTCGATAGCCGCGTCTATCTCGGCACGGTGCGCGGGCTGTACGTGCGCCCTGGGCCGGTCGCGGCCTGGCAGAAGGTTACGGGCGTGCCGTTCGAGAACCTCGAAGTCAGCGACCTGTTGCTGCTAGATGCTGCGCCGGGCCGCCTGTACGTGACGACGCCGGCGGGCGTCTTCATCTATGACACGGGCAGCAGCCCGCCCACCCCGACGCTGACGCCCACGGCGACGGCCACCGCCACACCTACCCGCACGCCGACGCCCACGGTGTCCACCGCAGTGATTCCGACCGCCGCGCCGGGCGCCTGGCCGACACCCTGCGCGCTGGCCGCGCTGGCCTTGCCCGCGGGCAGCCACCCGCACGGTCTCCTGGTCAACGTGACCGATGCCCATCTCTACGCAGCCTACCACGGCGCCAACCGTGATGGCCGCCGGTTGGGCATCCTGCGCATCAACCCGCTGGCCGTGGAGGCCACGGTCGAGCTGGATACGGTACCCGCCGGGCCAAATGCCGTCGCGCGCCTGCCGCGGTCCGGCACGGTGGCGGGCTACTGGGTCGCAGTCACACAGCGCGAGACGGGCGAGCTTGTCTTCGTGGATCCGGTGACGCGCGCGGTCACGGCCCGCCGCGATGTGGGCGATCAGCCGGATGGCGTCGCGGTGGCTGGTGACAGCTTGTATGTGGCTAATTACGCCAACGATATGGTCAGCCGCTTCGACCCGGTGACGCTCGCGGGCCTGGGGGAGATCGGCGTGGGCCATGAGCCGTCCCTGTTCGCTGTGGACCCCGACACCGGCGACGCCTACCTCTCGCTGCACGGCGCGAACAAGGTCGCCCGGCTGCGCGGCGGCAGCGTGGCGGAGGAATACCTGGAGATCCCTGAGCCGTACAGCCTTGCGTTCGACGCCACCGACCGGCGGTTGTATGTCGCCAGCCGCGGGCACCATCACATGGTCACGGTGCTGGACATCGCGGCAGGCAGCCGCGCCGGTGTCATTCCGGTGGGCGGCGAGGCGCTGCTCGTCGCGGTCAATCCGGACACCGGGCATCTGTTCGTGGTCGTAGCCGCCGGATCGGGACGGCAGGCCGAGGTGTACAGCACGCTCGACTGGCGGCGCATCGCGGTTATTCCGCTGCCCGCGGGCGCAGAGGAAGGCATCGCGGTGGACAGCCGCGCCGGCAAGGTGTATATCGCGTGCGGCGAGAGCGATACGATTGCGGTCATTCAGGATGTCGCGGCGGCGGAGGTGCTGTTCACCAGCGACCGCGACGGCAACACCGAAGTCTACCGGATGCTGCCTGACGGCCGGGAGCAGACGCGGCTGACCTTCACCCCCGGCCTGTCCGAGACGGATGCGGCCGGCTCGCCGGATGGCCGGTGGATTGCCTACACCGTCACGAGCGGCGCGGGCCGCGAGCTGTGGCGCATGAGCCGGAACGGGCGCAACGCCCACCGGTTGACCTCCGGCGGGCCGGACGACTACAACCCGGCGTGGTCGCCCGGCGGCGAATACCTGGCCTTCGTATCGACTCGCAGCGGCCAGCCCCACATCTACCGCCTGGACCTGGCGACGGGCGCGGTCACGCCGCTGTATGTAGCTTCGGGGAGTGCGCAGGGGCCGGACTGGTCATGGGCCACCGGCCGGATTGCGTTCGAGTACAGCGCGACCGGCGGCAATACAGTGCTGTACACGATGGCTGCGGACGGCAGCGGCGCGCAGCAGCTTCTCGCGAACCCCAACAGCGATGCGCAGCCGAGCTGGAGCCCGGCCGGGGACCGGCTGGTCTTCTGGGGCACGCGCTCCGAGCAGACCCTCTACCGGGTCAATGCGGACGGAAGCGGCGTCGTGCCGCTCGTCTCGCGCACCCTGCGCCCCGCTGCGCCCCACTGGGGGCCCGCCGGCGCAGACTGGATCGTCTTCACCGGCTACCGGCCCGGCAGCGGCCATAGCGAAGTGTTCCGCACAAGTCCTGACGGCGCGGGCGTCGTGCTGCTCACGCATAACGAGGTGGACTTCGACAACGTGACCGGCTGGCTGCCGGGCACGCGACCGTAAAGCCAGATTTCCAGGTAGGGTTGGAGTCAAGTCTTCAGCCGGTGACACAGTGTCTGATCGCACACACCCAAACCGGCTGAAGCCTCGGCTCCAATCTCCGGCACGGCGGCAACACACGGAAATCCTCCGGTTCACTTGACACCCGTCTCTCCAGCCCGTATACTCCGTCATATGATGGAACGCACACGCCGAGTGGCCGGCGCAGCCCTGGTCGGGGCCTTGCTGCTGGCCCTCTTTTACCCCGTGCTCCGCTGGCTCGCCGGCGAATGGCTCGGTAACGACTACTACTCACACGGTCCGTTGGTCCCGCTGATCTCCGCATTCTTCGCCTGGCGGCTGTGGAGCAAGTGGCCGGCTGACCGGCGCCGGGTGACGATGGAGACGGCCGGCTTAGCCCCGGTGCTGTTTGGGCTGGCCGTTTACGTCTACGCCCTCGTGCAGGCCGCGTATTTCATCGCGACCCTGGCCCTCATCGTCATCTTGGCGGGCGTCATCTGGTATCTCCTCGGCGGCGCGGCCTTGCGGCGGCTGGCATTCCCTGTTGCCTTCCTGCTCTTTATGGCTCCGCTGCCTTTTGTGGAGCCGTTGAGCGTGCCGCTGGCGCAGGTTACCGGCGCGATCTCCGCCGCGGTCGTGCGTCTGTTCGGTGTGCCGATCGAGGTCAACGGCGCTCAGGTCAGCCTGCCCAACGCGCAGCTCGTCGTCGGCGCGCAGTGCAGCGGGCTGCGCTCGATCGTCACGCTCTTGACCCTGGTCGGGCTGGTCGTGTTCATCGTCGAGGGGTCGTGGCTTGGCAAGCTGCTGCTCGCGCTCAGCAGCATCCCGATTGCCGCGTTGGGGAATGTTCTGCGAGTATCGTCGTTGCTCGGCGTGGCGAACACCTGGGGCTCGGAGACCGCTTTCAAGTACTATCACGACTACTCCGGCATCGTCTTCTTTGCCAGTGCAGTCGTCCTGCTCATGCTGTTCAGCCGGTGGTGTGGATGTCGCGAGATCAGGGAAGATATCTTCTAATCGTGGCCCTGCTGCTCGTCGCGGCCGGCGCAACCCTGTGGATCACCCTGGGCCAATCGCTGGGCGCGAGCACCGCGGGCGGCTATGAGTTCGTCGCGGATATCG
>JAKPQT010000355.1 GCA_029555885.1 Chloroflexota bacterium | reverse complement strand
CTCTGCAACCCGGCCGCAGCCCTGCGCGGATTGGAGCAGATCCTGTGGGACATGGCGGTCGCGCCGGACCGTGTGCACGCTCTGATGGCCTTGGTCCGCGACGCCACCCTGCGCAGCATGGATGCGGCCGAGGCGAGCGGGCTCCTGACGCCGAACAACTATGGCCCCATGACCGAGAGCGACCCTGTAGGATCCCTGCCCAGCGACGGCCATCCGACGCTCAAGCAGTGCTGGTGTGCAGCGAACTCGCAGGAGTTCGATCAGGTTTCGCCGCGCATGTGGAGAGAGTTCCTGCTGAACTATCAGATGCCCGTTTTCGCACGCTACGGGCTGGTGGCCTATGGGTGCTGCGAGAACCTTACGCGCAAGATCGACGGCGTGCTGTCGATCCCGAACCTGCGTGTGTTCGTCTGCAGCGCCTGGACCAACCTGGACACCGTCCTGGAGCGGGTCGGCACGCGCTACTGCATCATGTGGCGGCAGAAGGCGAGCGACGTGGTGCTTCCGGACGACCTGGACAGCATCCGCGCGGACCTCGAGAGCGGCCTACGGAGGCTGCAGGGGTTCCACTACCAGGTCGTGCTGCGGGAGTTGCAGACCCTCGCCGGGCATCCCCGACGCCTGCACGACTGGACGCGCTTGGCCATCGAACTTGCTGCCCGGTACGCCTGACCACGATGGGGCTGGCTACTGCCGGGAGACTCCGCCAGTGACCCTGGCGAGTCGGCGCGTTTTGGCGCCTGGGCGGGTTGCGGGGCATAATCGCACTTCGTGCGGCGTTCGCCGGTCGCAAACACCAAGGAATCGCCGATGCCAGATAGCAGCACTCCGCTCGGCTCTGGGAATCCCTACCGTTCGCTGATCCTGCCGGACGGGTACGATCACCGCCTCTCGCTGCGCGAAACAGAGCAGGGGATCAAGTTCGTCAAGGACCGCTTTGAGCGGGATCTCGCCGCGGCGCTGAACCTGACGCGGGTCAGCGCGCCGGTGATGGTGCCGAGCGGCACCGGTATCAACGACCACCTCACCGGCGTCGAAAAGCCAGTGCACTTTCGTATCCGGTCCATGCATCAGGATGCCGAGATCGTGCAGTCCCTGGCCAAGTGGAAGCGGCTGGCGCTGGCCGCCTACGGCTTTGGTGCGGACGAGGGCCTCTACACCGACATGAACGCTATCCGGCCAGATGAGGTGCTCGACAACCTGCACTCGGTATACGTCGACCAGTGGGATTGGGAGCGCGTGTTGCGCCCGGACGAGCGCAACCTGGCGTTCCTCGAAGAGGTAGTGCGGCGCATCTACGCCGTCATCCGCGAGACGGAGCGGGCCGTTTGCGCGCGCTTCGCACGGCTGGAGCCTGCCTACCTCCCCGACGAGATCACCTTCGTCCACTCGGAGGATCTGCAGGAGCGCTTCCCGCAACTCTCTCCCCGGGAGCGCGAGAACGCCATCTGCCGCGAGGCCGGCGCCGTTTTTGTGATCGGCATCGGCGCCCCGCTGCGGGACGGCCGTCCGCATGATGCGCGCGCCGCGGACTATGATGACTGGATCAC
>JAKPQT010000343.1 GCA_029555885.1 Chloroflexota bacterium | reverse complement strand
ATAGCGGGCGTACACTCCGCGCACGGCGGCGACGTGCTCCTCGTAGCGTTCCGCGAGGTCGTGGCCGGGATGATCGCCGCCGAAACCGAGCCGACGGGCCAGGTCATCGCGATCGGCCTCCGCGGCAGGCAGCCGGTGCGTGTGCGCGTAGTAGAGGAGTTGCAGTGCGTGCTCCAAGGCGCGCAGGAACGAGTAGCCATCAGCCAGTATGTGGTAGTCCGCGTCGGGAAGGATGCCGCCCGCATGGAGCGCCGCCAAAGCCTGCAGGGTATTCGGGCCGCGCACTTGTGGCAGCCTGCCTCCCTCGCGCAGTTGCAGGTATTGCGCCACGAACTCGACATCTCGGATGGATCCGGCGCCCTGTTTGACCTCACCCCAGGCTGCGCCGCGTTCTGCCAGATTGCGCTCGATGGCACGCTTGCTTCGTGCGGCAGCCGTGCGGGCGTCCTGCGGCGGCACGGCGTACAGGATCGGTTCTGCCGCGGCGAGGAACGCCTGCCCGAGCGCCCGATTGCCGGCCACGGGACGGGCCTTCAGGAGCGCCTGTCGCTCGCTGAGGTTGGCGGAGCGCCGAAGATAGTCCAGATAACCCGCCGCATCTGCCACCAGCGGCCCGGAGCGCCCCCACGGGCGCAGGCGGAGATCGACGCGGTACAGGTAACCATGTTCCGTGCTCCGGCCGAGGCCGGCCACGATGTCGCACGCCAGGCTATCGTTCGCGGCGCACTTGCCATCCGAAACGAACACCAGGTCGACGTCCGAACTGTAGTTCAGTTCGCGCCCGCCCAGCTTCCCGAGCGCGAGTACCGCCAAATCCTGGCGAGCAGCCGCGCCGCGCGTCGTGACGCGGTACACTGCCTCGATCAGTCCTTCGGCCAGGGATGAGAGCGCCTCGATCACCGTGGTCAGGTCCCACAGCCCCAGCAGGTCGGCGCAGCCGATGTTCAGTTGCTCACGCGCGCGCAGCACGCGCAGGGCATTGAGCGCTGCTTCGGGATCCGGCCGGGCCTCGATCTCCTGCTCGGCGAGCCCCAGGTACCCGGCGGCGTCCAGACGGCGCAGCGCTGTGCCCGGCACCGCGAGCCCGAGTGCCTCGCCCGGATGGCGCAACAGGACCTCGGTCAGGTACCCGCTGCCAGCAAACAGCGCCGCCAGCGCCTCTGCGAAGCGGGGTTCGGAACGCAGTACAGCCACCGTCCGAGCGGGGTCAGGGCTGGCTTCGAGGAGCCGCAACAGTCCCACCAGAGCCCGTGCAGGGTTGGCACTGGCCAGGATCGCGGGACGGACGACTGTGGCCAGCCCGCGACCAAAGCGGGACAGGCACTCCCAGTCCGACTGTGTTGGACAGCGGTCGCTCGTTTCCATGGTCTTGTCACACTGTGCCCACCGGAGCGCCAGACGGCCTGCGCACGAGCGCACCCGTCGCGCCGGGCCACGGCAGCGCCCGGTCATTGTGCAAGCGGGTTCAGCCCGCCTGACTGCGCCGGTACCCGGAGCCGGCCCGTGTGGGGCAGGCTGCGTCGCCCGCCCCCCTGGCGGTACGTTCCCTAGATGTTGTAGTACAGTTCGAACTCGTGCGGGTGCGGGCGCAGACGGACCGCGTCGAACTCGTTCTGGCGCTTGTAGCGGACGTAGGCTTCCAGCAGGTCAGGCGTGAACACGTCGCCCTGCAGCAGGTAGTCATTGTCGGCCTCGAGCGCGTCCAGCACCTCGTTCAGCGCGCCCGGGACCTGCTTGACCTGGCGAGCCTCCTCCGGCGGGAGATCGTAGAGATCCTTGTCGAGCGGCTCACCGGGGTCGATGCGATTCTGGATGCCATCCAGCCCGGCCATCAGCAGCGCGGCGAAGCAGAGGTAAGGGTTTGATGACGGATCCGGCGGCCGGAACTCGATGCGCTTGGCACTCGGGCTCTTGGAGTATACCGGGATGCGGCAGCATGCCGAGCGGTTGCGCTGCGAATAGGCCAGGTTCACCGGCGCCTCGTAGCCGGGCACCAGCCGGCGATACGAGTTCGTGGTGGGCGAGGTCATGGCCAGCAGCGAGGACGCGTGGTACAGGAGCCCGCCGATATAGTACTTGGCCGTCTCGGAGATGCCCGCGTACCCTGTCTCGTCGTAAAAGACGTTCGTGGCGCC
>JAKPQT010000323.1 GCA_029555885.1 Chloroflexota bacterium | reverse complement strand
GGGCGCAGGCCGTAAGCTTCGATGAGGCAGGGCTGTCGAGCGCGCTGGTGACGCTGAAGCTGCCGCTCGACGTATTAACCCCAGCCCAGGTGGAGGCAGAGTATGCGCGCGAGATGGCCGCGCTGGACCCCGCCTCCGCGTTCTATGACCATGCAGCCCGCGCCTATGCCGACTGGCGCCGCGAGACGCTCGCGCTGCTGGCCGGTGAGTCCGCGCCGACCACGATTCCGGTGGACGTCCAGGTCGTGCGCATCGGGCCGGCCGCGTTCGTCGCGGTCAGCGCGGAGGTGTTCTCCCGCCTGGCCGTGGACCTGCGCGCGGCCGCCGGCCCGCGCGTGTACGTCGTCGGCTATGCCAACGGCGACATCGGCTACCTGCCCCCGGCGGAAATCTACGCCGAAGGGGGCTACGAAGTTGACAACGCCTACAAGTTCTACGGGCACTTCATGGTCGCGGCGGGCGGCTTCGAGCAGGTGCGCGAGACGGCCCTCGCCATGCTCAGGATCAGGTAAAGGTTTAGTTTTTCACCGCCAAGACGCGAAGAGCGCCAAGTGCTTATATAGCAAAGAACTTCGCGTCTTCGCAGTTCAACTCCACAGTCGTTCTCACACTTGACAGCTTCCCCCGTTTATACTATCCTGTATGTGACAGGTTCATCCACCTGTCAGCCTACATCTCCGCAATCCCCTGGAGGGCGATCATGACCGATCCGCTCCGCTATATTATTGTCGGCACAGGCGGCTTCGGCGCGTACTGGTGCCGTTTCTTCCTCCCCCGCTTGACTGAGCTGGGCAAGGCTCGGCCCGTTGCCGCGGTTGACTTGCGCGCCGACGCTCTCCTGAACGCGCAGCAGCACCTCGGCCTGCCCGCGGACCGCTGCTACGCGGACCTCGACCGCGCGCTGGACGAGAACCCCGCCGACTTCATCATCATCGTGGTCCCGCCCGCGTATCACGAAGGCGTCGTGGATGCGGCCCTGGCCCATGACCTGCACATCCTCTCCGAGAAGCCCATCGCGGATACCATGGCGGGCTGTGCGCGCATCTACCGCAAGGTGCACGCAGCGGGCAAGAAGATGGCCGTCACCATGAGCCATCGGTTCGACCAGGACAAGCAATCGCTCGAAGCCGCAGTCAAGAGCGGCCGGTACGGGCGGCTCAACTACGTGGTGCACCGCTTCACCCACAACTGCCGCAAGTTCGGCTCCTGGGGCGAGTTCCGCCACCGCATCCCCGACCCGCTGCTCGTCGAGGGCACCGTCCACCATTTCGACATCCTGCGCGCGCTCACCGGCGCGGACGGGCAGACGGTCTACGCGACGACCTGGAACCCGCCGTGGGGCGAGTACGCGGGCGACAGCACCGCCCTGATCAACCTGACGATGACTAACGGCGTGCCGTGCGCGTATGAGGGCGCGAAGGCCAATGCCACGACCCTGAACGGCTGGGGCAACGACTACCTGCGGGCCGAGTGCGAGGACGGGACGCTGGAGCTGGACCGGCGGCAGCTGCGCGTGCTGCGCACCGGGCCGGACGGCGCGCCGATCGCAGAGCCGCTGCCGCTGCTCGAACAGCCCGTTTGGATGAACGCGTGGCTGGCCGAGCTATTCTGCGATTGGCTGGCCGGCGGACCGCCGCCGCCCAACCACCTGGACGACAACATCCAGTGCGCCGCGCTGCTGTTCGCGGCGATCGAGTCGGCGCACACGCATATGCCGGTCGATGTGCAGGCGTATCTGCACAAGTACCTGTGAGTGACTCCGTCAGACGCAGGTTGACACGATGATGACCGATTTCAAGCCCGACCGCAGCCAGTCTGAGCCGGTCTACCGCCAGGTAGCGGCCTATCTTAAGCAGCGCATCGCCGAGGGCGCGTATGCTCCCGGCACGGCGCTGCCCTCGGAGTTCGAGCTGGCCGCCGCGCTCAACGTGAGCCGGCCCACCGTGCGCCACGCGCTGGAGCTGCTGAAGGCCGGCGGGCTGGTGGAAGCCATCGCGGGGAGCGGCACATTCGTCTCGCGCGCCGCGAGCCAGCCTCCCCGCGCGCGGCAGGCTGCCCGCCCGCGCACGGGCAACCTGGCGCTCATCGGGCCAGAGATGCGCGACACCTTCCTGATGCACCTCGTCACCGGGGCCGAATCGATTGCGGCGCAGCATGGCTACAACCTGATCCTCGCCAACGCGGGCAATCAGATTCCGGTCGAGCAAAAATACCTGCGCGACCTGTGGACCGGGCAGCGCGCCGATGGGTTCATCCTCATGCCCGCCGACGCCGTCGACCTGCACGCCGGGCTGCGCGAGCTCTGCGCAGACGAGGCGCCCATTGTGTTCGTGGACCGCTACTTCGAGGCCTGCACGCTGCCCTATGTCGTGTCCGACAACGTCCAGTGCGGCTACTTGGCGGCGCAGCACCTCATCCGGCTGGGCCACACGCGCATCGGCTTCGTCACCCGGCCCAACCTCTACGTCTCTTCCGTGGCCCACCGGCTGCAGGGCTATCGCCAGGCGCTGGCGGAGGCCGGCATCACGCCGGAGCCGGGCTGGGTCTTCCAGGGGTTGTTGCCGTTCCTGCGGGAGATCGAGGTGCTCAAGCGCACGACGCCCGATCTCTCCGAGTTCGACAACCGTGCCATCCAGGGCTTCCTGGCGCGGCCCGACCGCCCCACGGCGCTCATCGCGTGCAATGACCTCATCGCGCTGGAGGTCTTTGAAGCCTGTCGCGCGCTCGGCCTGCGCATTCCGGAGGACCTGGCGCTCGTCGGCTGTGACGACGACGCAGTCGCCTCGCTCGTCACGCCGCCGCTGACCACCGTCCGCCAGAATGCGTACGAGATCGGCGTCTGCGCCGCGGAGGTCCTGATTCGGCTCCTCGACGGCGAGTCTGTCGAGCGTGCCCACGTTCTGCCCGTGGAACTCATCGTGCGCGTATCATGCGGCGCGGGCCGGGGTGCAGGCCACCGAGCAGCCCCTTCTGCGGCCGCTACAACAACTTGAGGAAGGAGGAGCCTTACATCCCGATCGTCTCACCTGCACAGCCAATCTGCAACGTCGCTCCCAGCCTACATTCTGCTACATCTACGGAGGCAATGCCATGAAACGCACCATCGGACTGGCGCTCGTGATCCTGGTTGTCGCCAGTATGCTCGTGTCCTGCGCAACCCCGGCTGCACCGGCAGCGCCGCAGGTCGTCACCCAGATCGTCGAAAAAGAGGTCAAAGTTGTCGAGACCCAGGTCGTCGAGAAAGAGGTCAAGGTCGTCGAGACCCAGGTCGTCGAGAAGGCCGTGCCCCAGGAGCGCACGAAGGTCACCTTCTGGCACATCTTCGGCTCCGGCCCGTCGCGCGACATCTTCGACAACCTCATTGCCGAGTTTAACGTAGAGAACCCACAATACATCGTCGAGCCGGTCTACACCGACTTTTGGACCTACGACCAGAAGTTCCTGGCCGCAGTGGCCGCCGGCGACCCGCCGGATGTCATCATGGCCGACCAGACCCGCGCCGGCCAGCGGGCCGAGGCGAAGCAAATCATCGCGCTCGATCCGTACATCCAGGCCGACAACTTCGACATGTCCGTCTTTTGGGAATACCCTCAGAAGGACGTGCAGTGGCAGGGCGAAACCTGGGGCATCCCCTTCGGCCCTGACACCCGCATCCTGTTCTACAACAAGGATAAGTTCACCGAGGCCGGACTGGACCCCGAGAAGCCGCCGGTGACCTGGGATGAGTTGTTCCAGTATGCCCAGCAGCTTGACAAGAAAGACGATGCGGGCGAGCTGACGCAGGTCGGTTTCAACCCGTTCTGGGGCAATGTCTGGGTCATGCCCTTTATCTTCACCAACGGCACCGAGATCGTAGACGAAGCCGGCAAGGTCCACATCGACACGCCGGAGGTCGTCGAGACCGCCGTCTGGTACAAGCAGTGGGTTGACCACTACGGCAAGGAGAACCTCGACAACTTCGCCAGCAGCTTCGGCTCCGGCGCGCAGGACCCGTTCATCAGCGGCCAAGTCGCGATGATCATCCAGACGCAGGACTTCATCGCCAACCTGAAGGAATATGCGCCCGACATGAACTGGGGCGCGGCGCTGATCCCGTACAAGAAGGAACCAGCCTCCTGGGGCGCTGGCTTCGATCTGGAGATCCCCTTCGGCGCGAAAAACCCTGACGGTGCGTGGGCCTTCATCAAGTTCATGACGGAACGGGAAACGCAGCTTAAGTGGGCGGTCGCGTCTGGCTGGATGCCGGCGCGCGTGGATGCGGCCCAAGACCCGCAGCTTGCCGCCATACCCGCTTGGGATGTGGTATTGGAAAGCATGAAAGTGACGCACAGCCGCAGATTCGTGCTCGAAGTGCCGACCTGGTATGGTCCGCTCGTGACGGCCTTCCAGGAAGTCTGGGATGGCGTGAAGACGCCGGAACAGGCCATCACCGATGCGCAGACCGCCGTCGATAAGGAAATCGCCAACTTCATAGCGACGCACCAGTAAAGCTGACCTCACCCCCCCTTGCCCCCTCTCCTGAGAAGCATCAGTTCGCTACTCAGGAGAAGGGGTGAGGGGGGTGAGGACGTTAACCTGCCTTACCACAAGGACGACGCGATGTCCGCATTCACCCAACACCTGTTCCGCCGCCACAGCAGAGGCTACTGGCGCGAAGCCGTCACCGGCTATCTGATGGCCGCGCCCTGGATCATCGGCTTTCTAGTTTTCACCGCCGGGCCGATTCTGCTGTCGTTCTTCTACAGCTTCACGTCCTTCCAGGTGACGACGCCGCCGCGCTGGTTGGGGTTGACGAATTATCGCATCCTCCTGTTCGATGACCCGAAGTTCCACACCAGCCTCTACAACACAGCCTATTATGCTGTGTTCGTCGTCCCGCTGACCATCATCACCGGTCTCATCGTGGCGGTCCTGATGAACCAACGCGTTGCGGGACGCTCGCTCCTGCGCACCATCTACTACCTGCCATCGGTGGTCTCCGGCGTTGCCAGCGCGATGCTCTGGCTGTGGATCCTTAATCCCAAATTCGGGCTCATCAACGTGGCGCTGAGCTGGTTCGGCATCAAAGGGCCGCCGTGGCTGAACAGCGCAGAATGGTCGAAGCCTGCGCTCATCATCATGAGCCTCTGGGGCATCGGCGGCACGATGATCATTTACCTGGCCGGGCTCCAGGGCGTGCCGCAATCCCTGCTCGAAGCCGCCGAGATCGATGGCGCAAGCGCGTGGCGGCGCTTCCGGCATATCACGCTGCCCATCCTCTCGCCGACCATCCTGTTTACGATGATTACGAGCACCATCGGCTCGTTCCAGGTGTTCACCCAGGCCTATGTCTGGGGCGGCGGCGCGGGCGGCGGCCAGCGTGATTCGCTGCTCTTCTATGTCCTGTACCTCTATCAGCGCGCCTTCAACGAACTTAAGATGGGCTACGCCTCCGCGCTGGCGTGGATTCTGTTCATCATCATCCTGACGCTGACCATCATCCAGTTCCGCTTTGCGCAGCGCTGGGTCTATTATGAAGGCGGCGATGAAGGGAGGGTCGTCTGACATGGCAACGACCGAAATGCGGGCCACTCCCGCGAAGGCGCTGCCCTTCTGGCGAGGCCGCAAGTTCCAGGACCGCGCGTGGAGCATTGCCGTCACGATCATTCTTTGGACCGGCGCGCTCTCCTTCCTCATGCCGCTGTTCTGGATGATCAGTACCTCGCTGAAGAGCGATAAGCAGGTGTTTGCCGTACCGACGGTTTGGGTGCCGATTCCGCCGATCTGGGAGAACTATCCCAACGCGCTGACGCGCATCCCGTTCCTGCTGTTCCTGCGCAACTCGCTCATCACGTCGATCATCCCGGTCATCGGCGCGGTGTTGAGCGCGTCGATGGTCGCGTATGCCTTCGCACGGCTGCGCTGGCCGGGGCGCAATGTCTGGTTCTTGATCCTGATTGCCACCATGATGCTGCCTGGCCAGGTCACGATGATTCCGGTGTACGTCGTCTACTCGAAGATCGGCTGGGTCAACACCTTCCTGCCGCTCACGGTGCCGTGGTTCTTTGGCGGCGCCTTCTACATCTTCCTGTTGCGCCAGTTCTTCCTCGGCATCCCGAGCGAGTTGAGCGACGCCGCGCTGATCGACGGCTGCTCGCATCCGGGCATCTGGTGGCGCATCATCCTGCCGCTGTCCAAGCCTGCGCTGACCACCGTCGCAATCTTCACCTTCCTGCTGACGTGGAACGACTTCTTCGGCCCGCTGCTCTACCTGCGGAGCGAGCGGCTGTACACCCTGCAGGTGGGCCTGCAGTACTTCCGCGAGCAGTATTCGGTGGAGTGGCAGGAGCTGATGGCGGCGTCGACGGTCGTGCTGCTGCCCGTCCTCGTCATCTTCTTCCTCGGCCAGCGCCTGTTCGTCCAGGGCATCACCCTGACCGGCCTGAAGGGATAGCCGACGGACCCTCTGACCGAGCCACCGCTAGACAGGGGACCTGCGGTTGCAAACCGCAGGCTGCCAGACCAAGCGTGCCGAGGCACGCTACGCTTCTCGTCGAGCCAAACCTGCTTCAGCAGGTTTCGTTTATCAGGCTGCGGTTTGTAACCGCAGCCGTGGGACGTCAACCAGCTTCTTAGGAGCCACACCTGTGTCTTCAACTGGAACCACAACTGACCCGCAAGCACCCGTCACCCCCGGCATCGAGTCCACCATCCGCACGGTCTACATCGTCCCTTCGTCGCACCTGGACATCGGGTTCACCGCGCCCGCGGATATCGTGGCCGACGACTATAAGCCGCAGCTGGATCGTGCGCTGCACCACCTCGACCGCATCCCCGACCTCGTCTGGAACATCGAAGAGGTCTGGATGCTAGAGCAGTGGCTCAGCCGCACGCCCGACCCCACGGTCGTGGAAAGGCTGCTCGCGCACATCCGGGCGGGGCGGCTGGGACTGCTGGGCGGCTGGGCGACCGAGCACAGCGCGCTGCTCGATGCGGCGGAGCTGGCCCACTTCCTCTACCCTGCTGA
>JAKPQT010000311.1 GCA_029555885.1 Chloroflexota bacterium | reverse complement strand
ATCGCAGGGGCGATTGGGCAACGCGGGGGGCGCCGTCAACGGCGCTGCGGCGCTGGAACGAATGAGCGAATATCTCTGCGAGTGCCTTGCCTCCAGAGTTCGGGGTCTGTTATGATATCTCCAGATACAGCAAGAGGGAGGATGGGGCATGGCAGACGAGGGTACGGCAAAGGCGCAGTTCGCACCCTGGGTCACGCGGGACCGGAAGGTCATCCTGGACAAGGGCAAGTTCCTGAAGGTCGAGCAGCACACAGTCGAGCTGCCCGACGGGCGGGTCATCGACGACTGGCAGTGGGTCATCACCCCTGATTACGTCAACATCGTGGCCGTGACCGGGGACGGCCGCTACCTGTGCTTCCGCCAAACCAAGTATGCAGTCGACGGGCCGACGCTCGCCCTGGTCGGCGGGTACATAGAGCCGGGCGAGAAGCCGCTGGTCGCAGCGCAGCGCGAGCTGCGAGAGGAGACGGGCTACGAGGCGGCGGACTGGACCCTCCTGGGCGAGTACGCGGTCGACGCAAACCGGGGAGTGGGCCGGGCGCACTTCTACCTGGCGACCGGCGCACACCCCGTGGCCGACCCCATCGTGGACGACCTCGAAGAGCAGGAGCTGCTCCTCCTCACCCGCGGCGAGGTCGAGGCCGCGCTGCGCGGAGGCGAGTTCAAGGTCCTGCCGTGGGCCGCGGCGGTCGCGTTGGCGCTTGCGCGCGAGATGGGTTGAAAGTTGGCAGGTTGCAGGTTGGAGGTTGGCGACCGCCTCAACCTGCAACCTTCCACTTGCTAACGTGCAACCTTCGGAGGAGCATTCGATGCACATCACCATCCCCTACGGCGACGAGACGATCGGGTTCGAAGTGCCGGC
Organism: Chloroflexota bacterium; assembly: GCA_029555885.1. Next base: position 4,329 of record JAKPQT010000311.1, on the reverse strand, counting down.
GGAATGCCCGACGGCGGTGCTGGCGCCGCGGCCGGTGCAGGGCGTGGCGGACCCGCGCGGGGAGATCCGGCGGGCGCTGGAGGCACCTATCGGTGCTGGGCCGATCGGCACCGGGCCGCTGCGCGAGGCGGTGGCCGGCGCGCGGTCGGTCGCCATCCTGGCCGACGACCTGACCCGGCAGACGCCGTGTGATCTCATCATCCCCGCGCTGCTGGACGAGCTGAACTCAGCCGGCGTGCGCGACGAGCAGTGCGTGGTTGTCATCGCGCTGGGCACGCACCGGCCGATGACCGAGGCAGAGATCCACCGGCACTACGGCCCGGAGGTGACGGGCCGCGTGCGGGTCATCAACAGCCCGTGGCAGGACCCCGGCCAGATGGTCGACCTCGGGGTGACGCCGAACGGCACGCCGGTCAGCATCGCGCGGCCCGTGCTCGACGCGGATTTCGTCATCGGTCTCGGCTCGATCGTCCCACACCACATCCCCGGCTTCTCGGCAGGCGCGAAGATCGTCCAGCCCGGCGTCTCGGGCCCGGAGACGACCGGCGCGACCCACCTGTTCAGCGTGCGCTCGCGGCGCTCGTACCTGGGCATCGCGGACAACCCTGTACGCGCGGAGATGGAGCTCATCGCGGAACAGGCAGGACTGCATGCGATCTTCAACGTCGTGCTCAACGCGGAGGCGCAGCTCGTGCGGGGGTTCTACGGCGACCCGCGCGCGGCGCACCGCGCGGGCGTGGCGGTCGCGCGGGAGGTGTACGGCGTACCGCTGCCGGGCCAGGCAGACATCGTCATCGCGGGCTCGCACCCGTGCGATATCGAGTTCTGGCAGGCGCACAAGTCGCTCTACCCCGCAGACCTCGCGGTGCGTGCAGGCGGTACGGTCATCGTGGTGACCCCTTCGCCCGAAGGCGTGTCGGTCAGCCACGGCGAGATGCTCAACTTCACCGCGCTGCCGGCGGAGCGCATCGACGCAGCCATCACCGACGGGACGATCACCAACGTGGTGTCGGGCGCGGTCGCACTGGCGTGGGCCAAGATGCGCGAGCGGGCCAGCATCTCGCTGGTGAGCGGCGGGATCAGCGCGGACGCTGCGCGGGCGCTGGGGTTCACGCCGTATCCCTCGGTGGAGGATGCGCTGGCCGCGGCGCTGCGCGTGCACGGCGCGGGCGCGGCGGTCAACGTGCTGCCGTATGCGCCGGATACGCTGCCGCTGGGGTGAGGGCGCGTCCGGAACACGAAGCAGCACAGGAGCGCGAAGGCCACGAAGCACGGAGACCGCGATGCGTATTTGGAGTCGAGGCTGCAGCCGGTCAGGCTGACTGTGTGATTGCACACCCAAACCGGCTAAAGCCTCGACTCCACTGACACGCCGGGACCAGGTGGGGCAGTTTGCGGCATGGTGCCGTGTGTGCTATTCTTTGCGCCCTGGGTGCTGGTCACCGTCGATCGCCGCCGCTACACGCGTAGCGGCGGCTGCGCGTCTGCGAATGTCTTCCTTACCGGCCCCTCGCCAATTCCCACATGCCGAAAGGACTACTGCTTTCGATGCCTGCTCAACCTAACCCATTTCAGATTGCTCAACAGCAGCTCGACCAGGCTGCGGCTCTCCTGGGCCTGGCCCCCGCGCTGCACGCGTTCCTGCGCGAGCCGATGCAGGAGGTCGCATTCACCCTACCCGTGCTGATGGATGATGGCGGCTACGAGGTCTTCCAGGGCTTCCGCATCCAGTACAACACCGCGCGCGGACCAGCCAAAGGCGGCATCCGCTTTCACGCCAACGAGACGGTAGACACCGTGCGCGCGCTGGCTGCGTGGATGACGTGGAAGACCTCGCTCGTGGATATTCCCTTGGGGGGCGGCAAGGGCGGCGTCGTATGCGACCCGCGCAGCCTCTCCCCATCGGAGCTGGAACGGCTCAGCCGCGGGTACATGCGCAAGATCGCGCACTTCGTCGGCCCGGAAGAGGATGTGCCCGCGCCGGATGTCTACACCAACCCGCAAATCATGGCTTGGATGATGGACGAGTACGAGGTCATCACCGGCCGCCACCAGCCGGGCGTCATCACGGGCAAGCCGGTGCAACTGTTCGGGTCACAGGGGCGGAGCGATGCCACCGCGCGCGGTGGCATGTATACCGTGCGGGAGGCCGCGCAAGCGCTCGGCCTCAACTTCGAGGGCGCGGCAGTCGCGATCCAGGGGTACGGCAACGCCGGTCAGTATGCGCACAAGCTGGGCTGCGAGCTGCTGGGGCTGAAGACGGTCGCCATCAGCGACTCGCGCGGCGGCATCTACAACCCGCACGGCATCGACTACGCGGCAGCCACCGCATGGAAGCAGCACACGGGCAGCCTGGCAGGATTCCAGGACGCGGACACTCTGTCGAATGCGGAGCTGCTGGAACTGCCCGTCACCATCCTCTTCCCATCCGCGCTCGAATCCGTGATTACGGCGGAGAACGCGCCGCGCATCCAGGCGAAGGTCATCGCGGAGCTGGCGAACGGCCCGACGACCCCGGAGGCCGACGAGATCCTTCACGACAAGGGCGCGTTCGTCATCCCCGACTTCCTCTGCAATGCCGGCGGCGTGACGGTCAGCTACTTCGAGCAGGTACAGAACGCGTACAACTTCTACTGGCCGCTGGCCGACGTACACGCGCGGCTGGATGCTGCCATGACCAAGGCATTCCACGAGGTGCACCGGATGGCGCAGAGCCGCAAGGTTCACAACCGCCTGGCCGCGTACCTCGTCGCGGTCGCGCGCGTTGCGGAGGCCGTTGTCACGCGGGGATGGGTGAGGTAGGAGACTGAACCAAGATATTTGAACCGCGAAGACGCGAAGGGCGCGAAGTACTACAAGAAGAATTCTTGGCGCTCTTCGCGTCTTCGCGGTTCAAATCGTCGACAGATTCACCAGCGCGGCAGATTCCCGATCCAGATACAGCCGCACGTCCGTGTGTGTGCGCAGCGCGGACGCGGGACACGCGGGGGTGATGGGACCGGCCAGCGTGCAGCGCACGGCTTCCGACTTACGGCGGTCGGGCACGACGCACGAGATGGCCCGCGCGGCGAGGATGGCCGGGATGGTCAGCGAGAGCGCACGGGTGGGGACATCGGCCAGCGTCGGGAAGTGGCCCTCGCCCACCTGCTGGCGGCGGCACGCCTCATCCAGCGCGACGACGTGGACGCGCGCGGGCGTCTCGAAGTCCGCGGGCGGGTCGTTGAAGGCCAGGTGGCCGTTCTCTCCGATGCCGATGCACGCGACATCGACCGGCGCCTCATCGAGCAGCGCGGCGTAGCGGGCGCATTCCGCAGCCGGGTCCGCGGCATCGCCCGCCAGCAGGTGCACCTGACCGAAGGGCAGGTGGTCGAACACGCGCTCCCGCAGGTAACGCCGGAAGCTGGCCGGATGGCGGTCATCCATGCCCAGATATTCGTCCAGGTGGAAAGCGGTGACGCTCGGCCACGCGATATCGGGCTGCATGCGGAGCGCGGCCAGGAACTCGTACTGAGATGCGCCGGTCGCCAGGATCAGACGCGCGGCGCCGCGCGCCGCGATGGCCTCCCGCAGGCGTCCTGCGACGAAGGCCGCGGCGGCCGCGCCCAGACTGGCTTTGTCCTCATAGACCTCGACCTGACCCCACGGATAACTCGCCTTGTTGATCGGGTTTGGTGCAAGCATCTGTTTTCCTCCTTTGTCCCGCTCATAGTTCAAGTATCCCAGATGCTGCCGGAGTCGAGGCTTTAGCCGGTGGGTGTGCCCGCACGCCTGGGGCCGGCTGTGGCGACACACCCTAACCGGCTAAAGCCTCGACTCCAATCGTCCGAGTGGGCAGCAAATCGGGAATTCCTGGCTCAGAGTTCAGATATGCTGTAGGACGGGTTGGCAACCCGTCCCACGATGGTGTTCTCGTCGTATCTTACCACATGCCGTGTGCGACTGCCGCAACCTTAAGCATCGCTGCACGCGCGGCCCAAATGTAACAAACGCTACGGTACTTACCTCAAAACTCTATACAATCCTTATACAAGATAGTGTTATATGGATTAGCAAGTGAGGAGCGGCAAGATGCGGTGGTCATGGAAGATCGGTGAGTTTGCGGGGATCGGCGTGTACATGCACGCCACGTTCCTGCTGCTGATTGCGTTCGTGTTGTTCGGGAACATGCTGGCCGGCGGCGGGCTGCTGGCCGGGTTGACCAGCGTGGCATTCATCATCCTGTTGTTTGCGAGCGTGGTGGCCCACGAGTACGGCCACGCGCTGACCGCGCGGCGGTATGGCATCAAGACACGCGACATCACCCTGCTGCCCATCGGCGGCGTTGCCCGG
>JAKPQT010000299.1 GCA_029555885.1 Chloroflexota bacterium | reverse complement strand
CGCCGGCATGCTGGTGGGCGAATACGTGGCCGATTATGTGGAGCAGGAGGGCGGTCGCCTGAGCATGAGCCCCGGTCTGGCACGCGAGTGCCTGGCACAGCAGGAAGGGCGCATCAGCGAGATCCTGGCGCGTCCGGGCCGCGAGGATGCGCAAGCCATCCGCCGCTCCATGGAAGACATCATGACGCGCCAAGTCGGCCTGTTCCGCGACGAAGCGGGCCTGAGCGAAGCCGTCGACTCGCTGCAGAAGCTGCTGCAGCGCGCCGAACAGGTCGGAACGCGCTACAAGGGCCGCGATGCGAGCCCTGAACTGGTGCTGGCCATGCGCCTGCCGCGCATGCTCAAGCTGGCGCTGGTGACCGCCCAAGGGGCGCTGGCGCGCCAGGAAAGCCGTGGCGCCCATGCGCGCGAGGATTTCCCGCAGCGCAACGACCGTGACTGGCTGTGCCGCACGCTGGTGAGCTGGAAAGAGGGCGGGGCGCCCGCCTACGAGTACGAACCGATTGCCATCGACCAGATGGAGCTTCCGCCCGGTTTCCGTGGCTACGGCACGCGCAACATTCTTGAAAATCCGGCAACTGCAGCGCGACAGGGCGAGGTGGATGCCATCCGTACCGAACGGGCAGGACAGTCGCGCGCCGCCGTGCAGGAGCAACTCCTGCCGTTCCGCGCATCCCTTCCGGCCCGTTACCGGGAAGACAACGCCCGCTTGCCCGAGGTGCAGCCATGAGCCGAACCCTGACTTTCTCCATCTTCCGTCACAACCCGCGCGATCCGGCCTCCACGCCGCGCGTGGAAAGCTACCAGCTCACCGAAGCGGCCGGCATGACGCTGTTCATCGCGCTCAACATGATCCGCGAGAACCAGGCCCCGGATCTGAATTTCGACTTTGTCTGCCGCGCGGGTGTCTGCGGCTCCTGTGCCATGCTGATCAATGGCCGTCCGGGCCTGGCCTGCCGTACGCTCACGCAGACCCTGCCGGATCACATCACGCTCTATCCCTTGCCCGGCTTTGCTCTGATTGCCGACCTGTCGGTCAATACCGGCATCTGGATGCGTGAAATGGCCGAGCGTCTGCAGACTTGGGTTCATGGCCAGGACGAGCCGGACGTGAATGCGCTCGAAGCCCGCATGGAGCCGGAACTGGCCGAAGAGATCTACGAACTGGACCGCTGCATCGAGTGCGGCTGCTGCGTGGCAGCATGTGGCACGGCGCAGATGCGTCCGGAATTCGTGGCAGCGGTGGGCCTCAACAAGATTGCCCGTTTCCGCCTCGACCCGCGTGATCTGCGCAAGGATGCCGACTATTACGAATTGATCGGCAACGACCAAGGTATCTTCGGCTGCATGAGCCTGCTGGGCTGCGAAGACCTGTGCCCGAAAGGCCTGCCGCTGCAGACACAACTGGCCTTCATGCGCCG
>JAKPQT010000273.1 GCA_029555885.1 Chloroflexota bacterium | reverse complement strand
CTGAGCTGAGCGAAGAACGCATCCGGCTCGACGTGGCCACCCCCGCGCAGGTTCGTGTGGAAGAGCCGTTCGAGCTCGCCGTGGCGGTGCGCCAGCCCAATGCGCCGGTGCTTGCCGTCGACGATCTGCCCCAAGTCCTCTCCGAGGAGGGATCCGTGTTCCGGCCCGCGGATGAGGACATCATCAAGTACCGCATCGAGGTCACCGGGGCCGACTGCACGGTGGAGCCATCGCACTACGTGATCCTGCTGCGGAAAGGCACGAACTCCCCGCCCCGTTACTTCCAGGTGACGCCTCACAAGGCCGGCCGGCAGGCCATTATCGTCAGTGCCTACCAGGAAGACGAGGCGCTGGCCGCGCAGACCCGGGTGCGGATCGAGGTGCAGCTCCCTGTCCAGACCCCGGCTCACCTCAGAGGCGGTGGCCCGGTTTCGCCCAGCCACGAGGACGCTATCCTCCAGCCCGACGATCCGCTTAAGGGATTGAAGGGACAGTTGGTCGACGCGCTGAGCAGGCTCTCGGTCACAGACTCCAGCCTCGGGCGCACCAGCCTGCTGGACGGCATTCCCGGAGCTGACACCTTGAACCGGGACGAGAACAACCGCCGCCTGGATCTGGATCTGATCGTCACCCAACTGGCCCAGCGCGGCCGGCTGGCCAGCGGCCAGATGGCCATCGCGAAGCTGATCGACAATGCCCTGCCCTACGCCAGCGGCTTCGAAATCGAAGGCAGGCTGCGCGCCATCCAGCAGCAACTGGAATGAGGGAGGCCGTGAATGGAATTCATCGACATCCAGCGCAAACTGGTCACCGCACTGCTGCGTTTGCCGGTGATGGCGGACTACGCAGGCCGGAGCAGCCTGCTGCAGGGCCTGCCGCCCGCACCGCTGAACCGCTCTGCGGCCATCGACCGCCTCGACCTGAACAACATCGTCAGCGGGCTGCAGCAGCTCGGCCGGCTGACCGATCAGGGCGGCACCCGGCCCCTGATCGTCGTGGTGGATAACGCCCTGGAGTATGTGCCCCCAGGGAGCGAAGTCAGCCAGGAGCTTAACGAGGTCAAGCGCCTGTTGGCTGAATACTACGGCGGCGACAGCCAGGCGCCGGTTGAGACGGCCCAGGGGGATTTGGAGGCGCTCGTCTTCGGCCGGCAGCGAGACAGCCGCCTGGCCTACGCCTTTGCCGAGGGTGCAGTACGCACGGCCCGGAGCGTGGCGCGGCTGACCGTGCCGCGCTTCTCGAACGGCTTCCTGCAGCCGGGGGTCGGCTATGGCACCGGCTGGCTGATTGCGCCGGGCATCATGATAACGAATCATCACGTGATCGAAAACCGGGATGCCCGCAGCGGAGAGCCGCCCGCCACCCCCGAGGATTTCAAGGCGCAGGCAGAGGCCGCGGAGATATGGTTCGACTACTACCGGGAGATCGGCGGCGACCCGACGAAGTGCCGCGGCGCCCAACTGCTCGCCAGCAGCCGGCAGCTCGACTATGCAGTCCTCCGGCTGGCTGAAGCTGACAAGGTCGCGGACCGCAAAGCGCTTCCCGTCATCCCCCAGGCGCCCGCGCTGGTGCGCGGCGCGCGCATGAACCTGGTCCAGCATCCCCGGGGCGGCGCGCTGCAGTATGCCATCCGGAACAACTTCTTTGTTCGCCTGGGAGACGCGCCCCAGCTCATCCGCTACCAGACCGACACCGAACCCGGCGCATCCGGCTCACCCGTCTGCAACGACACCTGGCAGGTCGTCGGCCTGCACCACGCCAGCACCGCGGTCCCGAAGGAGCAAGTGCCCCAGGAGGTGATCGACGGCCAGCCCGTGACCGTGACCATCCTCAACGAGGCGATCGCGATCCACGCGGTCCTGAACGATCTGCCCGCCGATGTCAGGCAGGTGATCGCGGACGCGCAGGCGCACCTGGCTGGAAATTGACCAGGTAGGGGCGAGGCATTGCCGGGCGCGAGGGTGTCGACCGCGCGATCCCCAATCGTACCGGCCATCCCGCGCGGCGGCGTGCGATTCGGCAATGCCTCGCCCCCGCGTTGCGCAACCGCGCGATCCCCAATCGCACCGGCCATCCCGCGCGACGGCGTGCGCGCCACACGAGGGCGAGGCATTCCTCGCGGATTGGCCGGTTAACCGGGTTGCGTGCCCGA
>JAKPQT010000257.1 GCA_029555885.1 Chloroflexota bacterium | reverse complement strand
GGTCTGCGGCCGCCAGTTCCGAGAAAGGGACCAGCCGGCATGTAACTCCCGCGCACTCGCTGATATCCCCGGCATCGGGGCCCAGCAATATCTCGCAGCCTGCCTGGCCAAGTGCCCGGCACAACTGCACCGCGCACGTGTGGACCTCGGCTTTGTGGTGCGCGGTGGCGATACCGATCGTCCGCAAGGGGCTTCCCACGGCGCCAACCGTCTCCCTGTCGGGCGTGGTGTCCATCAGCCCCCGACCGCGGGGCCCATGCTCAGCCGGTCCAGGTTCTTGCGCGCCGGCTCGAAATCCGGGTCCGCGGCCAGCGCCTTCTCGTACTGCTCGCGAGCGAGGTCCCGTTGTCCCTTGCGCTCAAGCGTCACGCCCAGGTTGTTGATCGCGTACAGGTTGTCGGGCTGTGCCCGGATAGCCGCTGTGAAGTGCACCCCGGCGGCGGACAGGTTGTTGCGCCGAAGGTAGATCAGCCCCACGTTGTTGTGGGCATGCCCGTCGTCCGGCGCCAGCTCCAGCGCGTACAGATACTCGCGGAGCGCCTCGTCGTACAATTCCAGCTTGAGGTACAGGGCGGCCAGTGCGCGATGCGCCGAGGCATCATCCGGGAATCGCGCAACGACTTGCTCCCACTGGGTCAGAGCGGCCGTCTCATCTCCCGCGGCCGCGTGGCAGCGCGCGAGGTTCACCTGCACGTCCTTGTTGTCCGGGTCAAGCCTCTGGGCTGCGCTGAAAGCGCCTGCGGCTCCCGCCCAGTCTTGCGCGTTCATCCTCAGTAGGCCGATCTGCTCGTATGCCGCCGCGGACGACGGGTCCACGTTCAGCGCCTTCTCGTAACTGGCGATCGCTTCTTCATCCCGGCCCAGCTGGGCAAGCGTCTGCCCGAGGTTGTAGTACGCGACAAAACTGTCCGGAGCCAGGCCCGCGGCCACCGAGAACCATTCGGCTGCCTGCTGGTACTTGCCATCCATGTAGTACGCCGCGCCAAGCTGCAGGTGAGCCGGGACATTCCGCGGATCCAGCTTGATGATCCCGGTGTAGATCTCGATCGCCTTCGCATGGTTGCCCAGGTTCGCGTACAGCGTCCCCAGCGTCAGCAGCAGTGGCAGGTTGTCCGCGGCCACAGTGCGCGCAAGCTCGTACTGCACGATGGCCCTCCGGGTGTCCCCGGCAAGCTCAAGCGCTCGCCCGTAACCCACCAGCGCCCCGAAATCCTGGGGCCGGATCTCCAGAGCCTTCTCATACTCCGAGAAGGCCCTCTCGTTCTGTCCCAGCCGGCTCAGGGCCGTCGCGAGATTGTAGTGCCCCTCGAACCCGCCGGGCTCAAGCTCCACGGCCTTCTCGAACTCCGCCGCCGCCAGGTCGGCACGATTGCTGCGCAACTGCGCGGTGCCCAGATTGTTGCGGCTCACGGCGCTGTTCGGGTCGGCCGCCAGGGATGCGGTCAGGTACCTGATCGCGTCCGGCAGTTCGCCGAGAGCCAGGGCCACGGTGCCGCGCCATCGCAGGGCCACGGCGTTCTCCGGCATGCTCTCCAGGAGCGCGTCCAGCTCGCTCCTAGCCTGGTCGTACGCGCCATCGCGGTACAGCGCATCCACGCGCTCCAGCACGATCTGTGCGTCATCCTGCGCCAGCGCGGGCGCTATCAGGACCACCGGCAGCACCAGGCAGAGAACCATCGGGCGGATCTGGGCGCTCATCGGCATCACAATCCTATCGTGCTTGCGGGTTACCTGGCGCGGCATCCATCCCAGCGCCTTCCCCGCAGACTTCGAGACACGCCCGCTCAATACCTCTCGCATCAATCCCGCACTGGCCGCGCAAGTCGTCAGTCTGGCCATGGGGCACGAACCCGTCCGGCAGACCCAACCTTCGAACCGCCGCGGTGTGCACCCCCGCATCGGCGAGACACTCGCACACCGCCGCGCCGAACCCGCCGATCAGACAGCCTTCCTCCACCGTCACCAGCTTGCCCACGTCCGCGGCCAGCCGGTGCACAAGCTCCTGGTCGAGCGGCTTCACGAACCGCATGTTGGCAACAGTCGCCTCGATGCCCCGCGCCGCCAGCGACTTCGCCGCCTCCAGTGCCGCTGACACCTGCGGCCCTAGGGCCAAAATCGCTACGTCCTTGCCTTCGCGCAGCACCTTGGCCTTGCCCACTTCCAGCGCAACTGGAGGGCAATCGTGCTCGCAGCCCTCGCCACAACCGCGCGGGTAGCGGAGGCTCGCGGGCCCGTCCAGGTGCAGCGCGGTGAACAGCATGTCGCGCAGTTCGGATTCGTCGGCGGGAACCATCTCCACGATTCCCGGCGCGTGGCGCATGTAAGCGATGTCAAACGCGCCATGATGCGTCGGCCCGTCATCGCCCACGATCCCCGCGCGGTCCATGCAGAAGACCACCGGCAGCTTCTGCAGGGCCACGTCGTGCAGGATCTGGTCATATGAGCGCTGCAGGAAGGAGGAGTAGATCGCGACCACAGGCCGCATCCCTGCCGCGGCAAGGCCCGCCGCGAAGGTCACTGCATGCTCCTCGGCCA
>JAKPQT010000249.1 GCA_029555885.1 Chloroflexota bacterium | reverse complement strand
CTCTGCCTGATCTCCGCCGTGATCACCCTGCCCGGCGCTGGGCGAAGGCTGCATTGGAGATGTCGGTTGTTGGGCCTCGCCGGCCGCTGCAGGCTGTGCGCTGGTGGGCGCGGCCGCCTCCGGACTTGGCTCTGTCGGCGCCGCTGGAATAGGGCTATCTTTCATATCCTGGTGGGGCTCTGTGACCAGCTTCGGAGTTGGCCTTCGCAGCGTCATCACGGTCGACCGCCAACCTGCGGGCATCAACTCGTCTAGCCTCACAAGCTGGATGCCTGCCGCCTCGAGCTCTGGGATCATCCTAGCCAACGCCCGAACCGTAGTGGGTCGCACGTGGCCTATGACCGCAGCCGTCCCGCGCGATAATGCAATGCGCGCTGCAGCCCTGATCTGGTCCACCACATATGCTTCATCTGCCACGTGATCGAGGAAGCGCGCGTTCTCAAGCAACGGCGCGCCCATGTCCCGCGCCACGCGCGGCGCCGCCGAGTTCGGCGTAGTTCTGCTGTCGAAGAAGAACAGCCCACGGCTGAACGTCTCATCCATGATCGTGCTCATCGCGTCGCGATCTTCGGTGATCTTGGACCCCATGTGATTGCTGATGCCCACGGCGCTCGGCACTGCTGCTAGGTTGGCCGCCAGGATCCGCCTGATCTCGTCCTCGCTCATGCCGGTCATGATCGCGCCGCCTCCGGGACGTTTCGCCGGGTCGTGTGGCTCCATCGGCTGGTGCAGCAGCACCGCGAACCCGCGCTCGACCGCAGTCGTGGCCTCGCTTCTGGCGCGCCTGCCGTCTGGGAGCACGGCCACTGTAAGCGGGGCATCTAGCCGGAACAGTTGCTCAGTTCCGGCGACGCCGCTGCCCAGGTCATCAATGACAATGGCCAGCCTTGCCCGGACGCGCGAGACCTGACCCGGTCCAGTCGCGGTCAGGGGTTTCTCCTTGGGCACATACTCCTCGGGTACATCCGGCTTCTCGCCGCCCACCAGGTCCTGATACGCCTCTGGATCATTCTCACTCGCGGCGGAAACGGATCCCGCTTGCGCAGGAGCGCTCGCGTTGGTGTCATGGCTGATGACCGATAGCGAATAGGTCGCCTCTGCGATCTCGCCGGCGGGACTGACAGGCACTACCAGCCGAACCACTTCCAGCGATTCAGACCTGTTGCTGAGTCTACGGTCGCTGAACGTGATAGTGAAGATAAGGGCATCCGGTGCCCTCGTCGGAGACGCCACCGTTGCCCCTGCTTGTCGAACGGCACGCGACACGACGTACGATAGCGAGTCCGCGCTCGCGGACCAGA
>JAKPQT010000601.1 GCA_029555885.1 Chloroflexota bacterium | reverse complement strand
TCGTCCAGTCGGTAGCGCGTGGCATGCACGTGCATGTCAACGAGCGGCCAGCCATCCATGAAGAGGAATCCTCCAGAGGGCAGGACAGAGGACGCTGCGGCATGGCAGTGCAGGACTCTGTGCTGCCCTGCTGTTGCGCGCCCGTGCTAGTCAGCATGGCAGCAGTCGGGCCGCCGCGCAGCGTGCCCGACTGCCAAGGGACTACTGTGCCGACACATTGTCGCACAGGCTGTGCCGGCCGTCCAGTGGCGTGCCGTGGGGCGATCTGTGCTCAGCCGACCGCTGGTCAGCCGGTAGCGCTAAGGCTCCTACCGCAACGGCCAAACCTGTGTAGCCATGACGTTGATCTGCCTGGCGTATCGCTCGACCCGTCCCTCCACCATCAGGATCCGCCCCGTAGCCCAGGCGCTGCGCTGCATGTCGAACACGTCCGGCCGCACGATGACGTTCAGCAACCCGAACTCATCCTCCAGCGTCAGGAATACGAACCCCTTAGCCGTCGGCGGCGCCTGGCGGATGACCACCAACCCGGCCACCCTGACCTGCTCGCCCGCCTGTGCGCTGGCCAGATCCCGGCTGGTGATGGCACCCAGGCGGTCCATCTGGTCGCGCCAGATTTCCATGATATGCCCCTCCGCGGAGAGCCCGGTAGCGTCATACTCGGCCAGCAGCTCCTCCTCCGCGGTCATCGGCTCGAGGTCACTTGCCTCAGTAGGGATGTAGCGGAAAGGCAGGGCCTCCTCCTGGTAGCGCAGCCCCCCCAGTTCCCAGAGCAGGCGGCGGGAGTCCGGCTGCATCTCGGCGAACCCTCTGGCCAGCACGACGCGCTCCACGAGCCTGCGCGGCAGGCGGGTACGCTCGCAAAAGTCGCTCAGCCCTGCGAAAGGCCGCTCTGCGCGGGCGCCCAGGACGCGGTCGATGGCTGCGTCCCCCAGGCCGTCGATATAGTTGTAGCCCAGCCGGATGGCATCCCCCTCGAGGGCGCACTCGGCCAGGCTGCGGTTCACATGGACGGGCAACGTCCGCACCCCGCGCCGGCGCGCATCGCGCACCAGGACGCGCGGCTGGTAGAAGCCCATCGGCTGGTTGTTCAGGAGCGCACAGTAATACTCGGCCGGGTAGTGGGCGCG
>JAKPQT010000230.1 GCA_029555885.1 Chloroflexota bacterium | reverse complement strand
CCTGCTGCAGCGCCACCCCGAGGCGGAGCTCGTGTGGCTGACCTCCGAGAACTCGGCCGGGCAGCGGTTCGGTGACGCATTCGCGGTTCCGCCCACCATCGGGCAGCGCACGCTCGTCAAGCTGGCGGACGCGGACCTGGCCGCCGCAGACGTGGTGTTCTGCTGCCTGCCCCACGCGGCCAGCCAGGCGCCCGTCGCCGCCGCCCGCGCAGCCGGCGCGCGCGTGGTCGACCTCAGCGCGGACTACCGGCTGCACGACCCCGCGGTCTATGAGACATGGTACAACCACCCGCACCACGAGACCGCGCTGCTGGCCGAGGCCGTATACGGCCTGCCCGAACTCTATCGGGCCGCCATCGCCCGGACGCAGCTCGTCGCCAACCCGGGCTGTTACCCGACCAGCGTCATCCTCGGGCTCGCGCCGCTGGCGCGCTGTGGCTGGCTGACGGGCACGGTCATCGCGGACAGCAAGTCGGGCATCTCCGGCGCGGGCCGCACGCCATCGCTCAAGACGCATTTCGTCGAGGCGAGCGAAAACTTCAGCCCGTACAGCATCGGCCGGGTGCACCGCCACCTCGCGGAAATGGAGCAGGAACTGAAGCTCGCCGGGGGCGCGGCGCAGGACGGCTGGCAGCTCATCTTCTCGCCCCACCTGCTGCCCGTCAACCGCGGCATCCTCTCTACCATTTACGTCAACCTGCCCGCGGGCGTCACCGAGGCACAGGTGCGCGAGCAGTACGCGGCCACCTACAACAGCGAGCCGTTCGTCAACCTGCTGCCCGCGGGCCAGGTCGCGACGCTGGCCCACACGGTCCACACGAACTACATCGCCATCGGTCTGACCTTCGTGCCCAACACAATGACCCTTATCGTCACCGCCAGCATCGACAACCTCATCAAGGGTGCCTCGGGCCAGGCTATCCAAAACATGAACATCATGTGCGGGCTGGACGAACGGATGGGACTCCTATGAGTACACACGATAAGCCGGTTATCGTCCTGAAGATTGGCGGCAACCAGGTCGAGGACGAGGCATTCCTCGCCGGGTTCGTCGATGCCGTGCGCAGCCTCCTGGCAGAGCACGCGGTCATCATCGTCCACGGCGGCGGCAAGGAGATTGCGGACCTGCACGGGCAGCTCGGCGTCGGGTTCGAGACGGTGGAGGGGCTGCGCGCCACCTCGGAGGAGAGCCTCCGGCTGGTCGAGATGGTGCTCAACGGGGTCGTCAACACGCGGCTGGTGCGCTGGCTGGTCAACGGCAAGGTCGACGCGCTGGGATTGACCGGCGTGGACCTGGGGCTGGTGCGCGTGACGCCGCTCTCGGTCAACGGGCGCAGCCTGGGCCGGGTGGGCCAGGTCGGATATGTCAACGGCGAGGCGCTGCTCCAACTGCTGGACCTCGGCGTGACCCCGGTCATCTCGCCGGTTTCGCTGGGCGAGGATGGGCTGGCCTACAACGTCAACGCCGACCATGTGGCCGCGGGCGTCGCGCGGGCCGTCGAGGCCACGCGGCTGGTCTTCGTGAGCAACGTGCCCGGCGTGCAGGTCACAGGGCGAACGATGCGCGGGCTGACCGTCAGCCAGATCGAGGGGCTGATTGCGGATGGACACATTACGGGCGGCATGATCCCGAAGGTGCGCTCCGCGACGGAGGCCGTCCAGAGCGGCGTGTACCAGGCCGTCATCACCGACCTCGCCGGCCTTGCGAGCGCCAACGGCACCGCGATTATACGAGGATGACGACCTGACAAGGTGAAGGGGTGACACGGTGACAAGGTGACTTGGAGTGGAGGCTTTAGCCGGTAACACAGTGAGCGTGGTCCACAACCAAACCGGGTTGAAGCTACCACTCCAACTCACCCCGTCACCTTATCACCCGGTCACCTTGTCACCTCTTCACGGAAGGGGGAGAAGATGGAAGACATCATGGCCCTGGAAGGGCAGCATGTGTTGCAGACGTATGCGCGGGCGCCGTTCGTGCTGGATCACGGCGAAGGGTGCTGGGTGTATGACACGCAGGGCCACGCGTACCTGGACTGCGTGGCGGGCATTGCCGTCAACGCGCTCGGCCATGCGCACCCGGCCCTTGTCGCCGCGCTGACCGGACAGGCCGGCAAGCTGTGGCACACCTCCAACCTGTACCACACCGCGCCGCATGCCCGGCTCGCCGCGCGGCTGTGTGCGGGCAGCTTTGCAGACCGCGTTTTCTTCTGCAATTCGGGCGCGGAGGCAAACGAGGGTGCGTTCAAGTTTGCGCGCAAGTGGGCCCATGACCACTACGGGCCGGAGAAGCACGTCATCGTTGCATTCACCAACGCGTTCCACGGGCGCACCTTCGGCGCGCTGGCCGCGACCCCGCGCGAGAAATACCAGGCGCCCTTCCGCCCGCTGCTGCCCGGCGTGCGCATCGCCCCCTTCAACGACCTGGCCGGCGCTGCGGCCGCGTTCGATGACAGCGTGTGTGCGGCCATCGTCGAGCCGGTGCAGGGCGAGGGCGGCGTCCACCCCGCGACACCGGAGTTCCTCGCGGGCCTGCGTGACCTGTGCGACCGGCACAACGCGCTGCTGATTTTCGACGAAGTGCAGTGCGGCGTCGGCCGCAGCGGCAAGCTGTGGGCTTATCAGGGCTACGGCGTCACGCCTGACCTGCTGACCGCGGCGAAGCCGCTCGCGGGCGGCCTGCCGATGGGCGCGATCCTCATGCGCGAGACGGTTGGCGCGGTCATGCACCCCGGCGACCACGGCAGCACGTTCGCCGGTTCGCCGCTCGTCGCCTCGGTCGCAGAGGCGCTGCTCGACCAGGTGGACCGGCCTAAGTTCCTGGCAGAGGTGGCCGCGAAGGGCGAATACCTCAAGGAACGGCTGGAGGAACTCAACTCGCCGCACATCACGGAAATCCGCGGCCGCGGGCTGATGGTCGGCGCCGACCTGGACATCCCAGCGGCGGATGTCGTCAACGCGGGGTATCGCCACGGCCTGCTGCTCGTCAACGCCGGCCCGCAGACGCTCCGCTTCGTGCCCCCGCTGATCATTACGCGCGCGGAGATCGACACGCTCGTCGAGCGGCTGACTGCGGTGCTGGCTGAACTGGGGTGAACCCGGAGTAACCGCAGGGGTTGCCTCCACAAGGGACGATGGACAGGGAATGATGGACATACACATACGCAAGGCCACCGAGGCCGACATTGAGGCGATCCTGGCGATCATCAATGCCTACGCGGCGCAGAACCTGATGCTGCCGCGCACACCGGAGCAGATTCGCCGCGTGCTGCCGAAGTTTCTGGTTGCAGAGCAGATGGGACGGGTCGTCGGCTGCGGCTCCAATGTCGAGCTCACGCCGGAACTCACCGAGCTGCGCTCGCTGGCCGTCACGCCGGAGCAGCGCGGCACCGGCTTGGGCCGGCGGCTTGTCCACGCGCTCATCGAGCAGGCACGCGCGGACGGGTATGACACGATCTGCGCACTCACCCTGAGCGAGGAGTTCTTCAACCGCTGCGGCTTCACGACCGTGGATCGCTGGTCCATCTCACCCAAAATCTGGCACGAGTGCGTGTACTGCCCGAAGTTCGACGCGTGCGACGAAATCGCCGTGGCGATGAACCTGACCGAGACGGCCCCGGCCTTGACTCCGCTGGCACCCGAAATCAGCCTGGAACTGTGGCAGGCGCTGAAGTTTGGCCGGCTGCAGATGCTCCGGCAGAAGGTATGATTGGGAACCGTGAAGACGCCGAGATAAAGAGTAATGAGTAAGGAGTAATTAAGGTTACTTGTTACTCGTTACTCCTTACTCGTTTCTTAGCGCACTTCGCATCTTCGCGGTTCAGAAAGGGGTCCCATGACACGAACAGTACGAATTGCGCTCGTCGGCCTGGGCAACGTGGGCCGCGCGTTCCTCGATTTGATGGTCGAGAAGGCCGCGCTGCTGGCTGAGCGGCACGACCTGGCCCTCGTCCTGACCGCAGCAGCCGATTCGTCTGCCGCGCTGCTGGACGGCCGCGGCATCAATCCAGCCGCTTTGCGCGGCCACAAGGCCGGCGGCAGCCGCCTGGCAACCTTCCCCGGCGCGCAACCCGGCCTGCCTTCGCCGGAGATGGTGCGTCATGCAGAGGCCGACATGGTGCTCGATGCCTCACCGGTCAACCTGTGCGACGGGCAGCCAGGACTGGACTGCGTGCGGATCGCGCTGGAGCGGGGGCTGCCGGTCGTGCTGGCGAACAAAGGGCCGCTCGTCCTCGCGTTCCGCGAGCTCACCGAGACGGCCGCGGCGCGCGGCATCGGCTTGGCCTACAGCGCGACCGTCTGCGGCGCGCTGCCGGTGGTCAACATCGGCCAGCGCGACCTCGTAGCGTGCGACATCCGCTCGGTCGCCGGCATCTTCAACTCGACCAGCAATTCCATTCTCGCTGCGATGGCCCGCGGTGAGAGCTACGCCGACGCCTTGCACCAGGCGCAGGTGGACGGCATCGCGGAGGCCGATCCGAGCCTCGATGTCGAAGGATGGGACACGGCGAACAAGCTCGTCATCATCGCCAACAGTATCCTGCACATGCCCGCAACCCTGGCCGATGTGCAGCCCGTAACGGGCATCACCGGCATCATGGCGGAGCAGATTCAGGCGGAACAGGCGCAGGGCCGCGTGGTCAAGCTGGTCGCACGCGCGACGCGGGAGCATGGCGGCGCGTATCGCCTGTCTGTCCAGCCCGAGTGGCTGCCCGCCGGTGACTTTCTCGCCGGCGTCAGCGGCTGGGAAATGGGCATCGTTTTCGATACTGATATTATGGGGCTGCAACAGCTCAAGGTGGACGAACGCGGCCCTGTGCCGACCGCGGGCGCGATGCTGCGCGATGTGATCCGGCTGGCAACTCAATCCTAACTCATCCCTAGTCTCAAGGAGTATTCCCCCAATGTCTGCCAAAAAATCCGCGTCAAAGGTCGTACTCGCCTATTCGGGCGGGCTGGACACCTCCTGCATTGTGCCGTGGCTCGTCGAGAATTACGGCTGCGAGGTGATCTGCTTCTGTGCCAACCTGGGCCAGGAAGAGGAACTCTCCGGGCTGGAGGCGAAGGCTCTCGCCTCGGGCGCCAGCAAGCTGTACATCGAGGACCTGCGCGAGCAGTTCATCACCGACTTCATCTACCCGACCCTCAAGGCGGGCGCCATCTACGAGCGGGAATACCTGCTCGGCACGAGCTTTGCCCGCCCCCTCATCGCACAGAAGATGGTCGAGATTGCCGAGCTGGAGGGCGCGGATGCGGTGAGCCACGGCGCGACCGGCAAGGGCAACGACCAGGTGCGCTTCGAGCTGACCGTCATGGCGCTGAACCCGCGGCTGCAGATCATCGCACCGTGGCGCGAGTGGCACATCCGCAGCCGCGAGGACGCCCTGAAGTACGCGGCGGAACACAACGTGCCCGTTACTGCAACGCTCAAGTCTATCTACAGCCGCGACCGGAACCTCTGGCACCTGAGCCACGAGGGCGGCATCCTGGAAGACCCTTGGCAGGAACCGGAAGAGGTCATGTACCAGCTCACGACCAACCCGGAGACCGCGCCGGACGAGCCGGAGTACGTCGAGGTCTACTTCGAGGCAGGCGTGCCCAAGCGGGTCAACGGCGAGGCGCTTGGCCCGGTCGAGCTGGTTGCGAAGCTGAACGAGATCGGTGCGAAGCACGGCATCGGCCGCATCGACCTGGTGGAGAACCGGCTGGTGGGCATGAAGTCGCACGGCGTGTACGAGACACCCGGCGGCACGATCCTCTACCGCGCGCACCAGGCGCTCGAACAGCTCTGCCTGGACAAGGAGACGCTGCACTACAAGCAAGTCATCGCGCTCAAGTACGCGGACCTGGTCTACAACGGGCAGTGGTTCACCACGGTGCGCGAGGCGCTCGACGCTTTCGTCAACGTCACGCAGGAGCACGTCACCGGCTCGGCCCGGCTCAAGCTGTATAAGGGCAACATCATGCTCGTGGGCCGCAAATCCCCCTACAGCCTGTACAGGGAGGACTACGCCACCTTCGGCGAAGAGGATGTGTACAACCAGAAGGATGCGGAGGGCTTCATCAAGCTGTTCGGCCTGCCGATGAAGGTTTCCGCGCTGCTCGACATCGAAGGCACGGGCGTGAGCAAGTATCGCAGCCCGGACTACAGCAAGTTTAAGCGGGATTGAGGCGGGTTACAGGTTACAGGTTCAAAAGTCGCAGGTTATCGAGTCCCGCAAGCGTAACCTGTAACCCGCAACTTTTGAACCTGCAACCGGATCGGAGACACACTATGAGTGAGCGCGTACCCCACGGCTTCCGCTTCGCCGGTGTGGCAGCGGGCATCAAGAAGAACGGCGCGGCGGACCTGGCGCTGGTCGTCAGCGACCGGCCCTGCAATGCGGCTGCTGTGTTCACACGCAATGCATTCCCCGCCGCGCCAGTCCAATACGACCGCGGCCTGCTGACCGAGCAACCAGCCGGATTGCGTGGCGTAGCGATCAACTCCGGCTGCGCAAATGCATGCACGGGCGAGGGCGGGCTGGCCGATGCAGCTGCGATGGCCGCCGGCGCAGAGGCCGCGGCCGGCTTGCCGCCGCGTTCGGTCGCGGTGATGTCCACCGGCGTCATCGGCCCGCGGCTGCCGATGGCGAAGATCACAGCCGGGCTGGCTGCGGCCGCCGCGCAACTCGCACCAGACGGCTGGGATGCTGCCTCGCGCGCCATTATGACAACCGACACACGGCCCAAGGTCGCCTTCCGCCAGGTAGACGGCATCCGGCTGTTCGGCATGGCGAAGGGTGCGGGCATGATCCACCCGAACATGGCAACCTTGCTGGCCACCGTGGTCACCGATGCAGAGATCGCACCGGATGCGCTGGACGCAATGCTGCGCAAAGCGGTCGCGGCCAGCTTCAACAGCATCAGCATCGACGGCGACACAAGCACAAACGATACGCTGCTTGTGCTGGCAGACGGCGCGGCCGGGCCGGTGAATGCCGACCGGTTTGCAGATGCGCTGACCGACCTCTGCGCCGACCTCGCGCGGCAGATCGTGCGCGACGGCGAGGGCGCAACGAAGTTCATCACGGTCACGGTGCAGGGCGCGGCATCGGATGAGGATGCACGGCGCGCGGCGAAAGCCGTTGCTAACTCTCCGCTGGTCAAGACCGCCTTCTACGGCGGGGACGCCAACTGGGGCCGCATCCTGGCCGCGGTCGGGTACTCCGGCGCGACGGTTGACCCTGCGCGCGCGGACTTGTGGATCGAGGGCGAACGCGGTAAGCTGCAACTGGTGGCCGCGGGCCAGCCGCTCGCCTATTCCGAGGAACTGGCGACCGCCATCTTCCAGGCGACAGAAATCAGCGTGACCGTGGAGCTGGGACTGGCCGCGGGCCGTGCAACCGTCTGGACGTGCGACCTGAGCCACGCGTATGTGGACATCAACGGGAGCTACCGGACATAGGCCCGACCGCTGGCGCGGCCGGGCCGGATGGCTTCGTAGTCTTACGTGGCCGTCATGCTCCCCAGCGCCTTGCCCATCTGCCCGACAAACTGGTCGATCATGGCATACGATGAGACAATCGGCACTTTCGTCAGGATTGCAGGGGGACAGTCGGCCTTGTAGGTCTGAGCGCTGACGTCGTACCCGCCCTGGTTCATGATCTTCATAAACGCAACTGCCTCGCCGGCTTCGTGGAAGACCAGAGCGCCCAGGTGCCTGCGTCCCTCAACCTTGGCGAGAAGACCGGGAAACTCCGCCACAAGCTCGTTCAGACGGGATGTATAGTGGTCGCCCAGCGCGGCGACATACTCGCTGTTTGCCTCGACAAAGGCCATGGTGATCAGGTAGGCCAGCGAGGCCAGCTCCTCCTGCCCGTTGGTGACGAGTGCGCCGAACTGGTTCAGCGTGTCGTACTGCGTCGTGGTCAGGATGCGCGAGGCAGGATACTGCCCTCCCGGGAAACCCTTACCGATGGACACGAAGTCCGGATACAAACCATACTCCCGGAAGAGGAACAGCTCGGGCGCCCAGATGCACGACTGGATTTCATCAACGATGACGGGCACGTCGTGGGCCCGGCACAGGTCGTAGGCCGAATGCAGGAATTCGGGCAACAGGCGAATGCCCCCGTAGTTCATCAGGACGATTTCGTGGAAGAAACCTGCCACCTTGTAGGGTCCCCGGTCCCACTTTTCCAGCGTGGCACGGAAGTCGGCGCTATCGTTCATTCTCACAGCCTGGAAGCTGTACAGGCCATGCTCCATCATGCTTGCGGCCAGCTCGGGCCACATGCCTCGCAATATCTGGGTGAGCACGGTGGTGCCATGATAGTTGGCCTTGGGGCCGCCCTCCCGGTCAGCAATGACCAGGAAGACCGGCCTCCGACCGGCGTACTCGGGTTCAGAATAGGTATCATCCAGGCGATAGAAGCGCGCGAGCATCATCTTCAGCGCCGCCTCGACTGCCAGGCTGCCAGTTTCCAGGTTGATCACCCGGTTTAGGACATGCGGCGCATTCGAGGCGCAGATGCGGTCAAGCGTCGCCTCATCACCCCTGGGCACGCCGTTCGCAACCCGCACCAGTTCCCGTTCGAGCAGACGCGTGATGTGTCCGCGCGTGTTATTATGCGTGGCGTTGGGAATGCCCAGGCGCTGTGCGAGCTGTATCAGACGATAGCCGGGGAAATCGTGCCCCAGCGAGGCGTGGTAGTGTTCTGACTTGGTGGTCAGGTAGAGGCAGCCATTTTCACCGACACGGTAGAAGCCCGAGGCAGCGAGAGGCGCCATTTCCGTATGAGTAGCCTTAGTAAAGGATGCGGTTGGCGCGCCAGGCGATGAAGTCGCCAGGCCGGGCACAACACATTGCCCAACATGCTCCAGCAGCACATCCAGCCGGTCACGATAGGTCCGGGGGAAGAACTCGACCTTCTCCCTGGCGATGGCCAGGTAATCTGCCGGCTGCCCGCCGTTCAGGAACGCCTGGGCCTCACATACGGCCTGGACATACTCGGGACCAAGCAAATCCTCCAGTGAAAGCTCGACATTTTTGATCTCGACCCGCATGTTGCTCTCCTCTCGACCGGCTCTGGCAGTTCCATCTTCCGCTCTGCCGGCTCCCAAATGTATGCGCTTCAGTCTATTATGATTTCGATTTGCTGTCAATTATGTTTCGGATTATTATCTCAAGAGACGTTATTGATTTCGTGATTGACAACTTATCGCAGCCGTGTTATACCCTTTATGTGGCCCGCCTATGCAGCAGCCAGCAGGAGGGGCCGCCAGCCAGGGAAAGGAACGGAGCGTGATGAAGCCGGAGCTGGTGATCGGACTCGATGTAGGCACGACCGCCACGAAATGCCTGATAACCGACTTGCAGGGTCAGGTAGTCAGTGAAAGCCGCAGTGATTACCGGCTGAGTTACCCGCAGCCGGGCTGGGTGGAACAGGAGCCGGAGGCGCTGTGGCAAGCAGTGGTAGGCGCGGTCGCAGGAGCAACGGAGAAGGCTGGGGATGCCGGCCGCTTTGCCGCGCTGAGTCTGTCCTGCCAGGGGGGCACTTTGATTCCGGCCGGCGATGATGGACAGCCATTGCGACCCGCAATCTCCTGGCTGGACACACGGGCGCAGGAGCACGGCCGGCAGCTCCTTCGGGCCATCGGGGCCGACAACCTGTACCGCGTGACGGGCTGGGGTGTGACGTTCTGGTCTGCACTGCTGCTCATCCCATGGCTGTTCGAATATGAGCGGCAGACCTATGAGAAAGCTTCCCACTATCTTTTCGTCAATGACTTCATCCTCCACCGGCTCACGGGTGTCTTCTGTATGGATCCCTCGGACGCAGCCATGACGGTGCTCTATGACATCGCAGCCGGCAGATGGAGCGACATGCTCTGCGAAGCCGCGGGCATCCGGCGCGAACAGCTCTCTCCCATCATTCCCTCAGGTCAGCTAGCCGGGCGCCTCAAGCCCGAGTGGGCTGCGCCGCTGGGCCTGCCGGCCGGTCTCCCTGTCATTAACGGCGGACACGACCAGTACTGCGGCGCATTAGGAGCGGGAGTCGTGGAATCAGGAGATATTCTGCTCTCCTCCGGGACGGCCTGGGTGCTGCTGGCGGCGGCTGCCCGGCCGCTTTGGGACCCCCAGCACACCTTCTCCCCCGGTCCCCACGTCTTGCCGGACCATTGGGGGCTCATTTCATCACTCCCGACTGCCGGAGCAGGCATGGACTGGCTCGCACGCACCATGCTGGCCGATCCGGCTGGAGGCAAGCCGCGCTACGACTTGCTGGACCGCGAGCTGTCGAATGTGGAACCAGGTGCGCGCGGCCTGCTCTTTCTCCCGTTATTCTCGGGCCACGAATCAGCAACAGGGGGTTCCGAGGTCCGCGCCACCCTGACCGGCTTGACCCTGGCACACTCACGCTGGGATGTGGCCCAAAGCCTGATGGAGGGAGTGGCCTGCGAGCTGCGCTGGGTGCTTGATTCGCTGGAAGCATTGGGCTACACGCCACGCTCGCTCGTCATGGTGGGCGGCGCCAGCCGGAGCCAAATCTGGCCGCAAATCGTCAGCGATGTGGCGGGCCTGCCAGTGGCGCAGTCGGAACTGGTCGAGGCGGCAGCCTATGGCGCGGCCCGCCTGGCAGCCATCGGGCTTGGCGCATCGGCGACATCGAAGTTAGAGGCGCCTCACGCCTGGCAGGCGCCGACGCATACGCGCCGGCCCGATCCGGCGCGGGCCCTGCTCTACGAACGACTGCTGGCACAATTTAAGGAGACTTACGCGACGCTACAGCAGTTGGCACGCGGCAGTCAGTGACAGCCCGGAGGCAACGCGATGGAGACCGCTGCGGAACAAAGGCGCAAGGCAATCGTTGACACGCTCGTTGAGCAGCACAGCGTGAAGACGGCTGACCTGAGCCAGCAGCTCGGGGTATCGGAGGTCATGATACGCCGCGACCTATCCGCCCTCGAACAACAGGGGATGGTAAAGCGCGTTCATGGGGGCGCCATCCTGGTGCCGGCCGGCGCCGGGGCCAGCGCGGCGGCATTCCTGTCACCGAAGCATCTGGCCGAGAAGGAGCGTATCGGGCGCGCCACCGCCGCCCTGATTCGCCCAGGCAGCCGGATCATTATCGACTCAGGAACGACGGCACTGCAGGTGGCACGCCAACTGCCCGGTGCGCTGCTCACCAGCGGCAATCTCACCGTGATTACCTCATCCCTGCCCGTCGTCCAGACG
>JAKPQT010000227.1 GCA_029555885.1 Chloroflexota bacterium | reverse complement strand
CGTCTGGATAGCCGCCTCGAAGTCCTGTACATCCAGCGTGTACGAGACGTGCGGCTCCCACAGCAGGGATTGCCCCTCGCACTGGAGGCAGCAGTTGCTGTGCGGCAGCGCATGGCGCAGCAAGTGGACGAGGTTGCGCAGGTTGGTGCGGGCCTGTTCCTCAGCGGAATCGGGCCACAGGAGGAACGCGAGATGCTGGCGGGGCTGTGGCGCGCAGCGGTGGAGAATCAGGTAGGCCAGGAGGATGCGCAGCCGCGGCGAATTGACGGCGCTGACGCGGGCGCCATCATAGCTCACCGCAAACTCACCCAGCAACTGGATGTGCAGGCCCGCACTCACATGGCCCTCCCACAGGCGGGCGGTCCTACGCCCAGCCTCTGAACGCCATTATCGCGCCTTGTACGGTATTCGTCTGCGATTTATGTCTCACGCTTGAGCCGGGCGACGGCCTCCTCCGTGCTCAGCACCGCGTCAAAGAACGCCAGCAGCGCGGGCCAGTCCCGGAAGTAGCGCGTCTCGCCGCTGATCGCGTGCTGCACCTTGCCGCGCCACTCGACCCGGCCCTCGCCCAGGTCCTCGGGCCACATGCGCACCGTGAACAGCTCGGACTGGTGCGGGATTGGGTGACGGTCCATGGTGACGCCTCTCATGCATAGTGTGGCACAGGCAGGGCGATGGCGGGCAGTTCGACGGCGGGCATGACAATGCCCGGCATTGTCATGCCTGAGGCATAGTACCCGCCATATGCGCAGGCCCGGCACAGGATGTGCTCCTCGATGACGACCTCGCGCTCGTTCACGATCTCCTCGCCGCAGACCGCACAGTCCACCCGCACGCCGGGCCGGCTCACGATCTCGGCGGCGGGCCGGATGAGCTGCACGGGCTGGATGGCCAGCAGCTCCTCGTCGGGCATGACCTGGTAGCCCTGGAGCTGGGCGAAGTAGCGGCGCGTCTCGCCGGGCGCATAGGCCGCCGCGCGCTGGCGCACGTCCAGCCGGGGGATGATGCGCAGCGCCCGTCCCGTCCGCACATCGACGAAGGTCGCGGCAATCTTGCCGTAGTCCTCGACGCGCAGCGTGCGATGGCCCACCGTGCAGCCGGTCGCGGCCTCGATGCCATCGGCAAAGCAGCCGTCGGTCTCCAGGATGACGAGCAGGCGCTTGTCGCGGCGCGGGCTGGGCAGGTCGAGCGCGGTCGCCCCGGCCAGCCCGAGGCGCACGCCCAGCACCTGGCGGGGGCAGAGGTGGCTGTGCCGCCGGGAGGACTGTGCCAGGAGTTCGGTGATATCCGGCTGTGCAGGCATGGGTTCCTCCAGCAGTTCTTACTCGGGTGTGTCCACTAACGGAGTACCCTGAGCGGCAGTCGAAGGGGCGGCCAGGGCGGAGCATCCTTCGACTCCGCTGCGTTGCACTGCGCTCCGCTCAGGATGCCTCCGCTCCCACTGTCAGCCGCACCAGCTTACTTGACGGGTGCGATGGCTGGCGTGCCGGTGCGTGACCGGCTCAACAGTAGCGCGAACGCGAGCGAAATCAGCCCGACGACGACGTAGGTCAGGAAGCCGGTGGCGTAACCTTGCACGCCCAGCAGCCGCACGAAGATGCCCAGGATGGGCGGGAGCGCAAAGCCGCCGAATGCGCCGAGCCCGCCGACCCAGCCGGATGCTCCGCCCACGGCCTGCGGGACCTCCTTGGCGACGAGCTTGAACACCGCCGCGTTCGCCGTGCCCATGCCCAGCGCCATGACCAGCGTGCCCACGACGGACAGGGCCGGGCCGTGCGAGAGGCTCATCAGCAGCGCGCCCGCCAGCATGACCAGGAGCGAGACCTTGACGGTGAGCTCCCCACCCGCACGGTCCGCAATCGTGCCGCCGAACACGCGCGCCAGCGAGGCCGAGAGCGAGTACACCGCCGTGAAGACGCCCGCCATCACCGCGCTGACGCCGAAGAACGCCGTCCAGTACGTCGGCAGCCAGGCGGTCAGTGCGATGAAGCCGCCGAACGTGGTGAAGTAGATGGCCGTCAACAGCCACGTCTTGACGGTGCGGGCGGAGATGAGCAGGCTCTCCTTCGTGGAGCGGGCCGGGAAGAGCTCCTGGCCCCGCGCGCGTGCCAGCGTGCGCGCCTGCTCGCGGTCCGCGCCCTGCCCTATGGCCTGGAAATACCAGGAATTGCGCCCGATGAAGAAGTAGAGCGCCGCCCCGGCCACGAGCAGCACGAACCAGCAGACATACGCGACGGGCAGCCCCAGCGTCGTCAGCGCGACGGGCAGCACCAGCGAGAACAGCCCGGGCGCGAGATTGCCGACGCCCGCATACGTGCCCAGGGCCGCGCCCTGTTGGTGCTGCGGGAACCAGTAGGAGACCTGGCTGATCCCCGGCGCGAAGGTGGCGATGCCGCAGCCGCTCAACAGGCCGAGGAAGAGCAGCAGCGGGTAGAGCGACGCGCTCATGCCGTCGGGATAGCGCAGCAGCATCAGGCCGGTCAGCCCGCCCATGCCGAGGATGGAAATGGTGAGCAGCGTCAGAATCGGCTTGCGGCCGCCGGTCGTGTCCACCCACGCGGCGAACGGAATGCGCAGGAGTGAGCCGGAGAGCGACGGCATCGCGACGAGAAACCCGACCATCGTGGGCGTCAGGCCCATGATGTCCTGCAGTCGCTTGGCGGTCGGGCCGAAGAGCGAGACCGCCGCAAAGCCGATGAAGAAGGCCGCCGTCGCGCCCAGCAGGCCCTGGCGGGGTGTGCCCTGGAACTTCATCGTGAGATTCCCCTCGAAACCCGGCGCGAGCCCGTTCGTGCGGCGTCCTCGTCGTTCAGCCCGGCGGGCCGGCGGTTGGCGATGACGACCTGCCACGGCCGCACGAGATAGCTCAGCGGCCAGGTGATGATGTGAACGAGCCGTGAGAACGCAAATGCCAGCGTCAGCAGGTAGAAGTTGAAGACGTGGAGCTTGATCGTGAACGGCAGTGGCGCGAGCGGCGCAGCATCGGGCCGGAAGGTGAGGATGCCCCACAGGTATGGCGTGAAGATGCCGGTGAACCAGTAGGAGCCCCAGCGGTAGTAGGTGGCCGTAATCAGGCCGGTCACGACGGAGACCAGCAGCAGCACCAGCACGACAAAGTCCATGGGCGTGCTGACCACGCGCACCCGGTCCACCGTTGCGCGGCGCCAGAGCAGGATGACCAGCCCGCCGAGCGCCCACAGACCCAGGCCGATGCCCGTCAGCTCCAACAGGTAGAGGCGCAGCGGGTGCGCGTTCCACAGCACGATGCTGCGGGGCACGAGCAGGGCGACGAGGTGGCCGAGCAGGATGATGACGATGCCCCAGTGGAACGAAATCGAGCCCCAGTACAGCCGCCGCCGCTCCAGCAGCTGCGAGGATTGGCTCGAAATGCTGAACGGGCGGTAGATGGCCCGGTAGACCGTGACGATGATCGCGGTGAACAGGGCCACGTAGGGCAGAACCACGAAGAAGAGGGTGTTCCAGTCCATGATGCCTCCCCCTTAGGCCTGCACGCGCAGGTTCTCTGCCGCGTGGAGCACCGCCTCGTACAGGCTGACGTACGGGTTGTCGCGGTCCTTCTCGCGCAGGATCGCGAGCATGCGCGTGACCGCAACGGGCAGGTGCTCGGCCAGCTCGGGCAGCGGGTTCGCGGCCGCATCGAGATAGCGCAGCACCGGCACGACGTGGTCGGGCAGCTCGCCGGCCGGGTCGATGTCGAGCTCGTACATGGCCCGGTTCAGCTTCGACATGAAGCTGCCGCGCGGGTAGCTGTCGCCCCAGATTTGAAAGCCCACATACGGCGCGGCCGCCGGGCTGAGGTCGAGCGTGCGGGTGGCGAGCTCCTCCCACTCCTCGACTGACAGCCGTGCGATGCGCGAGCAGAAGGCCGCCAGCCCGGCATACGCGGGATGCCGCCGGTTCAAGTCCTTGACGCCCGCCTGAAGCTCGGCCAGCAGCGCCCCGTGCGGATAGGTGAATGCTTCAGCCAGCAGTCCACAGATGCCCATCACTCACCTCGCTTCGGGGGCTGGATGTAGCCCACACCGACCTCGCCCTTGTGGACGAGCGGGTCCTTCCACGATTCCACGGCCATCTCACGATGGTAGGGCGGGAGCACGAACCGCTCCGCCAGGTTAGGCAGCGTGGTCAGCCGGTAGATGGCCTCCGCCTCTTCCTGCGTGCAGCCTGCGCCGGCCAGCGCAGCCAGCGTGTCAGCATCCATCACTTGTTCCACCGTCTTGCGGCGCATGTACAGGCGCACCGCATACAGCTTGCGGAGGATGCGACGGATGACCTGCTCGTCGCCCACGCTGAACAGGTTGGCGAGGTACTGCACGGGCAGCCGGGCCGCGTCCAGCCGGTCGAGCAGCTCGAAATCCACCACCTCGTTGCTGATGTCCAGCCGGGTCAGCGCGTTCTCCAGCGTGCTCATCACGGGCGAGAGCGGCGGGACGTAGAACATCATTGCCATCGTCCGGTATTCCAGGTGCAGCGGGAGGGCAATCTGCCAGACCTTCGCAAACTTGTAGATGGGCGACTCCTGTGCGGCCGCAATCCAGCCGTCGTCGATGCCGCTGGCCTGCGCTGCGGCAATCACCGCCGGGTCGGATGGGTCGAGAATGGTGTCCATGAAGTCAGCCAGCAGACGGTCGTCGGGCACCGCAGCTGCGGCGGGGATGCGGTCTGCATCGTAGAGCAGCACGCCCATGTAGCGGATGCGGCCCACGCACGAGTGCGCGCACGCGGGGGCCTGCCCCGTCTCCATGCGCGGGAAGCAGAGGATGCACTTCTCCGACTTGCCCGTGCTCCAGTTGTAGAAGACCTTCTTGTACGGGCAGGCGGCGACGCACATGCGCCAGCCCCGGCACTTGTTCTCGTTGACGAGCACGATGCCGTCCTCGCTGCGCTTGTAGATCGCGCCGGAGGGACAGGCCGCCACGCACGCCGGGTTGAGACAGTGGTTGCAGATGCGGGGCATGTAGTTGAACACGACCCGCTCGACCTCGCTGAGCGCGTCCTGCACGTCCGCCGGCAGGTTGTGCCGGTTGGGGTCGCCGGCTGCATAGAGCGGCGAGCCGCCCAGGTCGTCGTCCCAGTTCGGTCCGGTCTCGATATCGAGCGGCTTGCCCGTCACCTGCGAGATGGGGATGGCCGTCGGCTGGTCGTCGCCTTCCGGCGCGCTGAACAGGTCGCCGTAGCGGAAGGTGAACGGCTCGTAGTAGTCTTCCAGGCTCGGCAGGTCGGGGTTGAAGAAGAGCTTCGCCAGCCCGCCCAACCGGCTGTGCAGGCGCAAGCGGAGCTTGCCGTCGCCGTCATACTCCCAGCCGCCGTGGAAGTGTTCCTGGTCTTCCCACTGCGTCGGGTAGCCCGTGCCGGGCCGCGTCTCCACGTTGTTCCACCACATGTACTCCGCACCCTTGCGGTCGGTCCACAGGTTCTTGCACGCGATGGAACAGGTGTGACAGCCGATGCACTTATCGAGGTGAAACAACATGCTCATGTGAGCGCGTACGTTCATGAATTTGACTCCATCACTAAATCTGCACCAGCCGGTTGAAGGTTAGAAGGTTGCAGGTTTGCTGCTGGAGGTTATGCCAGTGCGCGATTCGAAACCTTTGACCTTCAACCTGTAAACCCGCAGCTCTAGAACTCGACCTTGTCCACCCGGCGCACGAAGACGTGCGTATCCCGGTTGACGCCGGTGGGCCCCCAGTAGTTGAACGCGTAGGTGAACTGCGCATAGCCGCCGGCCATCAGCAAGGGCTTGAGCCGCGCCCGCGTCATCGAGTTGTTCATGCCGGCCCGCTTGCCCCGCAGCGGCGACTTCGGCACGCTGATGGTGCGCTCGGTCGCGTGATACACGAACACCGAGCCCCGCGGGATGCGGGCGGAGATGGCGCACCGCTGGACGAACACGCCGTTGTCGTTGAACAGCTCGACCCAGTCGTTGTCCGCGATGTCCATCTCGGCCGCGTCCTTGTCGTTCAGCCAGATGGGGTAGTTGCCGCGCGAGAGCGTCATCATGCGGATATTGTCCGAGTAGGTCGAGTGGATGCTCCATTTGCCGTGCGGCGTCATGTACTGCATCAGGTGGGCCTGCGGCCCCTGGCCCTGTGTTTCGGCGCGCGAGTTCTGCGTCTCGTCGAGCATGGTGTGGTCGGGCCGCGGCTTGTACGTGGGCAGGTGCTCGCCCCACTGCAGGTAGTTCTCGTGGTCGAGGTAGAAGTGCTGGCGGCCCGTCAACGTGCGCCAGGGGATCAGCTCCTCGACGTTTAGCGTGAAGGGCGCATACGCCCGGCCCTGGTTGATGCTGGCGGACCACGTCGGCGTCGTCAGCACCCGGCGGGGCTGGGCGACGAGGTCTGCGAAGTTGTAGCGCACGGCGCGCGTGCCCGCCGCCAGGTGCGCCAGGCTCAGGCCCGTCTTGTGCTCCTCTTCTTCGAATGCGCGGTGCGCCAGCTCGCCGTTGGTGACCGGGTCCAGCCGGAGGATGGCTTCGGCCACGTCGCGTGCATCCACAAGGCTGGGCAGCACCTTGCCGTCCAGCTTGCGGCCCTGTTCCGCTGCGAGCGCGCGATACTCGTCCGCTACGGGGATCTTGAGGCCGTGCGCCAGGACGCCGTTCTCCTCGACGCCGGGGCCAAGCGTGACCATCTGCTCGTAGAGCCGGGTGTAGTCCCGTTCGATGACCCGGAACTTGCCCATCGTCTTGCCGGGGACTGCGGCCACCTCCCCGCGCTTCCAGTCGCGCGTGTCGGGCTGGGCCAGCTCGTCCACCGTGTCGTGCTGCAGCGGGATCGCCATCACATCGCGCACCGGCCGGGGCAGGTGGCTGCGCGCCAGCTCGCTGACCCGCTGCGCGATAGCCTTGTAGATGTCCCAGTCGCTCTTCGATTCCCATGCAGGCGGCACCGCAGCCTGCATCGGGTTAACGAAGGTGTGCAGGTCGGTCGAGTTCAGATCGGTCTTTTCGTACCAGGTGGCCGCAGGCAGCACCAGGTCGGAGTAGAGCGCGGAGGTGTCCATGCGGAAGTTCAGGTCCACCACGAGGTCCAGCTTGCCGGTCGGCGCTTCGTCGCGGAAGGTCACTTCGCTGGTGTAGCCCTTCGCCATCTCGCTCGCCGTGGTGTTGGTGTGGGTCCCGAGATAGTGCCGCAGCATGTACTCGTGGCCCTTCATGCTGGTGCCGATCGCGTTCCCGCGCCAGATGAACCAGATGCGCGGCCAGTTCTCCGGCGCATCCGGGTCCTCCACGGCAAACTGCAGCTTGCCGGCCTGGAGCTTGTCCACGACGTAGCGGATGACCTCCGGCTCGCTGACCGCACCCGCGGCCTCCGCCTCGCGGACAACCTCCAGCGAGCTGCGGTTGAACTGCGGGAAGAAGGGCAGCCAGCCCTTGCGCACCGCACGTACCTGGTAGTCGATGGTGTGCTCGCGCTGCTTCTCGCCCGGCAGAACATCGTAGGCGGTGAAGCCGCGCTCGTAGCGCCACTGGTCCGTGTGGACATAATGGAAGGAGGGCGTGTTCTGCTGGCGGTTGGGCAGCTTCCAGTCCGCCGCGAACGCGACCGCGCTCCACGACGCCTGGTTGGCGACCTTCTCCTGGCCCACGTAGTGCGCCAGCCCGCCGCCGTTGACCCCGACCGAGCCGGTCAGCATCAGCGCGACGATGGCCGAGCGATAGAGCAGGTTGTTGTGGTACCAGTGGTTCGCGCCCGCACCGATGATGACCATGTTCTTGCCGTGCGTCTTCTCGGCGTTGCTGGTCCACTCGCGCGCATAGCGGATGCAGGTGTCCCGGTGGATGCCGGTGAACTGCTCCTGCCAGGCGGGGGTATAGTTGCTTTCGTCGTCGTAGGAAACCGGGTAATCGCCCGCCAGCCCGCGGCTCACGCCGAACTGCGCCATGATGAGGTCGAAGACGGTGGTCACGAGGATTGTGCCCCCGGCCGTCGCCACCCGCCGCACCGGCACCCCCCGGCTGAGCGTGGCGTCGCCGGTGAAGTCGTCGAATTCCACGGGGATGACCTCGTCGTGCCGGTCGAGGAAGGACAGCTCCGGCGCCAGCGCCTCGCCGGTCGCGCCGTCCTCCATCTGGAGGTTCCAGTGGCCCTTCTCGGTCTGCCAGCGGAAGCCGATCGTGCCCTTCGGCATGCGCGGCCGGCCGGACTCGGCATCCCAGACGAGCAGCTTCCAGTCGCCGTTCTCCTGGCCCTCGTATGCAGCCAGCCGGTTGGCCCGCAGGTATTGGCCGGGCCGCACGCCGCGCAGCCGCGCACCCCGCGCGTTGGACCGTGTCGCTGACTCCGGAATCTCCACGAGGAAGGGCAGGTCGGTATACCGCTTGACGTAATCCATGAAGTACGGGACCTGCCGGTCGACGTAGTTCTCCTTGAGGATGACATGGTTGACGGCCATCCAGAAGGCCGTGTCCTGGCCGGGGTGGACGGGAATCCAGTAGTCCGCATACTTGGAGGCCTGGGAAAAATCGGGCGAGAAGACGGTCAGCTTGGCCCCCGCGTGGCGTACCTCCGCAACGAAGTGCGTGTCGGGCGTGCGGGTCATATTGATGTTCGAGCCCATGACCGCGATGAAGCGCGCGTTGTACCAGTCGGCGGACTCGTGGACGTCGGTCTGCTCGCCCCAGGTCTCGGGGCTGGCCGGCGGCAGGTCGCAGTACCAGTCGTAAAACGACATCGCCACCCCGCCCATCAGCGTCAGGAAGCGCGAGCCGGCGGCATACGAAATCTGTGACATGGCCGGGATGGGCGAGAAGCCGTTGACCCGGTCCGGCCCGAACGTCTTGATCGTG
>JAKPQT010000184.1 GCA_029555885.1 Chloroflexota bacterium | reverse complement strand
GCGGGCCAACGCAGGCCATTCGTCCATCGCCCGGAAGGGTGATTTCGTCGGAATCACCCATCGCGATGGCGCTTACGGCACCAATCCGAGCTCGCGCGCCTTGCGTAGGGCGTCCGTGCGACGCCGCGCCTCCAGCTTCTCGAACAGGCGCGCGATGTGGGTCTTCACCGTATTGGGCGACACATGCAGCCGCAAGGCGATCTCCTTGTTGGAATGTCCGGCGGCGATCTCCTGCAGCACTTCCAGCTCGCGCGGGCTGATGCCCAGCGCCTCCGCGGCCCGCGGATTGCCTTCGCCGGCCGGCTCTGCCGGCGAGGCACCCCGACCCAGCAAGCGCATCCCCAGCCACAGCCCCAGGGCGAGGAAGCCGGTGGCCAGCAAGCCGTCGTAGATCGCCGACGGGTAGCTGCGTACCAGCCGCTGGTAGTCCAGCCATTGCAGGGCCACGGTGCCGCCCGCAAGCAACGCGGCGTACAGGACGATGTGGATCCAGGGCATGGCGAAGCGCGGGCGCATGGGCGGATGCTACCGGTGTGGCGCTCTTTCATCCGCATCGACGTAATCGTTCATGCCTCGCTCTCGCCTCTGGCCAAGCGCAGCGGCGTTCGCAGGAATTGCGCGAGCTCTTCCACGACATCGGCCAAGGCAGGGGCGTGCAGACGATTCTTGCCGAGGAAGGCGTTCCACTGCGCCACCTTGGCGGCGTCGTTTGCGAACTCCTCGGTCAGGCCCAACGGCAATCCCTGCGGCAGGGCGGTGCCGCGCCGCACGAACGTGGCTGCGATGGCCTGCGCCAATTGCCGCTCATCCGATGCACCCTCCCGCGCCAAAGCGCGCAGGTCGGAGTAGTCCTTCAGGCGACTGTTGGCCATGCCAAGGCTGACGATGGCCTCAAGTTTCTCTGCGACCACGGTGGCGCGCGGATAGACATGCAGGCGTGGGGTAGGCATGTCATCCAGCAAGGTCGGATAGGCCACGTCCTCCGGTCCCGGGGTGACCGCATCGCCGTAGCCCACGTCCAGTTGGACCACGCATCGCGCATTGCCCAAAGTCCCCTTGAGGCGCACGCGCAAACCACCGTAACGCGCATGCTCGCGGATATCGTCCACCACGACCGACATCGGGTCGAACACCATGCCATCGTCCACCGCCACACCACAGATTTCCCGCACGGTGCCCGCCAGCAGGTTGACGTCGATCAGCCCGAAACCGAGGAAATCCGCATCCCGCGTGGGCCGATGCGGCATGTCGAACCAGAGATCGAACAGCATCGCGCCCTTGAGCCACAAGGCATCCCGTACGGCCTGGATCGTGGAGAGTCGATACAGGAAGCGCTCCGTGGCATAGCGCACCACGATCAGGTTGAAGTCCTCACCCCCGCTCCCGCGCCAGATTCAGCAAGCGGGCATGGATCGATGCAGCCCTCGCCGACGTCATGCGACAGCGTCCAGATACGGGCGCATGACGTTAGCGACGCGATCCACCTTGGCGAAGTGCCACAGCGTGTCAAGGCTGATCCGGCGTTCCCGGCGCGCTTCGCGCAGCGCTTCCAGCGCCACCTCCAGCCCAATCTTGTTGCGGTACTTGAAACAGTCCGCGAGCGTCTTCTCGATCCCGTAGATCGGAACCTCTCGCCCTTCTAGGCGATGGCGCTCCACGCCTTCGGTCAGCGCCGCCCCGCCGAAGCGCAGCACCCGTAACGGCGGGTACTGCAGGCGCGGTCGGCGCGTGCGTCGATCCACGGCGATCCAGACCTCGTGCGGCAGCTGCGTGCCCAGCCCGTGGAACTGCAGTGCGCTAAGCAGGCAGATCACGCCGTTCGGCATCGCCAGCGACGCCAGCGCCAGCCCATGGTGTTCCCCCGCCGGCATGTCCATTAGCCGATACACACCTCGCGTTACCCGCACGATCTCGCCGCTGGCCACCAGTCGGGTCAGCACTTGGCGATGAATGCCGACCTTCGCGAGCTCACGCGAGGCAACCCCTTGCGGGCGACCTGCCAAGGTCAGGACTCGTTCTCGGCCGGCAGGAGGGGCGTGACGCGCTCTCATGTGGCCATTAGCAGACAGTTGATGACAAGTGTCAACACTTAGCCACATCAAAATCCTCAGGGTTCCCAGATCCAGCGCACCTGCGCCCAATACTTTTCAGGCTCTTCATGTGGATCCGGATCGGGTTCCCCACGCTTGGTCGCCCGCCTTCTGGGTTGCGAGCCACGGTGTGTGCGAGCAATCTCCAGCACAGGAAGCTCAGGCGCCCATTCCGGAACGCGATCGCGCAAACCCAACACAAGGCACAGGCGCAAGAAGTCGATCAGGTCCAACGACCGCTCGCCGCTCTCGAAGCGGGCCAGGCTACGCATCGGAATGACAGCCTCCCGGGCGACTCTCTCGCGGCTCAGGTTGCGTGACAGCCTCAATGCTCGGGTGCGCGCGCCGAAATCGCGCAGCACGTCGTCGCGACTGACATAACGGACAAACTCCATGTCACTTGCTCCATGGACGGAATAGCGAGCGAAGCGCCGGACTGGCACCTCGCAGAACTCCTTGCGTGGAACCGCGGGGCTCTCACCTCCGCAGGATCTTCTCCATCGCCTTGCCCTTGGCCAGTTCATCCACCAGCTTGTCCAGCTGCCGGATCTGGCGCATCAGCGGGTGCTCGACGCCCTCCACCCGCACCCCGCAGACCACCCCGGTGACGAGGTGCGCGTTCGGGTTGTACTTCGGTGCCTTGGCGAAGAAGGTTTCCAGATCGGCGTCGCCCTCGTTCTGCTTGCGCAGCCCGGCCGGCGTGTAACCCGTCAGCCAGCGGATGACCTGGTCCACTTCATCCGCGTTGCGGCCCTTGGCCACGGCTTTCTTCACGTACATCGGGTACAGGCTGGCCCATTTCATGGCGAAGACTTTTTCGAGCTTCATCGCATCCACCTCAACCCTGCTTTTGTGGGAGGGGCTTCAGCCCCGACGGAGTTCGCCGAGGTCTTTGCCCGCTACACCGCCCTGACGTACAACGCCTTGCCACCCGTCGCCGCGGATCCGCGCTCCTCCACCTTGAAGTGCCGCGGATGCTGGCGCAGCAGGTCGCTGAGCTTCTTCTGCCCGTACAGGCGCGGGTCGAAGTCGGGCCTGACCTTGTTGAGGTAACTGCCCATCGTGCCCAGGTGCGCCCAGCCCTCGTCGTCGGAGGCCTCCTCGATCGCCTGGCGGATCAGCTCCAGCGGCAACGGCAGCGGCCCCGCGGGTTTCGCCACGGGTGCCGCGGCAGCGGGCTTGCCCTGCGCCCGCGGGGACTTGGCCGCGACCTTCTTCGCCGCTTTCTGCACCGGCTTGGCGGGCGTTGGCGTCGCTTCCTGCGCGCGCAGCACCTCGGTGTAGACGAACTTGTCGCAGGCCTGCACGAATGCATCCGGCGTCTTGCGCTCGCCGAAACCGTACACGGTCAGCCCCTCCTCGCGCAGGCGCTGCGCCAGGCGGGTGAAATCGCTGTCGCTGGTGACCAGGCACATGCCATCGAAACGGCCGGTGTACATCAGGTCCATCGCATCGATGATCAGCGAACTGTCGGTGGCGTTCTTGCCCACCGTGTAGGCGAACTGCTGCACCGAGCTGATCGAATGCTTGAGCAGCACCTTCTTCCACTGCCCCAGCTGCTGCGAGGTGAAGTCGCCATAGATCCGCTTCACGCTGGCCAGCCCGTACTTGGCCACCTCCGCCAGCAGACCCTCGATCACCGACGCCTGCGCGTTGTCGGCATCGATCAGCACCGCCAGCCGGCGCTGGCCGTCGTCGTGCGCTGGCTTGGGGCGGGTGGTCATGGCGGGCTCCGGGGCGTGGCGGCGTCAGGGTCGATTGAACCACGATGCACGCGGCGTCGCGCCCCCTCGCTTGCAGGCTGCCACGACTGCACGTACACAGGTGGCTGACCACGAGGATGCCGTACATGTGATCGTCTACCACTCGACCCGCCAGCGCTTTCTCGAAGACGTGGAACGCAGCCCGATCGAGGACATCATCGCGAAGGCATTCCTCGAACGCACGGGAAGGTACGCGCCGGATGCAGAGTACCGCGCGTGGCGCAATTCCATCATGCAAATGGCGGACGTGCTGGCGGACGACGACATGCCGGGGTCGATGGGCGTGGGCGTGGAACTGGGCATCCCGCAAACCGCCAAGCGCATCGATTTCGTCCTTTCTGGCACATCCGGGTCGGGCGATCCCCGCGTGATCATCGTCGAGCTCAAGCAATGGTCGACTTCACGCGTTTCGGACAGGGATGGATTGGTGATCGCCAACCGCGGCGGCCACGCCGACATCGAAGGCATCCACCCCTGCTACCAGGCTTGGTCGTATGCCGCGCTGTTGGAAGGCTTCAACGAGGCCGTGCATGGGGGCGGGATCGGATTGAACCCATGTGCGTACCTGCACAACCACCATCGCGATGGCATCATCGATGCGGCACGCTACGCGCCCTACATCGACAAGGCACCGCTCTTCCTGCGTGGCCCGAGTGAACGCCGGAAGCTGCAGGATTTCATCAAGCAGCACGTCAAGGACGGCGACGATGCGCAAGCGCTTTACCGGATCGAACACGGTCGCATTCGTCCATCGAAAATGCTCGCCGACAGCTTGTCCGGCATGCTGCGCGGGAATCGCGAGTTCGTCCTGGTCGACGACCAGAAGGTGGTCTACGAGACCTGCCTGGCGAAGGCCGCCATGGTGAACCCCACGCGCAAACAGGTCGTGATCGTGCAAGGCGGCCCCGGGACGGGAAAGTCGGTCGTCGCGATCAACCTGATGGTGGCGCTGACCAGGCAAGGATTGCTGGCGAAATACATCTCCAAGAATGCGGCGCCGCGCGCGGTGTACGCGCAGAAACTCAAGGGCCAGCGCAAGCAGGCCGAGATCTCGATGATGTTCGGCAGCTCGGGAGCGTTCATCGACACCGAAGCGGACCTGTTCGACGCGTTGATCGTCGACGAAGCGCACCGTTTGAACGAAAAGAGCGGCCTTTACGGCAATCTGGGGGAGAACCAGATCAAGGAACTCATTGCCGCGGCGAAGTGCACGATCCTGTTTTGCGATGACGACCAGATGGTGACCTTGGCGGACATCGGGCATTCGGCCGAGATCGACCGCTGGGCACGCCATCTCGGCGCCGATGTCACCCACCTCGCGTTGGCATCGCAGTTCCGTTGCGCAGGCTCGGATGGCTACCTGGCATGGTTGGACGATGTGCTCGGCGTTCGCGAGACCGCCAACCCGGACCTGGTTCCAGGCACTTACGACTTCCGCGTCGTTGATAGCCCTGCCGAGTTGGATCGTCTTATCCGCGAGCGCAACGGCAGTAACAAGTCCCGCTTGGTCGCTGGCTATTGCTGGGACTGGAAGAGCAAGCGCAATCGCGATGCATACGACATCGTCCTCCCGGCGTCGGGCTTCAGCAGGCAATGGAACCTTGGAAGCGACGGTAGCCTGTGGATCACCGCACGGGATTCGATTGAACAGATCGGCTGCATCCATACCTGCCAAGGCTTGGAGCTCGACTATGTCGGCGTGATCATTGGCCCCGATTTCGCCATGGCGAATGGGGCTTTGATGACGAACCCGGCTGGCCGCTCGAAAATGGATCGATCCATACGCGGATGGAAGGCACTCACGAAGCGCGATCCGGTAGGTACCCGCGAACGACTCGACAGGATCATCCGAAATACCTATCGCACGCTGATGACGCGAGGGATGAAAGGTTGCTACGTCTATTGCACCGATCCTGAAGTGGCGGACTTCCTGCGGGAACGTATGCGCCGCATGGGTTCGTGACCGGCCTCCGCTAGACTCCGCAAAACCTCGGAGCCCCGCATGTCCGGCCACAGCCAGTTCGACCTGCTCAAGCAGCGCCGCTTCCTGCCGTACTTCACGGTGCAGGCGCTGGGCGCGTTCAACGACAACGTGTTCCGGCAGGCGATCATCGGGCTGCTGGGGGTGATGGCGGCGGCAGGGCTGCTGGACGAGACCACGCGCGGCACCTACACCCAGCTGGCGCCGGCGGTGTTCATCCTGCCGTACTTCCTGTTTTCCTCGATCGCCGGCCAGTTCGCGGAGCGCACCGAGAAGTCGAAGCTGATCCGCATCACCACCGCGATGGAGATCGCGATCATGTCGCTGGCGGCGGTGGGCTTCCTGCTGCAGGACATGCGGGTGCTGCTGTTCGCGCTGTTCGCCACGGGCGTGCAGAGCACGCTGTTCGGGCCGGTGAAGTATTCGATCCTGCCGTCGGTGCTGAAGCCGGAGGAACTGACCGGCGGCAATGGCCTTGTGGAGATGGGTACCAGCATCGCGGTGCTGCTGGGCATGCTGTTCGGTGGGTTGATCTTCACCGTGGCCGGCGAACACGGCACGCAGGCCGCGGCGGTCGCGGTGATCCTGCTGGCGATCGCGGGCAATGTGTTGAGCCGGATGATCCCGGCGGTGCCGGCCTCCGCGCCCGACCTGGAGGTGCAGTGGAACCCGATCCCGGAATCGCTCGCCATCCTGCGCCTGGCGAAGAAGCAACTGGCGGTGCGCAATTCCATCCTGGGCGTGAGCTGGTTCTGGTTCACCGGCACGGTGCTCACCGGCAACCTGCCGGTGTATGCGGAGACCCACCTGGGCGGCACGCCGACGCTGTACGTGTTCGCGCTGGCGGTGTTCTCGATCGGCGTGGGCACGGGCTCGCTGCTGTGCGAAAAGCTCTCCGCGCGCACGGTGGAGATCGGCCTGGTGCCGTTGGGCGCGATCGGCATGAGCGCCTGCATCCTGCACCTTGGCTTCGCGCCGGCGATCGCGGCGAAGGGCCTGGATGTCGGGCCGTTCCTGCAGCAGGCGGGTGCGTGGCGGGTGGTGCTGGACCTGGCCGGGATCGGCCTGTTCTCCGGCTTCTTCGTGGTGCCGCTGTTTGCGCTGATCCAGAGCCGCACGCCGAAGGACGAACTGTCACGCGTGATCGCCGGCATGAACATCCAGAACGCGGTCTTCATCGTCGCGGCGGCATTGGGTGGCGTGGCCCTGCAACAGCTCCTGGGCTGGAGCATCCCGCAGCTGTTCCTGGCACTGGGCGTCGCCAGCATCGTGGTGGCGGCATGGATCTTCAGCATCGTCCCCGAATTCCTGATGCGGTTCCTCAGCTGGTTGCTGGTGCGCGGCCTGTACCGGCTCAAGCTGCACGGCATCGAGAAGAACGTGCCCGACGAAGGCGCGGCGCTGCTGGTCTGCAACCACGTGAGTTACATGGATGCGCTGATCCTGTCCGCCAGCATTCCGCGGCCGGCGCGCTTCGTGATGTATTACAGGATCTTCAACATCCCGGTGATGCGCTGGATCTTCAGGACCGCGAAGGCGATCCCGATTGCCGGCGCACGCGAGAACCCGGAGTTGATGCAGCGCGCGTTCGACGAGGTCGATGCGGTCCTGGCCGAGGGCGAACTGGTCTGCATCTTCCCGGAGGGCGCGTTGACCAAGGACGGCGACATCGCGCCCTTCAAGTCCGGCGTGGAACGCATCCTGCAACGCGCCGCCGCGCGCGGCCAGGTCGTCCCGGTGGTGCCGATGGCCCTGCGCAACATGTGGGGCAGCATGTGGAGCCGCCGCGCGAACGCGAAGGAAGGCGGCACGCTGGATCGCATGCGGGTACCGCGGCGTTTGCGCGCGCATGTGGATGTGGTGGCCGGCGAGCCGGTGGATGGCGCGACGGCGACGGCGGAATTGCTGGAGGCGAAGGTGCGGGCGTTGCGCGGGGATGCGGCCTAACCCACCCAACCCGCCACCACGAACAGCGCGATCACCGCCAGCCACAGCACCAGCACGCGCCAGGCCAGGTTCATCGCATCGCGCAGTTCCGGCAGTTCGCCGAAGACTTCGGTGAGTGCGGTGGAGGCCGGGATGCCGGACTCGGTGTAGTCGGCCACTTCTTCGGCGATCTCGCTGCGCACGCTGGCGCGGGCGGCGTTCGGCAACAGGCGGCTGTCCAGGCCGAAGGCATCGTCCTGCCGCCACGCCGAGAGCACGCTGTCGAAATTGCCGACCAGCGCCAGCCCCAGCGCGATCAACTGGGTCACCGGCCATTCCAGCAGCGACAGCCAGACGCGCGCGCCGTGCAGGGTGTCGGATGGCATGACGTCGGCGTCCTGCTCGGCGGCGAGCACGCTCAGGCGATACAGCAGTGCGCCGAACGGGCCCAGCACGCAGAACCAGAACAGCACGCCGAACCAGCGCCGCTGCGCATTGCGGAACACGGCCTCGACCAGCGAGGCGCCATCGAGCGGCGCATCGACGCCGGGCGGATACAGGCGTGCCGCGGCGGCGCGGCGCGACGTGGCGTCGGGCGCGTCGAGCACGGCGGCGACGTCGAGATCGAGGTCGCGCGGGCCCCAGCACCAGAACAGCAGGACGATGTCGAACAGCAGGCCGACGAAGCCCCACAGCGGCTGGTCCAGCGCGACCTGCAACAGGCCCGCGACGAGCAACGGCACGACCAGTGCCAGCGCGATGCCCCAGCGACCGCGCCAGAAACTGTCTTCGGGGAATTGCGCGTTGAGCCATTGCAGCCAGTTGCGATACCAGCCGAACTGGCGCAGGCCATTGGCGATGCCCGGCGCCAGGTGGCCGATGGCCAGCGCGATGATGACGGCGAGCAACGTGGCGGACATCGCCCGATTTTACTGCGCGATGTCGCTACGACGCGGCGCGCGCGTCGTGCTCCGCCAGCCACGCGTGGATCACGTGGCGGGCGATCGAGATCGGCGAGGACAACACGATGCCCTCGCCTTCGGCATCAGCGCTCGCCCAATCGTTGGCCAGGCCCACGCGCACTTCATCGGCGGAGAACCAGCGCGCAGCCTCAAGTTCTTCTTCGGCCACCGGCTCATCGGGTTCGGCGTTGGCGATGAAGCCCAGCATCAGCGAGCCGGGGAACGGCCACGGCTGTGAGGCGACGTAACGCGCCGTGTGCGCATGCACGCGCACGCCGGTTTCCTCGTGCACCTCGCGCACCACGGTCTGCTCCAGGGTTTCGCCGGGTTCGACGAAGCCGGCGACCACCGACCAGCGTCGCGGCGGCCAGCTCGCCTGGCGTCCCAGCAGCAGCCGCTCGCCATCGGTGACCGCGACGATCACCGCCTGGTCGGTGCGCGGATAGTGCTCACTGTTGCAGGCCTCGCAGCGGCCCAGCCAGCCGGCGCGGATGAAGCGCAACCGACCGCCGCAGGCGCTGCAGTGGCGATGCCGCTGGTGCCAGTGCTGCAGCGCGCGCGCCTGCGCGAACAGGGTGGCCTGCCAGGCCGGCCATTGGGCGGCGGCGCGACGCAGGTCAATGCGGTCCGGCGCGGAGGCCGCGAGGGTGCTGGCATCAGCGAAGAACCACGCCTGGCCCTCGCGCAGGCCAAGGAAGGTCATGGTGCCGGGGCCATTGCCGAGCGCGGCAGCGTCCAGCGCCAGCAAGCCGCGATCGGCATCGGCGAAGGCACGGCCATCCGTGTCCAGCACGATCACCTGCGCCTGCGGCCATAGCGCCTGCAGGGCGTCGGCATCGCCGCGCAGGTGGTCGGCGCGATCGAGCGCGCCATCGACGAACGAAAAAGGAAAGGGGGTCAGAGTCACTTTGCCTGCCCACGGAATCGGCACGCGGGGATCGCGTGGGAAAAGTGACTCTGGCCCCCTTTCCTCCTCACACCGTGAAGCTGCTGCCGCAACCGCAGGTGGTCTTCGCGTTCGGGTTGCGGATCACGAACTGCGCGCCGGTCAGCGACTCGGTGTAATCGACGGTGGCGTCCATCAGGTACTGCAGGCTGAGCGGATCGACCAGCAGGGTCACGCCATCGGTGACGATGGGCAGGTCGTCCTCGTTCTGGCCTTCATCGAATTCGAAGCCGTACTGGAAGCCGGAACAGCCGCCGCCCTGGATGTAGACGCGCAACTTGAGGTCGGCATTGCCTTCCTCGGCGATCAGTTCGCGCACCTTCGCCGCGGCCGCGGCGGTGAACTGCATCGGCGTGGTCGGCGGCGTGGTCGGGGCGGCGAGGACGCCGGGCAGCGGGTGCAGGGACTGTTCCATCCGGTCAGGATGGGGCGCGAGGCCGCGCGATTCAACCGTGGATCAGCGCGTGGCGGGCATCGTGGCGCCAGCAGGCGATGTCGCCTCGCCCCAGGTCAGGCTCTGCTCCACCGGCGGACCGGACGCCGGCACGAGGCGCGCGATCAGGCGCACCGGCTTGACCCCCGGCGGCAGGACGATGTCGCCCTCCACCTGCTGGAAATACTTGAACGAGTAATCGACGCCCGGTGCGTTCTGTTGCTGGCGCAGCTCGCTCCAGGCCAGCTTGCGCATGCGTCCGTCCTCGCTGGCTTCCACGGACAGTTGCAGCTTGCCGGTGCTGACCGCGCCACGGTTCAGGTTCTGGGTGAGGGTGGCGACGAAATGCCAGAGCTGCGGGTCGCGTTGCGGCTCCAGCACGAGTTCGTGGAGGCTCAGGCCGTGGCGCTGCGCGGTGGCCCCGACGAAGCGCTCGTAGAAGGCGATGTCCGCGCGCAGGCTGGCGATTTCCTCATCGCGCTCCGCGAGCGTGCCCTGCAGGTCGGCATTGGCTTGCCGGCTGATCTGGTCGGAGCGGGTCAGGGTGGCGACCTGCTGCTCCAGTTCCTCGATCCGGTCGCCCTGGTCGCGCAGCCGCTCGCCGGCATTCGCGGGTTGCGGGCCGAAACTGCGCCACGCGCCCCAACCGCCGAACGCCACCGACGCCAGCACCAGCAGCAGCAGGGCCATGCGTGGATGGCCGGTGTCGCGCTGGTGCGGCGGGGCATGCGGTGTCGACATGGGCGTGGTATCGCACCGCGTCCGAGCCTGCGTCAAGCCGCAGCGCCGTATAGACTGCGGTGGAGGGTGCCACCGGGCATCGCCTGGGCTGCGGGATGGAGCTGGAACAATCGCATCTGTTCGCCATCGGCGTGTTGCTGGCCTGGCTGGCAGGCGTGCGCGTGTACCTGACCGTGTTCGGCGTGGGCCTGGCCGGCGCGCTCGGCTGGCTGCAATTGCCGGATGCGCTGCAGGCCACCCAATCGGCCTGGGTCCTGGGGACGGCGGGCTCCCTGGCCGCGGCGGAGTTCTTCGCCGACAAGATCCCCGGCGTGGATTCGATCTGGGACCTGCTGCACACCGTCCTGCGGGTGCCGGTGGGCGCATTCCTGGCCGCGGCGGCGATGTCGCCCGACGGAGAACTCGGGGCCGGCATGCTGGCCACCGGCGCCGGCGTGGCACTGACCAGCCACGTCATCAAGGCCGGCTCGCGCGCCCTGCTCAACACCTCGCCGGAGCCGGTCAGCAACTGGACCGCATCGGTGACCGAGGACGCCGCGGTGGTCGGCGGCCTCGCCCTGGCCTTCACCCATCCGTGGTTAGCCTTGGCGATCGTAGTGGCGATCAGCCTGCTGTTCGCCTTTTCCGTATGGTGGTTGTGGCGCCGGCTGTTCCGTCGCGCACCGCGGCCGGAACTCGCTTGAGCGCTGGCACGATGACCTCCAGCCAACGCTTTTTTCGTCAGAATCGTTCGACGGATGCCGCTTGCAAGGGCATCTCCAGGGGTAAGCCATGACCATGTCCGCCGAACCGGCGACCGAAAACGACAAGACCGATCCGTACCGGGTCGTGATCGTCGAGGATGACCGCAGCCAGGCGCTGTTCGCTGAGGCGATCCTGCGTGGCGCCGGGATGCTGGCGGAGGTGGTATCGGCGCCCGAACGGCTGATGGCGACGATGGAACAGTTCGCGCCCGACCTGGTGTTGATGGACCTGCACATGCCCGGCACCAGCGGCACCACCCTTACCGTGCAGATTCGCGAACATCCACGCTTCGAGCAGATCCCGGTGGTGTTCCTCACCGGCGACCAGGATCCGGATCGCCAGTTGGAGGTGCTTGAACTCGGCGCCGACGACTTCATCCTCAAGCCGGTGCGCCCGCGCCACCTGATCGCTGCCGTGCAGAGCCGCGTGCGCCGCGCCCGCG
The DNA here is from genome assembly GCA_029555885.1 of Chloroflexota bacterium. The sequence goes on along the minus strand of JAKPQT010000184.1, from coordinate 7,888 downwards.
CCGCGCAGAACCGCCAGGCCGTGGCCGAGCCCGAACACCATCCGGTCACCGGACTGTTCACCCGTGCGGCGTTGATGCAGAAGCTCGGTGCCAGCATCCCGTCCACTACCGGCGGTGCCCTGCTGGTCGAGATGGGTAATGCGGTCGCCCTGCGCAACCGCTACGGTTACGCCGGCTTCGAATCGCTGATGAACGATGCCGGGCGCCTGCTGGGCACCATCACCAAGGGCAAGGCCGCGGCGCGCCTCAGCGACAACGCGTTCCTGGTGCTGGCGCCGGACCTGCAGCCCGGCCAGCTCGATGCCTATGCGCGCACCCTGCGCGACGGTATCGGCTACCACGATTTCCACGTCGAGCAGGAACCGCTGCGGCTGCGTTGCGCGATCGGCTATGCCGCGTTGTCGCACGGCTTCGCCGACGGCGGCGCGGTTCTGTCCGCGGCCGAGGACGCCGTGCGCATCGCGCGCGAGCAGGTGATCGGCATCGCCGCCTACGTGCCGCCGCCGGACGTTGCCCCACCTACTGGCGGGATCGCCGATGCCCTGCGTGGATCGCTGTCCGGCGCGGCCGACCTCATCCACCTGGCCTTCCAGCCGGTGGTCGCGGTGGCAGGCGGCGAGGACGCACAGTTCCAGGTACTGGTGCGGATGCGGGATGCCAAGGGCGTGGAGCAGATGGCCCGTGACTTCCTGCCCGTCGCGGAAGCATCCGGGCTGTTGCCCGCCCTGGACCGCTGGGTCATGGAGCGCGCGCTGGTGCTGTTGCAGAAGCGCCGCGCCGAGAGCAAGCCGATGCGCCTGTTCGTTTCGCAGTCGCCGCGCACCCTCGCGCAGGACGCCTACTCGGGCTGGCTGGTGCATGCACTGGAACAGGCCAGCGTCGAGGGCACGTCGCTGGTGGTGGACATCCGCCTGGACGACGCGCTGGTGCATTCGATGCTGCTGCGCCAGTTCTGCGAACGCATGGTGCCCGCTGGCGTGCAGTTCTGCCTGAGCCAGTACCGCCACGGCGCGGATGCCGACATGCTGCTGCAGCAATTGCCGCTGGGCTACCTGCGCCTGGCCGCCGATTTTGCGCGCCAGCCGCTGCCGCCGGAGTTGCGCGACGAGATGCGCGAAGTCATCGACCGCGCGCACCGGCTCGGCCTGCAAGTGATCGGCCAGGCGGTGGAGGATCCGCAGGCCGCGGCCGCGCTGTGGATGGGCGGCATCGATTTCATCCAGGGCAATCTGGTACAACGCGCCGAGCAGGCCCTCGACTTCGACTTCCAGCACGCAACCCTGTGACTTCCGGCGACGAACGCGGTTTCAACCTCCTCACCGCCCGCTGGCTTGCGCTCGGCGCGGCTGCGGGTGCCACCCTGTCCCTGCTCGCCGCACAGCTCGGCGTGCAGGGCCCGTGGCAAGGCACCGGCCTGGTGCTGGCCTTCCTCGCCCTGTTCGGCAGCACCGCGATGGCCTTCGCGGAACACCGCCGCGAACGCGAACTGCATGACCAGGCCGACCTCAACCGCCGCGGTGCGGCAGAGATCAGTGCCCTGCAGCAGGAGATCGACCGCCATACCCAGCTCGAGGACGAACTGACAAAGGCCAAGCAGGCAGCGGAATCGGCGGTGATGGCCAAGGGGGAATTCCTGGCCACCATGAGCCACGAGATCCGCACCCCGCTCAACGGCATCGTGCCGATGCTCGACCTGCTCTCGCATTCGCGGCTGGCCCCGGACCAGCACGAGCTGCTGCGCACCGCCACCGCCTCCGCCCAGCAGTTGCTGCGGATCGTCGACGACATCCTGGACTACTCCAAGCTGGAAGCCGACCGGCTCGACCTGGAAACCACAGGCTTCAACCTGCGCGACCTGATGCAGAGCGTGCTGACCCTGATGGAGCGGACCGCCGAGGCCAAGGGCCTGCGCCTGGTGCTCAACATCGATCCGTCGGTGCGCCTGCCGGTGCGCGGCGACCCGGTACGCCTGCGGCAGATCCTGAGCAACCTGATCAGCAACGCGGTCAAGTTCACCGAGCGCGGCAGCATCACCCTGCATGTCAAGCGCCTGCGCGAAACCGCGGCCCAGCACCAGTTGCGCTTCGAAGTGCAGGACACCGGCATCGGCATCGAACCCGCCGCCCAGGAAAAGCTCTTCCGCGCCTTCACCCAGGCGGATGCCTCCACCACGCGGCTCTACGGCGGGACCGGCCTGGGCCTGGCCATCTGCCGGCGCATCGTGACCCTGATGGGCGGACGGATCGGGCTGGAGTCCGAATTGGGCCACGGCTCCACCTTCTGGTTCGAGATCCCGCTGCTCAAGGTGCAGGGCGACATGCCCTTGCAGCCTGAAGAGTTGCATGGCGGCCGCGTATTGCTGATCACCACCGACCAGCGCCTGCGCATGCGCCTGACCCTGCTCCTGCCCAACTGGGGGCTGCGCGTCACTGCGGTGGAGAACACCCACGATGCGCTGGAACGCCTGCGCCAGGCGTCCTCGCAGGGCGAACCGTGGTCGTATTCGGTGGTGCTGGCCGACCTGGGCAGCATCCGCAGTACCGCCGTGTCGCTGTCCCGCAACATGGAGCGCAAGAACCAGTACGGCGACGCGCGCCTGGTCTACCTGCGCGGCGACGATGCCACCTCGCTTGACCTGCCGGTCTCGGCGATCGTGATCCCGCGCAATGCCGAGGACGCCGACCTGCGTTCGGTACTGTCGGCCTCCGGCGTGTCCTGGGCGCGCCACGACCAACATCCCGCACCCGCGGCCAAGGCGCCGCCACCGGATCCGGAACGCAAGGCGAAGATCCTCCTGGTCGAAGACAACCCGGTGAACCTGATGGTCGCGCAGCGCCTGCTGCAGGTCCTGGGCGCCGAATGCGACACCGCCGGCAACGGCCAGGTCGCACTGGAAAAACTGGAGGCCGGCGGCTTCGACATGGTCCTGATGGACTGCCAGATGCCGGTGCTCGATGGCTACAGCGCCACCCGCCGCTGGCGCGAACTGGAACAACAGCGCAACGCCGACCACCGCGTGCCGATCGTGGCGATGACCGCCAACGCCATGGCCGGCGACCGCCAGAAGTGCCTGGACGCCGGCATGGACGACTACCTGGCCAAGCCGGTCACCCGCAACGACCTGGAGCGCTGCATCGAACGCTGGCGCGGGGTCAGCATGGTGGTGCCGGCGACCCTGCCGCCGATCGAGCAGATCGCCGCCCGCTCGCCGGTGGTGATCAATGCGTCCGTGCTCGATGAATTGCGCGAAGTTCTCGGCGGCGAAGTCGACAAGATCGTCGCCGTCTACCTGGAAGACGCACCGCGCCTGATCGCCCAACTGGAACGCGCGGCGGTGGGCAACGACCCGATCGCGTTGCGGGTGGCGGCGCACACGCTCAAGTCGTCCAGTGCGAATGTCGGCGCGACCACGCTGTCCGATGCCGCGCGCGACCTGGAACACGGTGCCCGCGATGGCACCCTGACCCAGCCGGCGACCGCAGTGGCGCGCATCGTCGGCGAATTCGCCCAGGTCCGCGCCGCGCTGCAGGCGCAGCTGGACAAGGCCTGACGTCCCGGGCGATCAGCCCTTGTCGAGTTGCTGCGCCAGGTAGTTGGGTTCGCCGATCCGCTCGATCAGCGACAACTGGGTCTCGATCCAGTCGACGTGTTCTTCCTCCGACACCAGGATGTCGGAGAACAGCTTGCGGCTGCCGAAATCGTTGACGGATTCGCAATGCGCGATCGCCTCGCGCAGGAGCGGGATCGCCTCGAGTTCCAGGGCGAGGTCGGCGCGCAATACTTCCAGCGGGTTCTCGCCGATGCGCAGGCGGCCCAGTGCCTGGAAATTGGGCAGGCCGTCGAGGAACAGGATGCGCTCGGACAGGGCGTCCGCATGCTTCATCTCGTCGATCGACTCGTGGTATTCGTGTTCGGCGAGTTCCTTCAATCCCCAGTTCTTCAGCATCTTGGCGTGCAGGAAGTACTGGTTGATGGCGGTCAGCTCGTTGTAGAGCGCCTTGTTGAGGAATTCGATGACCTTGGCGTCGCCCTTCATGGCTGCAGTCCGTGTGCGGGGAGTGCTGGCAATCTAGCGGTTACACCCGATCGGCGGCGAAACGCGAATCGTCCGCATCATGCCTCGCGTCACGCTGGCACCCACCTTGCCTCTTCACGGATCGATGGCAAACGCGGAGCACGCGGCTGCGAGTCGGATCAGGCGGCCTGGGCCAGGATGGGCAACGGCAAGGCGCGTCGCGCCCGGTGTTCCTCCAGCAGGTCGGCAGCCAGGCCGATGCAGGAACCGCAGTTGGCGCCGGCACCGGTGCGCATGGTCAGTTCGGCCACCGATGCGCAACCGGCCTCCGCGGCATCGCGGACCTGCTGCTCGGTGACGCCATTGCAGATGCAGACGTACATCGCACCACTCGCAAGATCGAGGACGCGATTTGATCTCAAACGCGAATGATTGTCAATCATTAGGGTTTCGACGGTCAGCCCGGGCCACGATAGCGACAACCCGACGTGCAGGTTTCGTGTACCACGACCTCCGACAGCAAAGGCACCAGCGGCTTCAGCCGCTCCCAGATCCACGTGGCCAGGCGTTCGCTGGTCGGGTTGGCCAACCCCTCGACATCGTTGAGGTAATGGTGGTCCAACTGGTCGTAGAGCGGCTGGAACGCGGCCTTCAGCTCGGAGAAATCCATGATCCAGCCCAGGTGCGGATCCGGTTCGCCGGAGGCGTGCAACTCGATCCGGAACGAATGCCCGTGCACGCGCGCGCACTTGTGGCCTTCGGGCACGTTGGGCAGCCGGTGCGCGGCCTCGATGGTGAAGACCTTGAAGATGTCCATGCCGGCATCCGCGGGAGGAGAAACGAAAAACCCCGCCAGGAGCGGGGTTGCGTGCTGCGCCGTGGTGGTATGGGTGGACTCGAATTTCGATCTGAACATCCTGATTAAAAAGGAATTTTCAGAATTCGAACTTTAAGTTACCGCCAAATCTACCGTCATGCCGACAACCCTTCGACACTCTCGCGCAGACTCATTCTCACATGCTTGCGCCCTCCATAGAGCGACGCGCTGTGGGCGGGCCACGAAAGCTCCTCTAGAAATCAGTCGACACGCGGACCTCCAGACCAAGCCGACTCCGGGTGTTTCGCCCAATAGCTTCCGAAGCGACCTAGTGCCTGATGCGGCATCGCGGCATGTTTGCGGCGCCTCGGCTACGGAGTGTCGCTCGTCACATCTACCGCCTCAAGCGGATACGAATGCGAGGCTCTCCGAACCAAAATGAGCTTGATATGCCTATAGCACTAGCCCACCTTGAACCCACTCTGGCCAAGAATGGCTTCGTGATTAGCAATTGCGGAACTTAGAGTTCAGAGAACGCAGCGCGAAACCAGGTACCCGTGTGCAGCCGGCCATTCTTAAACGCTGCATCTGCAGATCGAGATCCAGAGACAACGATGAAAAAAAAGAAATCGCGCCTTTCCACGCACGCAGCCGGAAGCCATGCGAAATCTACGGCTGGGCACGAGAAAGGGATAAAACAGCTGAGGTTGAAAGCTGGGCAGGATGCCTACCAGACGTTGGATGTATGGTCCGCCCGCCTCGGCATACCCGTCCTCAATCTCCTAACCCATGCCTCCAAGGGCGCTTTCCCTGTCTTTATCCATACCAACTTGGCTGGGAATGGGCTTCATTACGTAAACACTGTCGGGCTCAATCTGGAGGAAAACGAGGTCGACTACCCGCCACCTCTCTGTCAACAAAGAATCCTGAAGAAGCCCTACTACGAGGGCAAGCTGATCGGACTTTGTCTCAAGAGTGAGCACTGCGAGAAGTTGGCCGAAGGTCAGGAGCTTCTCTCGCCGTTCGTTACAACGGTAATGTTCCGAGGCGTCGGCGGCATCAGATTTGTCGATTGCAAGGAGGACGCTTGGGGTCACCCACTTCCTGATGGGATCCATCTCGCAATTTTCCCAACCGAGCCTCCGCACGACTCCAGCAACTCCTGGGGACGGAGACAGCCTCTCTCGCGATTTCCTCTGACAGCCGTGTCAAGCCTCACACCTCAGGAGTACCTCAGAGCCCCTATTTCTCACCGAATCAAACCTAGTGCTGCCTGCGCTCGCGACGTTGACATCGCCAAGTTTTTCGATGACCTCACTTCCTACAGGTTCATCGATGAGTTATTCGACGGAGAAGTCATCGTCAAAGACCTTCCAGCATTCATTTCACCCAAGCTTCGAGTACTGATAGAAGCGCACAGGCGTTTCTGGAAAGGTTGGAAGAAATTAGCTGCGGCAGAAATCGCACTTCGAAGGACTCAACTGACAACTCACGTGCAATTTGAATTCGAATCGCTCTGTCACAAGGACTCTAATCCGGAGGCGCTGGCTAGCTTCGGCGCGAGGATTTTCTATCCCTTCACTGAAGTCGAGGACCAGCAACTACCCTCGAATTTGATCACACCACACATGTTGGCACTTCTAACGGCCGCAAAACTCTATTGGCAGCCGCACTGCGATCAATCAGCGTGGCGGGGAACTTGTCCTCCCTCGAAACCTGTCATCAGTTTTTTGCAGTTCTTAGGCATGAGAGAGCTCAATGCAGGCAGGAGCGGTGCAACGTTGATCGATATTGGAAATTACCGGGAAGTCGAAGAAAAGAATGAGGCGAACATCTTGAAAATTGAATGGCCTACCACACAAGGAACCCTACGTCCATCGTTATAGCCATATCGATTTTCAGATCCGAGATGTGATTGCAGGATCGGCGGCGTTGCGAGGGCCCCGCAACTCCCAATCCATCTCGGAGACAAAGCATGACCTTCAAAAAGACGCGCCTCGCAAACTCGATCACGTACCCGCGTTCCAATAGCAACGACGACGCAGATCTGACATCGGCCGATACGAAAGCCACCCCCCACCAGATGGTTCTCGCGGCTGTAAACCTGAGTGACCCGGAAATGGAGCGTCGAATGCGCGCCCGTGCCGTCTGGGAGTTCCTCGACGAGTCTAGGAGCACGTTCTACGCCCGCTTGAACCCGAATGACCCCATCCACTGGGATCCGCTGTTCCCTCTGCCGGTGAAATCGTCATCGAACGGGAAGGGGCCGAAGCGCTGGAAGTTGGGCGCGATCATCGCCTGGCTTCGTCATTGCGAAGCGAATGCCCCCAAGGCTTGAGGGCATCGACATGACGAATGAAGACGTCCTCGCCACCAATGGCCGGGTCGGGGATCGTGATGACGTACACGGACTCAGGTCCTGCGGGCCTGCCGTGTACGCGATCTACGCCGTGGCGAAAGCAAGCCGGGCCCGACTGAAAAAAAAGATGATGGATGTGCATGAGATGCAGAGGCAGTTGATCGAAATGGCCCCTTGCGGCCCCTACAAGCGCAAAGGGCATGCCCGGATCGTCTTCAAGCTGATGAACCCCTCCGGGCATGGTGCCAACGGCAAACGGTTTCAGAACGTCACACTGGACTGGTTCCGCACGCATCACCCTGAGGATGCGCACCTGACCGACGGCCTCGTGTTGTTCATCTGCGCATGCAAGTGGTGGAACGAGGAAAAAGGGAGGCGCTCGATTTACCCAGGCCTGCCACCGCTCATCACCAGTGACTTCGACAAAAAGCTCAGGTCGTTCGGTCATCTGGAAGGCGAAAGGGATACCTTGTGTAAGCTGCTTCGCTCTTAGTACAGGTTCTTGGAGTCGTGCTAAGGCCCAGCAACCAAGGGCTACCTGTGTCCAGCCGCTCGCGCATGCGAGCGGCTTTTTGTTTCCTCCATCAGCCTCGACGCCACCGAAGAGACTTCGCGGCAGGACGCCCCTGGCGACACGCTCGACAGTGCTGAACAGCACATCTCGTCACCCTACGATCGACATCCCTTGAGCCGTTCG
>JAKPQT010000181.1 GCA_029555885.1 Chloroflexota bacterium | reverse complement strand
ATGCCACAATGTCGAGCCGATATGAAGGATGCGGTACTGCCAAGCCATCACGCTGCGAAGCGTAACAGCGTGGTGAGAAATAATCTGTAACCTGCATGCATATTCGACAAATTTCACGAAGTGCGCTGCCACACCGCGTGTGTGCGTCGCGCACACTCGGAGATCGCGATGGGATGGAATCCCGGGATTTCCGCATAGAGCGTGTCGTTGAGCGGAGCCGTCCACTTCGCAGGGAGCGCGGCAGCCCCGAGCGCTGCGCCCATGATCGAGCCCACGGTCGCGCCGTTGCAGTCGGTGTCCCAGCCGCCGAGCACCGCGGTCGCGATGGCCGTCTCGAAGTCGCCCGCCGCGTAGACCAGCGCGGCCGCGACGAGCGCCGCGTTGTTGATGGTGTGCACGGGATGGTAATGGCCCAACGCATCCCACAGGCGGCTGACCAGATCGGTCTGGCTGGTTGCGGTCCGGGCCATCTCGACCGCCTGGACCACCGCCTCCGCCAGCCGGCAGCGCGCGGGAATCTGCGCCAGGCCCGCGGCGACGATGGCTGCCGGGTCCGGCTCGACGAAGGCTGCGGCGATCATGGCCGCGGCGAACATCTCCCCGTAGATGCCGTTCTTGACGTGCGACAGCGCCGCATCGCGCCAGGCCAGCTCCGCGGCCAGCTCCGGGTTGCCCGCTGCGGCGTACGCCCAGCCGTCCGCCCGGATCTGCGCGCCGATCCACTCCCGGTATGGATTGCGATAGGTGCGCACCCAGGCCAGCCGCTCCTCTGCATCCGCCGGCCGCTCGCGGTGCATGTGGCTCGTCACCTGGCTGAAGTTCAGGTACGCCTGCGTCTCTGCGGTGCAGACCTGCCCGTAGGTGAGCCGGCTGTGCCACAGCTTGCCGACATCCCAGGTGTCGAAGTCCAGTCCCCGCTCCTCCAGCATGACCAGGCCGAGCACCGTGTAGCGGATGTCGTCGTCGGTCTGCATGTAGCGGATGTGCTCGCGCGTGCAGGGCAGGCTGTAGCTGCCGATGTGCAGGCCGGGATTCGCCTCCGCGCGCGAGTGCTCCGGGGTGTAGCCGCTGATGGGCCAGGCATCGGCGCCCTCGAACCAGAGCTGCACGTTGCGCCAGCCGGGATTGCCGCAGCCGCCGCCCATGAACGGCCCGGCTTCCAGCGGCTTGCCAAGCGCGCAGCCTGCGCTGCGGCCCAGCCACGCGCCGAGAAACCGGTCTGCGGCTGCGGCATCGTCGGCCAGGCGGGGGAGCGCTGCGGCGGCAGGCGGCCGCGCCGCGCGGATGGCAGGGAGGTCGCTTGGCTCGACATAAGGAAAAGACGGGGCGACCGGCAGCGCCATGAGCGCATCGTAGAGCTCGTTGAGCGGTTGCTCGCCTGCGCCGTCAGCCCAAGCGGCAATGGCAGCCTCGACCTGCTCGGCGTACCCGGTCACATCGCAGCCTTCTTCCGTCCGCTGTCTGAGTTCCTCGCGCAGCAATGATGGTAACGTATCCCAACCGGCCATAATGTATGCTCCTGTGGATGAGTAGGGTGATGCTGGATCGTGGCAGCGTGGTGCTGTCACCTGCGCGATTCTAACCCCGTTGCGGCGTTTGGGCAACCGGCGAACGCGGTTGCGGGCAGGTGATATCCGTGCTAAAATCGCGCCGTCATCCTCGGTACTCAGCAAAGGCAGGTCACGCATCGTGATACGCATTCTCATCGTCGACGACCATGTCGTGGTCAGACAGGGTCTGCGCATTTTTCTTGGGCTCGATCCGGACCTTGAGATCGTGGCCGAGGCGGCCGATGGCGCAGAGGCTGTCGAGCTGGCCCGCAAGCATCGCCCCGATGTCGTCCTGATGGACCTGCTCATGCCGGTGATGAGCGGCGTCGAAGCCACGGCGACCATCCGCCGCGAGCTGTCTGATACGGAGGTGCTCGCTCTGACAAGCGTGATTGAAGACACTGCGGTCGTGGAAGCGCTGCGGGCGGGCGCCATCGGCTACCTGCTGAAGAACACCGATGCCCCTCAGTTGCGCCGCGCCGTCAAGGCGGCCGCCAGCGGCCAGGTGCAGCTCTCGCCCCAGGTGGCTGCCCAGCTTGTCACGGAGATGCGCGCGTTGCACACCGTCGAACAGCTCACTGAGCGGGAGTGGGGTGTCCTGCGGCTGCTGGCACGGGGGCAGTCCAACCGAGAAATTGCCCAGGCGCTCCAAATCAGCGAGACCACCGTCAAGACCCATGTGAAGAACGTGCTGGGGAAGCTCGGCGTGCCCAGCCGGACTCAGGCCGCGCTCTATGCGGTGCGCGTGGGCCTGGTGCCGCTGTCCGAGATGGAGCCGGACGACGATGCATAGGGTGTCCGGGGTGCCTCTCCGCCTGGCCGCGCTCTTCGTGGGGCTGGTGCTGTTCATCCTCTACCTGGCCGGCGACTATGCGCCGCTGCTTCCATCGCCCATCCCTGCCTGGTCCAATGCTGCGTCCTGGATCGAGCTCGTCCTGATCGGACTCTCAGGCTTTGGCATCTACGTTTTTCTGCGACGACTCGAGGAAGCTGATCTCGCGGCCAGCCAACTGCGGACGACCCTGGAAACGGCAGAATCCGCGGCCCAGCGGGCGGCTCAGGAGACGATTGCCCGCGAGCGTGACGTGTTGTTCCGCATTATGGAGAATACCGGCGCGCAACTCGCTTTTCTTGATCCGGAGTTTCGTTTTGTTCATGCCAACGCGGCATATGTCATGGCTTCCGGTCATGCGCTGGAGGAGCTGCTCGGCAGGAACCACTTCGACCTGTTTCCGCATCCCGAAAATCAGGCCATCTTCGAGCGCGTGCGGGCCACCCGACAGGCCATCACCTTCCGCGCAAAGCCCTTCGAGTTCGCTGACCAACCCTGGCGCGGCACGACCTACTGGGACTGGAGCCTGGTGCCCGTGCCTGACAGCACAGGCGGGCTGCAGGGGCTGGTGTTTTCCCTCATCGACGTCACAGAGACGGTGCGTTCGGTCAAGGAACGCGAGGCGCTGCTCGACGAAGTGGACCGCCAGCGCCGCATCGTGCAGGCGGTCATCGAGCACGTTCCGGCGGGCATCGTGCTGGTCAACCGCTCCAACCTGCGTGTCGTCTGGGCCAATCAGGCCTACCTCCAGTTTCTTGAGCCGCCGTTCGTCACCGATGGCATCGTGGGCCGCACGATTGAGGAGTTTATTCCCGACGCCGCCGGTGCAGGGGTCCTGGCGATCTTCCAGCAAGTGGCAGAGACGGGTGAGCCGTTTCACGTCTGGGAGTTCCCGTATAGTGGCTTCGCCCGGGGCACGACGTATTGGCAGTGGTCTCTGGTGCCGGTTCAGGCCGGCGAAGAACTGGAGGGTCTGCTCCTGTTGGTCAACGAGGTGACGGAGCTGGTCGAGGCGCGCCAGCGGGTCGAGGAGCTGGTCAAGGAGACCCGCCGCCGCGCAGACGAGCTGGCGATCTTGCTGGATGTGTCGCAGGACCTGGTATCGACACTGGACCTGGAGCAAATCCTCCTGCGCATCCTCGGTCACCTCAAGCCGATCCTGGATTTCAACGGGGCCGCCGTCTTCGTGCCCCAACAGGGGCAGCTCGCCATTCTGGTCTACGACGGCGACTCGCGCGACGGCGCGCTGCAGTGGGTCCAGAGCTCGATCGAGGGCGCGCCGCTTTTCCGGGAGGTGGTCGAGCGCCGCGTACCCGTGATGGTGGATGACCTCGCCGATCAGGCCGATCCATTAGCCTATCTGTTACAACACGAAACGTCCGAGACGGTGCGCGGGACCCTCGAAGGCAGCCGGTCGTGGCTGGGGATTCCGCTGCTGGTCAAGGGCCGCGTGGTCGGCATGTTGCGCGTGACGCACCCCGAGCCGGCCCACTTCACGCTCAAGCAGGCGGAGGTTGCCCTGGGGGTTGCCAACCAGGCTGCGGTGGCGGTCGAAAATGCGCAGCTCTATCGGCAAGCTCAGATGGCCGCGGCGCTGGAAGAGCGGCAGCGGCTGGCGCGTGAACTGCATGATTCCATCTCGCAGGTGCTCTATGGCATTGCCCTGGGCAGTCATGCCGCGCTGGAGATGCTGCCGAAGAAACCGGCGGAGGTGGAGGGTGCGCTGCGGTATGTCCTGTCGCTGGCCGAGGCCGCCGTGGCAGAGATGCGCGCCCTGATCTTCGAGCTGCGGCCCGAATCGCTGGAACGCGAGGGGCTGGTCGGCGCGCTGGAGCGGCAGGTTGCCGCCATCAGGGCGCGCTACCGGCTGCACGTGGAAGCGGCGTTGGCTGCGGAGCCGGAGCTCCCGGTGGAGCAAAAGGAAGCCCTGTATCGCATCGCGCAGGAGGCCATGCAGAACGCAGGGCGCCATGCGAATGCGCGCCGGATCGATCTGCGCCTGTGTGTGGAGCCGGATGTCGTCATCCTGGAGGTTGAGGACGATGGCAAGGGCTTCGATCCGGACCTGCCCTATCCCGCACACCTCGGACTCCAGTCCATGCGGGAGCGGGCTGCGAATGTGGGCTCACACCTGACCATCCGGAGCGCACCGGGCCAGGGAACGACCGTGCGCGTGACGATATCCTCACCCCCTGCCCCCTCTCCCACCGCATAGCGGCGGGAGAGGGGCGAAACCCTCACACCATCTCGCGCAGGAACCGTCCCGTGTAGCTCGCGTCGACCGCAGCGACCTGCTCGGGCGTCCCCTCCGCCACGATCCAGCCGCCCTTTTCGCCGCCCTCGGGTCCCAGGTCCACGAGCCAGTCCGCCGTCTTGATGACGTCCAGGTTGTGCTCCACCACGATGACCGTGTTGCCCGCGTCGGTCAGCCGGTGCAGCACGTCGAGCAGGCGCTGGATGTCGGCGAAATGCAGGCCGGTCGTCGGCTCGTCCAGGATGTAGACCGTACGGCCCGTCGCGACCCGGCCCAGCTCCTTCGCCAGCTTGACGCGTTGGGCCTCACCCCCGCTGAGGGTCAGCGCGCTCTGACCTAGCTTGACATAATCGAGGCCGACATCGTGGAGCGTCTGCAGGATGCGCCGGATCTCGGGATAGTGCTCGAAGAAGGCCAGCGCCTCCTGCACGTCCATATCCAGCACGTCCGCGATGCTCTTGCCCTTGTACAGCACGCTCAGCGTCTGGCGGTTGAACCGCTTCCCCTCGCACGCCTTGCACCTGACCCACAGGTCCGCGAGGAAGTGCATCTCGACGCGCTTGTAGCCGTACCCCGCGCATTCTTCGCAGCGCCCGCCCTTGACGTTGAACGAGAAGCGGCCCGGCGCATAGCCGGCCGCACGGGACTCAGGCAGCGTGGCAAACACCCGGCGGATCTCGTCGAGCACGCCCGCGTACGTGCCGGGGTTCGAGCGCGGGTTGCGGCCGATCGGCTCCTGCGTGATGTTGATGACCTTGTCCACCTGGTCCAGCCCGTCGATGGCCTCATGCGGGCCGGGGACCGTCTGCGCGTTGTGCAGCAGCCGGCACAGTGCGGGGTAGAGCGTCTGCGCGATGAGGCTGCTCTTGCCGGAGCCGCTGACGCCGGTCACGCAGGTCAGCGCGCCGACGGGGAAGCGGACGTCGATGGCCTTCAGGTTGTGCAGCCGCGCGCCGCGGATGGTGATCCAGCCTGCGGCAGACCGGCGGCCGCCGTTCGCGTGGTTGCCGTTCGCGCGCGGGGGCTGCGTCACCTGGAGCGCGCCGGAGAGGTATCGGCCGGTCAGCGAGTGCGGGTCGGCCATCACGTCCGCCGGCGTGCCCGCCGCGACGAGTTCGCCGCCCAGCACGCCGGGCCCGGGGCCCAGGTCCACGAGCCAGTCCGCCGCGCGCATGGTCGCCGCGTCATGCTCGACCACGAGCACGGTGTTGCCCCCGTCGCGCAGTTGCATGAGCGTGCCGAGCAGCGCCTGGTGGTCGCGGCTGTGCAGGCCGATGGACGGCTCGTCCAGCACATACAGCACCCCTACCAGCCCGCACCCGATCTGGCTCGCCAGCCGGATGCGCTGGCCCTCGCCGCCGGAGAGGCTCGGCGCGGGGCGGTCCAGCGTGAGGTAGTGCAGCCCGACGTTGCGGATGAAGCGGAGCCGCTGCTCGATCTCGTCGATCAGCTCCGCGCCGATCTCGTGCTGCTCCTCATCGAGCTGCGCAGGCAGGGCCGTGATCCAGTCGTGCAGCGCCTCGATGCTCCACGACGTGAGTTGCGGCAGGCGCACGCCGCCGACGGTCACGAAGCGCGCCTCCGGGTTGAGCCGTTCGCCCTGGCATTTAGGGCAGGGGAGCTGGTTCATGAACTGCGTATACCACTGCCGCGCGCCTTCAGAGTGGGTCTGGTGGAACATCCGCTGAATGTGGAAGAGCGCGCCCTGGTAGGGCCGGCGGCTCTCGCCCTTCCACGTGCCGTCGTCGCTCTGGTAGGTCATGGAGATGGGCTCGTCCGAGCCGTACAGATAGGCGTGGCGGAAGCTCTCCGGCAGCGCGTTCCACGGTGTGTTCAGGTCGATGCCGTAGTGCTCGGCCAGCGCCACGAGCGAGCGCGAGTGCCAGTTGTCCAGCTTCTTGCGCAGGTCGTGATGCCAGCGCGACGCGCCATCCATCATGGAGTGGGTCGGGTTGAGGATGATGCGGTCGGGGTCCACCTGCAGCTTGACGCCCAGGCCGTTGCACTCGTCGCACATGCCCGCGGCCGAGTTGAAGCTGAAGAGCGGCGGCTCGAGCGCCTGGAAGCTGAGCTCGCACGCCGGGCAGGCATGGTGCTCGCTCAGGGTGAGCTGCTCCGTGCTGCCGTCCGGCCCGGTGGTCTGGAGCTCGACCACCCCGTTGCCCAGGCGCAGCGCGGTCTCCACCGAGTCCATCACGCGCGTCGCGAACCCCTCCGCCGCTGCGGGGATGACGATCCGGTCCACCACGACGTCGATGCGGTGCTTCTTGTGAGGGTCGAGGCCGGGCAGGCCCTCGGCCAGGTCGACCGGCTCGCCGTCGATGCGGGCGCGCGGGGTCCCGTCGGTCAGCGCCTTCCTGAGCACCTGCATATGGGCGCCCTTGCGGTTGTAGATGACCGGCGCCAGGAGCTGCACGCGCGTGCCTGCGGCGAAGGCGGCGACCTGGTTGGCAATCTGCTGCGCGCTCTGCGGCTGGACGGTTCGGCCGCACTGCGGGCAGTG
>JAKPQT010000179.1 GCA_029555885.1 Chloroflexota bacterium | reverse complement strand
CGTAGACCGTCTCCGGCTCGTGCGCGTGGACCGCAATCGGGAACCCGAAGTCGCTCGGCACGTTGCCGCTCACCTCGTGCCATGACCCGCCCGCGTCGTCGCTGCGCATGATGTCCCAGTGCTTCTGCATGTAGAGCACATCAGGCCGCACCGGGTGCATGGCAATGCGATGGACGCAGTGGCCGACCTCCGCGGTCGGGTCGGGCATGAAGTCGGAATGGAGACCCTGGTTGATGGGCCGCCACGTCGCCCCCGCATCGTCGCTGCGGAACGCGCCTGCGGCCGAGATGGCGACGTACATGCGACCCGGGTGCTGCGGGTCCAACAGGATCGTGTGCAGGCACATGCCGCCCGCGCCCGGCGCCCAGTCGGCGCCGGTGGGGTGGCCGCGCAGCCCGGAAAGCTCCTGCCACGTCTGACCGCCGTCCGTCGAGCGGAACAACGCGGCATCCTCCACCCCCGCGTAGACCGTCTCCGGTTCGGTCAGCGCAGGCTCGAAGTGCCAGACGCGGGCGAACTCCCACGGGTGCTGCGTGCCATCGAAGAACTGGTGCGTGCCGGGCACGCCGTCGTACACGAACTGGTTGCCGACCGCCTCCCAGGTCTTGCCGCCGTCGTCCGACCGCTGCACGGTTTGGCCGAACCAGGCGTTGGTCTGTGAGGCATACAGCCGGTCGGGATTCACCGGCGACCCCTTGACGTGATAAATCTCCCAGCCCCCGAAATGGGGACCGTCGATGTGCCATTGTTTGCGCTGGCCGTCCGCCGTCAGGATGAACGCGCCCTTCTTCGTCCCTACGAGAACCCGCACACTGCTCATCTACGTTTCCTTCCTGCTGGCCGTCGTGGATTACAATCTGGTTTGGCTTCTGATACGAATGCAATCCTAGCACAAATGTACTTCTAATGCAAGTCGAATGCAGATCATGTCTCACTATGGCTCGGTTGTGCAATCTCCGGTTGCTGAGACCGGCCAGCGCAAACGCACCCCTCATCTCTTTGCTTTCCCTCCCATCGCCACATGGGGTATCATGATGCCAGTTCAACTGGAGGGAAGCCACTCATGGATGTTACAAAGTACAATCGCGAAGCGTGGAATCGGGAAGTCGACAAGGGCAATCCGTGGACGCAGCCGGTCGGCCCCGACGTAATTGCCGCGGCGCGGCGAGGGGAATGGTCCGTGCTTCTCACGCCGACGGTCAAGGTGCCGCACGAATGGTTCCTGCCCATGTCCGGCTGCCGGATCCTGTGCCTGGCATCCGGTGGCGGGCAGCAGGCACCCATCTTTGCCGCGGCGGGCGCGCAGGTCACGACGCTAGACAATTCACCGCGCCAGCTCGAACAGGATCAGCTCGTGGCGCAACGCGAGGGACTGACCATCCGCACGGTGCTCGGCGTGATGGCAGACCTATCGGCCTTCGATGATGGTGAGTTCGACCTGATTTTCCATCCGGTGAGCAACGTCTTCGCGCCGGAGGTGCGCCCGGTCTGGCGCGAGGCGGCGCGCGTGCTGCGGATGGGCGGTGTGTTGCTGGCCGGCTTCAACAACCCGATGGACTACCTGTTCGACTTCGACCTGGCGGACAAGAAGGGGCAGATGCGCGTGCGCTACAAGCTGCCATACTCCGACGTAGGCAGCCTGTCCAAGCGCAAGCTGGCCCAACGGATGCGCGAGGGCTGGCCGCTGGAATACAGCCACTCGCTGGAAGACCAGATTGGCGGGCAGTGCGATGCCGGATTCCACATCACTGCGCTCTTTGAGGACCGCTATCCGCCGGAGGCGAAGGACGTGATTTCTGACCATATGCCCACCTTCCTGGCGACGCGCGCGGTGAAGGCAGGATGACGCAGGAATTGCGAATGAGCAATTACGAATTATGAATGCTCACCGGAGCAGCCCCACTTCCCAATTCATCATTCGTAATTCGTAATTCAGGAGACCTGCTATGCTGGACCTATTATCGGTAATCTCAGAGGATGTCATCAAGCTGCTGGCCGCAGTAGTCATCGGCAGCCTGCTCGGTGCGGAGCGCGAGTACCATGATAAGGCAGCCGGGTTGCGTACGCTGATCCTGATCTGCGTCGGCTCCACGCTGTTCACAATCTTCTCGATCGGGATTGCGCGCAACATGGACCCCGGCCGCGTCGCCGCACAGATCGTGACGGGCATCGGCTTTCTGGGCACGGGCGTCATCCTGCACGAGCGCGGCCGCGTCCGTGGGCTGACGACGGCCTCGACCATCTGGTTCACCGCGGCGCTGGGCATCGGCATCGGCATCGGCCAGGGTGTCTTTGCGTTCATCGCGACCGTGCTGGCGCTGTTCATTCTGCGCGCGCTGCCCGCCATCGAGAGAAGAATGGAGCAGACGTCGGTGTTTCGCGACTACCAGATTACGACGGACCTGAACCCGGAAAAACCGAAGGAGATCGAGCGGCTGTTCAACGACGCGGGCCTGAGCGTCAAGCACGGGCGGACGAGCAAGCGCAAGGGGCAACTGGTGACGGAGTGGATCGTGGCCGGCAAGGCGGACGCGCACGACCGGGTCATCGCGAAGCTGATCGTCGACCCGGCGGTGAAGGGGTTGGAGTATTGACAGGGTGAGGAGATGAAAGGCAAATAGGATCACAGGGGATAGCGTGGGGCCACCTGCGGTCGCTCGGGCTGAGGCGCAGGTAGCCCCACAGGATGTCCTTACGGCATCGCCTGCACCTGTTGGAGCATCCCGTCAATCATCATATCCGGCGCAGCCGGCAGCATGTTGGCCTGGAACTCCAGCATACCCAGGAGCGGCATGTCCATCAGGAAGTTACTCGCGTCCATGCCGATGCTGCTATCCTCCTCGCCCCCGGCGAGCACCCGGGCCATCTCCGCCTGCATCTGCTGGTACATCGGCCCGAACACGATCCTCCCGCGGCGGTCGTTCAGCCAGTCGCGCAGGGTGGAGTCACGGTTCAGCACGGAGGGCAGGTTCAGCGTGGACTGTAGCTCGACCGTGACCGACCCGCGGATGTCCGCAGCGGATGCGCCGACGAGGATATCGAACGCGCCATCCTCGGTGATCCACTGCGCGTACGCCGGATGGTAGTACGCAAAGGCCCGAAAGTCGAGCGGAATCGTGATGGTCTTGGTCTCGCCCGGCTGCAAAGCCACTTTCGCAAAGCCCTTGAGCTCCTTGATGGGACGCACCAGGTCTGCGGCCTGATCGCGCACGTAGACCTGCACGACCTCCTTGCCGGCCACCGGCCCGGTGTTCGTCACGTCCACCGCCACCGTCACGCCGTCCACATCCCGGAAGCTCGTGGCCGAGACGCGCGGCGCACCGTACTCGAACGTAGTGTAGCTTAGGCCGAAGCCGAAGGGGAACAGTACCGGCTGCTCCTTCAGGTCGTAGTAGCGGTAGCCGATGAAGATGCTTTCGCCATAGCGCACCTGACCGTGACCGCCCGGATAGTTGATGTAGGCGGGCGTGTCGACCAGCCGGAGCGGGAAGGTTTCGGCCAGCTTGCCCGACGGATTGACCACGCCGAACAGCACGTCGGCGATCGCTCCCCCGCCAGCCTGCCCCATCATCCACGCCTCCAGAACCGCGGCAGTGCCTTCCAACCAATCGCTCATGGTGATGGCCGAGCCGTTATTCAGGATGACGACCGTGCGCGGCTGCACTGCGGTCACGGCCTTGATGAGCGCCACCTGCTGCCCGGTCAGGTCCAGGTCCGCCCGGTCGTAGCCCTCGGATTCCTTGTACGCCGGCAGTGCGATGTAGAGCAGCGCAACCTCCGCGGCCTGCGCCGCGGCTACAGCCGCGTCGATCAGGTCGGCCCGGCTGCTGTCGTCCGGCGGATAGCCCTCGCTGAACGTGATCTGCGAGCCGCCCGCCAGCTTCTCCAGTTCGACCAGCGGGACATCTACCTGCGTCGGATTGATGTGCGAGCTGCCGCCCCCCTGGAAGTGCGGCTCCTGTGCTGCGCGACCGATGACTGCGATGCGCTGCACGCCCTTCAGCGGCAGGATGCCGTTGTTCTTGAGCAGGACCATGCCTTCGCCCGCAATCTTGCGCGCGAGGGCGTGATGGGCAGCCCGGTCGATCTCGCCACCCTTGGGTGTCTCCGCGGCCTTGAAGACGATGCGCAGGATGCGCCGCGCGGCCTCGTCCAGGACGGCTTCATCCAGTGCGCCGCCGCGCACTGCGTCGATGACGTCCTGCACGCGGCGGGGCCGCGGCCCTGGCATCTCCAGGTCCAGCCCGCCCCGCAGCGCGGCCACACGGTCATGTACCGCGCCCCAGTCCGAGACCACGAGCCCTTCCAGACCCCACTCGTCCTTGAGAATCTCCGTGAGCAGGTGGTAATGCTCCGAGCCGTAGATGCCGTTGATCTTGTTGTACGAGCACATGACTGTCCAGGGCTGCGCCTTCTTGACGGCAATCTCGAATGCCGGCAGATAGATTTCACGCAGGGTGCGCTCATCGACCTCCGAGCTTATGGTCATGCGTTGATATTCCTGGTTATTGGCGGCATAGTGCTTGAGCGACGTGCCCACGCCCTTGCCCTGCACCCCATTAATGAAGCTGGCGGCCAGTTCGCCGGCCAGATAGGGGTCCTCGGAGAAATACTCGAAGTTACGGCCGCAGACTGGCGTTCGCTTCATATTGACGCCAGGGCCCAGGATGACGCCCACCCCCAGGGCCAGTGCTTCCTCGGCCAGCGCCTCGCCCAATTGGCCGAGCAGGTCACGATCCCAGGAGGCAGCGGTGCAAGAGGCGGTGGGGAAGCAGGTGGCCGGCAGGCTCTCGGAGCCGATTTCGTCGGCCTTCCTCAGGCGGCGGAGGCCGTGCGGGCCATCCGAGACCCATACATCAGGCACGCCCAACCGCTCGACCGCGGTCGTCGTCCAGGCCGTTGCGCCGGTGCACAGGGCGGCTTTCTCTTCCAGGGTCATCTGTTGCACAATCGAACGCACGTCAGTCACAGTCAAGTTCCTTTCTAGAAACTAGCTATGGCCGGTGAGGCACCGGCCATAGCACGTCTACACCGTCGAGAGATCCCACTCCTCGTAAATCTTCGGCACGTCGCTGATCAGACGCCTGGTGTAAGGCTGCTGCGGGTGCAGGATCACCCTGTCCGCCGAGCCGCTCTCGACGAATTTGCCGCGCTCCATGATATACACGGTATCAGATACATAATAGGCCAGGCCGATGTCGTGGGTGATGAAGATGAGCGTCATGCCGACCTCGTCGCGCAGCTTCATCAGGTAATCCAGGATGGTTGCGCGCGAGCAGGCGTCGATCATCGACGTCGGCTCATCTGCCAGCAAAATCTTCGGCTTGAGCAGGAAGATGCGGGCAATCATCAGGCGCTGCATCTGGCCGCCCGAAAGCTCGAAGGGATACTTGTTGGTCAGCTCCTCGAACTTCAGGTTGACGAAGCTGCACGCCTCCGCCATCAGCTCGACCTTCTTCGCATGGGGCAGGCCCCGGCCGCCGCGCATGTGGACGCAGTCCAACAGCACGGTGTCGATCTTGTTGAAGATATTGTACGCGGAGAAGGGGTCCTGGAAGATGGCCTGGATGTTTTTCCAATAGGCTTGCCGCTTCCGTTGCGAGCTGATATCGCGCTTCTGGCCCTGGAAGTAAATCTCGCCTTCGGTCGGCGTGATCAGGCCGAGCAGCATCTTGGCGAGGGTGGTCTTGCCGCTGCCCGATTCGCCGACGATCGAGATGACCTCGCCCTCGTGAAATTCGAAGTCCACGTGATCGACGGCGACGGTGCGCCTGCGGCCGAACCCGAATACTTTGGTAAGGC
>JAKPQT010000168.1 GCA_029555885.1 Chloroflexota bacterium | reverse complement strand
CGGATCTGGCCGTCTCCGAGCGTCAGCGCGTGCTCTTCCTGCTGAACACCATGGACAATCCGTGGTCCACGGCCTACGAGTTCCACTACCCGCTGGAGATGGGCATCATCCTGCGCGGCCGCATGCGCCGCATCTTCTCGCATCACGAAGTCACCCTCGGTCCCGGCCAGATGTGGTTCTGCGGCATGTGGGAACCCCACGGCTACCAGGTCATCAAGCGGCCGTGCCATCGCGCCGTGGTGCTCATCTATCCGCCCATGCTGGCCGAGTCGCGATTCGAGGAACTTCCCGGCTGCAACTGGTTGCAGCCGTTTACGGTGCCGCCGCAGGATCGGCCGCAGGCGACGCCCGAGATGCGGCCGGCGCTGTTCGACCTCGTCCAGCGCCTGAGCGACGCCAACCGGGACACCGGCCCGTACCGTCCGCTGCGTCTGCGGCTCCTGGTGCACGAGTTGCTCCTGCTGGCCACCAGGGACTGGCAGCCGCCCTCCGAGCGGCGCACCAGCCCGCCCGGCGACTTCGACCGCGTGAAACAAGCCATCGAGGCCGTCTTTGCTTCGCGCAGCCGCATCAACACCGACGAGGCGGCGCGACTCTGCGGCCTCAGCCGCAATCGGTTCAGTTCCGTGTTCCAGAGCGTCACCGGCATCACCTTCGCCGACTTTTCGCTCCGCTTCCGCCTGAGCGGCGCCGCGCGGCAACTGCTGTGCACCGAGGACCCGCTCAAGGCCGTGGCTCGGGACTGGGGCTTCAACGACGAAAGCCATCTGTGCCGCGCGTTCACGCTGCACTACGGCGTCGCGCCGTCGCAGTTCCGTCGCCAGGCGCAGACGGCCGGAGACGCCGTGAACTCGTTCAAGGAACTCATCTGACCGGATCGACAGGTATGCGGCCGCTGCTCGCCCAGGCCGCCGATGGAGAGACGTGCCATGAGAGTCGATGATCTCACTACGCTGGCCACGCGACGCACGGGACCGATGGTCTCGGGACAACGGTCCATTGTCTGTCAGCACCAGGTCCGCCCGCTCGAGGAGCACCGGTCCTACGAGTTTCACTATCCACTGGAGCTGGGCGTCGTCCTTAAGGGACACATGCGGTGGCTCTTCTCCACAGGCGAAGTCACCCTGGGACCCGGTCAGGTATGGTTCTGCGGCATGTGGGAGCCTCACGGCTACGAGATTGCCCGGCACCCCTGCGAACGTCTGGTGGTGATCGTCCATCCGCGCGTGCTGGCCGGGTCGCAGTTTGAGGAACTGCCCGGACACAATTGGCTGCTGCCGTTCACGGTGCCGCCGCCGGTCAGGCCTCAGACGACCGCCGATCTGCAGCCCGAACTGCACGATCTCGTGCAACGATTTCTCCGGGCCAACGAAGACAC
>JAKPQT010000583.1 GCA_029555885.1 Chloroflexota bacterium | reverse complement strand
TGGCAAGCACGCTGCGGTGCTTCTCGTTCTTCGTCGCCGCCAGCGCGCCTAACGCCAGCGACGTGTTGTAGCTGCGATTCTGCGGCGTCTGGCTGATGGCGCCGTCGGGCTGCACATTCTTCAGCAGGAAATCGACCGAGCGCGTGATGAACGGGCCGTCGCTCTCGTTGTAGCCGCGGTCGGATTCAAGGAAGCCCCGCAGCACGAGGCCGGTGATGCCCACCGAGGCCGAGTAGGAGCCGTCTTCGGCCTGATGCTCGCGCAGAAAGTGCAGGCCGCGATCGGTGCTGCGGGTCGCCGCGGTACGCAGCGCGGGATCCATCTTGGTTTCGGCGGCATGCGCACTGACCAGCGCGCAGCTGAGCGCGATGGCGCCAGCGAATTGTTTGAGCTTCATCGAACCATCTCCTGCGGGGTGTTCAAAGGTGGTAATCGTGCCGGGCACTGCTTTCTTGCGAGAACCACGACCGTTAACCGCAAGAGCCTACAACGGCGGCCGGTTGCCTGCCGCCGAACGGTTCACGGTCGCTGCCGGATCGGGTCATATGTGTGCGCCTGGCTGCGGGGGAAGCAGGGGCCGCACGTCCATCGGCGAACGTGCGACCGCCTTGCGTTTCCGCTGCATTCCCATCCGCAAGAAGGAGTACGGATGGGGACCGTGACTGCAGTAATCGTTGGGGGGCTGCAATCCCGGCTGGTCCGGTCGAGCTCTGCTCGGCCTGCCTGTCTGGATCAAAGCAAGTACCGTGCCGGAGTCGTGTCGCAGAGTGTGAATCTGAAAATATCTAATAAAAGCAATCATTTACTACAACATAGCTCGGTTGCTCGGGCGGTGCAGTCCGCCCGATCATTCGTCATGGTGATCAACCACTTGCCAGACACTGGCAAAGCCTTGCTCAGTCGCCGTCCTCATCCGCACCGGGTAGTTTGGCGCGCAGCGTCGCGCGACTGATTCCCAACAGCTTGGCGGCGGCGGCGCGGTTGCCCGCGGTCCGGCGCAGCGCAGCGTCCACCAGGGCCGCCTCGAACCTGCCGAGTGCGGTGTCGTACAGATCTCCGCTCGGCACCGCTGCCGGCTCCGCCAGCAGGCGGTTCGCCAGCCCCTGAAGTTCTCGCAGCCAGTCCGCGTCGGCGTCAACTCCCTGCGCGCCGGGCGGGTCCACCTCGTCGATCTGCAGGTCGT
>JAKPQT010000131.1 GCA_029555885.1 Chloroflexota bacterium | reverse complement strand
GCTGTATGTCGGCAAGGCACGCGACCTGAAGAAGCGGGTCTCGTCGTACTTTCAGAAGAACCTGGCCAGTCCGCGCGTCGCGCACATGGTGAGCCAGATCGCGGCGCTGGCCACCACGGTGACCCGCTCCGAGGCCGAGGCGCTGCTGCTCGAGAGCAACCTGATCAAGACGCAGCAGCCGCGCTACAACATCCTGTTTCGCGACGACAAGTCGTATCCCTATCTGAAGATCACCGGGCACCGGTTCCCGCGCGTGGCCTACTACCGCGGTTCGGTCGATCGAAAGAGCCAGTACTTCGGCCCTTACCCCAGCGCCTGGGCCGTGAAGGAGAGCATCCAGGTCCTGCAAAAGGTGTTCCGGCTGCGCACCTGCGAGGACTCGGTCTTCAACAATCGGTCGCGGCCCTGCCTGCTCTACCAGATCGAGCGCTGCAGCGGGCCGTGCGTGGCGGCCATTGCGCCCGCGGCCTATCAGAAGGACGTGGATGATGCGACCCGCTTCCTGCGCGGCGGGCACCGCGAGGTGCTGCAGGCCCTGGAAGAGCAGATGCATGCGGCCGCTGCCGACCTGCGCTTCGAAGAGGCTGCGGTGCTTCGCAACCGGATGAGTGCGCTGTCGCGCGTGCTGCATCAGCAGTCGATGGATACCGGATCCGACATCGATGTCGACATCATCGTGGTCGAAATGCAGGGCGGCAAAGTGTGCGTGAACCTGGCGATGGTCAGGGGAGGGCGCCACCTGGGCGACAAGGCCTACTTCCCGGTGCATGCGAGCGCCGAGGATGACGTTGCCGACGTGCTCGAAGCCTTCGCGTCTCAGCACTACCTCGACAGCTTCGTGCCGCCGGTCATTGTCACGCATGAAGACCCGCGTTCGGAGGCGGTTCTCGAGATGCTGATCGAGCAGTCGGGTCATCCCGTCCTGTGGGTCGCCCGGCCGCAGGGCCAGCGCCGCAAGTGGCTCGAGAGCGCACGCCAGAACGCCCAGCTGGCGCTGGCGCGCCTGCTGGCCGAGGAAGG
>JAKPQT010000123.1 GCA_029555885.1 Chloroflexota bacterium | reverse complement strand
TGCGCCGAAGGGAATCTCGAAGGTGGCGCTTGTGTCGCGCAGGAAGGGCGCAAACGTTGTGCGCAGCATCGGTGCATCCGCGTGCGCGCTGCCGCGTTCGCGCCAATCGACGATCGTCTCGAAGTCCACGCGGCGCAACCCCTGGTACAGGTGCACGTACTGGGCGAAAGTGGAGTTGAGGAACCGGCGCTTGATCTCGATGACGCCGGCGACCGGGCCGGATTCCACCACGCGCACCTCCGCGCCGGTCAGCAGGTTGTCGATGCGGGTGATGTCGCCGATGTTCCAGGCCGACATAGGGTGCGGCTGCTCCCAGAGGATCTGCAGGCGGTTCAGCATGCCCGCGTTGACCTTCGCCTCCGGGCCCCAGCCGGCCCACGGTCCGGCTACATCGCGGCCGGCCTCGTGGTCGACGAGCTGGTCCAGCGCGCCGGACTGCGGGTTGACGCGCAGCCGCAGGATGCCGTTGTCGAGCGTGTTGGCCTGCGCATCCGCTAAGACCCCGGCGTCCGCTTCGGTCTGGGGGTCGGCGGGACGGTAGACGCGCAGCCCGAGCGCGGGCACCTGCCGCGCGACGAACAGGAGGTCGTTGGCGGCCTCCGGGCCGGGGCAGAGCTGGACAGGCACGAACTCGCCCCGGTCGTCGAGCAGGCCTTCGGGGATCTCGCCATCGAAGGCCGCGACCGGCACGCGCACCACGTCATCGCGCTCCCAGGCGAGCGGATTGAACACCGCGATGCGAATGCCTGCGATGCCGATGCCATCGCCGCCCGGGCCGGTGTCGGCGGCTGCGGCCAGCCCGGCCAGCGCGGTCTGCGTCACCTGCCCCGCGGTGTCGAGCACCGCGCTCAGCCGCTCGTCGGCCTCGCGATAGGTTACGCCGATGGCGCAGCCGCAGAGGATGTCGTGGAACTGGTGGAAGCAGGCCGTCTGCCAGGCCTCGGCCAGCGCGGCCGCGGGGTACTGGGCGCCGGTCAGCACGGTCGCCAGCGTCGCGGCCGTCTCAGCGGTGAGCAGCGTGTTCTCCGCATTGCGGTTCAACCGCTTGATGTCGCCGTGGCTGGTATAGCAGCCTTCGAAGACGGTGTTGAGCTCTCCGCGCACGACCGGCAGCCCCAGGTGATAGCCCGCCTTCTGGCCGCGGTCGAGCGCGTGCAGACTCTCCAGCTCGGCCAGGGCCGCGTCGTAGAAGCTGGCTGCGGAGCTCATGCGCACGCGCGGCAGGAAGGGCTCGCCGTCCAGCCGCCGCGCAGCCTCGATATCGCGTGCCGTGCCGCCGCCGCCGTGGTCGCCCGCGCCGAAAACGTACAATCCCGCATGGATGCCCGAGGGCTGCGTGAAGGCAATCGTCGCGCCCGCGATGTTCGAGGGCGTGATCTCGCCGTTGTAGCCACCGGGGTCCTGCACGCCAAGCACGCGCGAGCCGTCCGGTCCCTCCCACCAGAAGAGCGGGTGGCGCCGCCCCGCGCGGCAGAAGTAGTAATACTTGATGCCCGCCTGTGCAAGGAGCTGCGGAATGGTCGCCGGGTGGCCGAAGGTGTCCGGCTCCCAGCAGATGACCGGGTCGACGCCGAAGCGTGCCTTGTCGAAGCGCCGGGCATGGAGCATCTGCCGGGCCATCGCCTCGCCGGCCGCCATGTTCAGGTCGTTCTCGACCCAGGTGTTCGCGGTGACCTCCCAGCGGCCCTCGGCCACGCGTGCCCGGATGCGCTCGAACAGCGCGGGGTCCGCGGCCTCGGTCATCGCGTAGGTGGCCGCCTGGCTCTGCGAGAAGTGGTAGTCGGGGTACTTCTCCATGAGCCGGTCCATCGTGCTGAAGTCGCGGCGGCAGACGTCGACCGTCTCCGCCATCGGCCAGAGCCAGTTCATATCGATGTGGCTGTGTGCGACGACGTAGGCCGTGTAGCGCTTCGCCTCGTCCGCAAATGGCGCGAGCTGGGTGCGCGCTGCGGCGGCGCCGGCGTGCCAGGTGGGCCAATCGTTCGCCGCCAGCGCATCGAGCGGCAGCGTGGCCGCAGCCCGCTCCCACGCGCGCTGGAGCGAACGTCCCTGGGCGTCTTTCGCGCGGGTCGCCAAGGTGTGGGTGAAGTTCAGCTGCGCGGCCAGCAGGTCGAGCTCGAAGATGGCGTCGGCCAGCGCGGATGCGCGCAGGTTGGCGTGGACGAAGAAGCCGAACCCGTCGCCCGCGTTGGCGCGCACGGCCAGGTGGAGGGGCGTGCCTGGCTGGTAGTCCTCCACCAGGAGGAGCGGCACGGGCCGGGAGTCGGTCCACGAGGGCTCACGGTACCGCTCGACGCCGTCCACGTAGACCGACGCGCCGATGGCGAGGAAGACCTCCATCTCCAGCCGCGAGCCGGCCAGGGGCAGCCCCTCGATTGTCTCCGGCAGCTCCACGACCGTGCGGAACCAGGCCTCGCCGTCCTGTGAGGACCAGGCATGGCCCAACTGGACGGTCGGCCACGCGCTGTCGTCGTAATCGGGCGCGGCCAGCGCGGCCGTGTCTTCGCCGGGCCCCGCGACGTGGAAGCGCCACATATCGTTGACCAGCGGCCCCTTGAGGGCCTTGATTTTCGCCTCGATCGCAACCTTCAGCTCATCCACGCCTGACACATGCTTCTTCGCCATAACGCGCTCCATTTCAAGTTGTTTTTTGAGGTCGTGCCAACGGGCCAGCCGAAGGCTGGCCCGTTGGCACGACCTCAAGGATCTAACTTTTTATGACTTGAACGTCGTGAACTGCGGGAGCCACGCCCGGTTCTGCTCCAGCATCTGGTCCACCATCTCCTTGATCTCGGCCAGCGACAGCACGCTCGCGGTCAGCGGGTCGTGGGCGATGGCCTGGTAGACGAGCCGCGGGTTGCCCGTCAGCGCGGCCTCGACCGCCATCTCCTCGATCGCGGAGCTCAGCCCGGTCAGCAACGCGAGCTGCGGCGGCAGGGCGCCGACGTGCACCGCTTCCAGACCCTTCTTGCTGGCCCACACGGGCACCTCGACGCACGCGCCCTGGGGCAGGTTGGTGACGAGGCCGGTGTTGGCGACGTTGCCGTTGAACTGGAAGGGTTCGCCGCCCTGCAGCGCGTTGATGATCGACGCGGCGTATTCGTGTCCGCGCTCCAGCGAGATGGGCGTGTCCTTGGCGAACCACTCGCGCGCGGCATCCTTCCAGGTGTCGTTGCGCTTCGTATATTCCTTGAGGATGTACGCATACTCGCCCGGGTTCCAGCCCGTGCCGTGAGTGCAGTACTTCTCGATGAGGTCGGGCCGCTTGCGGAACCACCAGTTGTACTCGGAGTTGTGACCGCTCGACTCGGTGATGTAGTAGTCCAGCGCGAGGAACATCTCGTTGCGCACCTGTTCCTCGTTATAGACCTCGGGCCGCTCGGTGACGGCCTTGCGGATGAGCGGATAGGCGTCCTTCCCGTTCCACTCGTATTTGACGTACCAGGCCATGTGGTTGATGCCTGCGCAGGTGTAGGTGATTTCCTCGTACGGCGCGCCGATCCACTTCGCCAGCATCATTGCGGTGCCCTGCACGCTGTGGCACAGGCCGGTGAGCTGGATGGAGGTCTCGCGCTGCATGGCCCGGCAGAGCATCGCCATGGGGTTGGTGTAGTTCAGCATGGTCGCGTCGGGGCAGTAGCGCTCCATGTCCTTCGCGATGCCGACCATCACGGGGATGGTGCGCAGGGCGCGGAAGATGCCGGAGACGCCGCGCGTGTCGCCCACGTTGGTGTCGACGCCGTAGGTCTTGGGTATCTCGATGTCGTGGCGCCAGACGTCCGTGCTGCCGGCGAGGATGGTCACGAGGACCGCATCCGCGCCGTCCAGCGCAGCGGCTCGATCCTTGGTCGCTTCGACCTTGGCGGGGTACTGGCCCATATCAACGATCTTCTGGACGGACTTCTGCGCGAACTCCAGCCGCTCGTCGTCGATGTCCATCAGGCTGAGCGTCGCATCCTTGAGCAGCGGGAAGGTCAGGATATCGCGCACGAGGCCGCGGGTGAAACCCACGCTGCCCGCGCCGATGAAGGCAATCTTGGTCATGGGAATGGCTCCTTAGTTATTGCATAGGTCTTCCAGGTCGGGTCAGGCGCAGCCTGACCCGACCTGGAAGACCATACAG
>JAKPQT010000117.1 GCA_029555885.1 Chloroflexota bacterium | reverse complement strand
CCTTCCTGATGGCCCCGTGGGACCCGCACATGCGCCGCGCGCTGGGCAAGCGCATGCGCGACCTCCTGCGGCATCCGGCGCAGCTCTTCCGGCCAGTGTATGTGCAAAGCGTGGGCATCATCCAGGCGCCGGACCTGCAGGGCGACGGCCGCGCGGATATGTGCGATAGCTGCCCGGACATCACCATCTACGACGGCAAGTTCATCAACTCCTGCCGCATGGACGAATACCGTCTATTCGGCGGCTTCCTGTCGGTAACGGAGCGCGAGCAGCAGGAACAGAGGCACAACTGATGGCCGGGCTGGTTCGCCTGACGCCGCCCATCTTCGTGCGCAGCCTCGTCCGCATCCTGCGGGGCCGGCCCCAGCCGCCGCCCTCGCTGGCCGACAACCCGCTGCTGCACACGCTGCTCCATCGTCGGAGCGTGCGCAGCTTCACGGATCACCCCATCCCGGACGATGTCTTTGCCGCCATCATGGAAGCGGCACGGCTCGCACCGTCCACCGTCAACCTCCAGACGTGGAGCTTCGCCGTGTTCACCGCGGACGAGTGGCGCGCGACCTTCGGCCGTCCCATCCCGTTTCACGCGGCGCGTGCGGTCATTGTCCTGGCCGACACGCACCGCGCCCGGTCCGTGCTGAATGTCTTTCCCGTCAGCCCACTGGTGGAATACACTGTTGCGGTCATGAACGCGTCGCTGGCCGCGATGGCGCTGAATATAGCGGCGGAGGCGCTAGGCGTAGCCTCCGTGATGCTCTCGGAGACGGGGCGCAGCGGCTTCCTCGATGCAGGCTACCTGCGCGAGGTACTCGCGCTGCCGGATCACGTCGTGCCGCTGATGACCATCGTCCTCGGCTACCCGCACGGCAGCTATCCGCCCATGCCGCCCAAGCTGCCCCTCGACCAGATCACCTTTACCGGGCAATACCGGCCGGCCGATCCGGCGGTCATGCAGGATTGGCTGAACCAGATGGTCGCGGGATACAATGCCAGCCATCTCGGGTCATCCTTCGAGAGGCAACTGGGCGTCTACCAGTCCAAGATCGCCCAGGCGGAGACCGACCTGCACAAGCTGATCCTGGAGTAGGGTAACCGCAGTCGCCGCCAGCGATTCCAGATGGCTGGAGTCGAGGCTTTAGCCGGTTTGGCTGTGTACGCACGCGGCCGCCCTTATCGGCTAAAGCCTCGACTCCAAGCTTCAATGTGGCACTGTGTTCGGAATTCCTGGGTAGTTGCCCTGGTGAGAACATCGAGTGCAACGAGTCAACGCCATCCCGATCCGCGCATATGCGCGGCTGCTGCGCGACTACCTGCAGCCGCAGATACCGCGCGCCCTGTTGCTGGCGGTGTTGCTCCTCTCCAGCATCGGCCTGCAGCTCGCCACCCCGCAGATCGTCCGCTACTTCCTTGACAGCGCCGAGGCACAGACCGGCATCGAGCGGCTCTTCAACGCGGCCGCCCTGTTCATGGCCGTGGCGATTGTGCGGCAGATTGTCTTCATCGCAGCCACCTACACCAGCGAGAACGTTGCCTGGACCGCGACCAACGCTCTGCGGGCAGACCTGGCGCTCCACTGCCTCAAGCTGGACATGTCGTTCCACAAGCAGTACAAGCCCGGCGAACTCATCGAACGGGTCGACGGCGATGTGAACCAGCTCGCCAACTTCTTCTCGCAGTTGGTCGTGAACCTGTTCGGCAACCTGCTCCTCGTAGCAGGCGTCCTCGTCCTGTTGATGCTGCAGGACTGGCGGCTCGGCCTCGCCATCACAGCGGCAACGTTGGCCGGGCTCTTCGCGCTGAACTGGCTGAACTCGCGCGTCATCCCGCGCTGGGAGCGGCTGCGCGAGACGGAAGCCCAACTTTTCGGCTCGATCGAGGAGTGGCTCAACGGCACGGAAGAAATCCGATCGAGCGGCGCCGAGCCATACATCCTGCGCCGGCTGTATATGTGGCTGCGGGAGCGGTGGCTGCGCGTCATCGCCGCCATGCGCGTGCAGGTCTGGATCTTTACCCTGCCTATCAACGTCTTTGCGCTCGCCTATGTGGCCGCGCACCTGATCGGCAACACGCTCTTCCGCGACGGCAGCCTGACCATCGGTGCGCTGTTCGTCATCTTCTACTACATCGACCTCGTCAAGGGCCCGCTGTGGGGCATCCTCGACCAGGTGCAGGAGCTCCAGCGCGCCACCGCCAGCATCGTCCGCATCACCGAGCTCCGCGGCATCGAGCCGACCATCCACGATGGGCCGGGCGTTACATTCCCGGCCGGGCCGCTGGCCGTCACGTTTGAGGACGTCAGCTTCCACTACGCGGATGACCCCGACACCCGGGTCTTGAAGGACATCACGTTCCGGCTGCAGCCGGGGACAGTGCTCGGCCTGCTCGGACGGACCGGCAGCGGCAAGTCTACGCTCACGCGGCTGCTCTTCCGCTTCTATGATCCTTCCAGTGGCACGATCCGGCTCGACGCTGAGGACATCCGCCGCGCGCGGCAGACCGAGCTGCGCGACCGCATCGGCATGGTGACGCAGGAAGTCCAGCTTTTCCGTGCGACCGTGCGCCAGAACCTCACCCTCTTCGACAACACCATACCCGACGAGCGGGTGCTGGCCGTCGTGCGGGAGGTAGGGCTGGACGGCTGGCTGGCGGGGCTGCCTCAGGGCCTGGACACGGTGCTGGAGAGCGGCGGCGGGCTGTCAGCAGGCGAGGCGCAACTGCTGGCCTTCGCCCGCATCTTCCTGGCCGATCCCGGCGTCGTCATCCTCGATGAGGCGTCCTCACGGCTGGACCCGGCCACCGAGGCGCGCATCGAGCACGCGGTGGATCGGCTCATGGCGGGCCGGACCGGCATCATCATCGCGCACCGGCTGGGCACGGTGCAGCGTGCCGACGATATCATGATCCTGGATGAGGGACGCATCATCGAGTACGGCGCACGCGCCGCGCTCGCAGCCGACCCCGCTTCACGCTTCTCGCAGCTCCTGCGTACCGGGCTGGAAGAGGTGATGGCGTGAAGACGTACCGTTACCTCTGGCGCCTGATCCGGTACAGCCCGTGGCTGTTCCTCGCAGACACGGCAACAGCCAGCGTCTTCTGGCTGTCGTACACGGTCCTCGGCCTCATCCTGCAGGCCTTCTTCGACTACCTGACTTCGGGCGGCGCCAAGGGCCTGCCCGTCGGGCAAATCGTTGGCTTGCAACTCGGGTACGCCTTCATTGCCACCCTCGCGCTCGCGGGTGCCAACTACTTCAACATCGGCTGGCGCTACCGCAGCATGGCGCTCCTGATTCGGAACATGCTGGCTCGCATCCTCCAGATGCCGGGCAGCCGGCCACTGCCGCGCGGGGCTGACGGCAAGGTCATGTCGCCGGGCGAAGTCGTCAGCACCTTCCGGGATGACACCAACCAGATGGTCGACGCGGCGACGTTGATCGAGGATGCCAGCGGGCTTGCGATCAGCGCGGCGATTTCGCTGTTCATCATGCTGCGGATCAGCGTGACCGTCACGTTGGGCACGTTCCTGCCGCTCGCGGCTATCATCATCGTCGCACAACTGCTGGGGCCGCGCGTCGAGCGGTATCGCAAGGCGGGCCGCGAGGCGACGAGCCAGGTAACGGGGCTGATCGCCGATATGTTCAACGGGACGCAGGCCATTAAGGTGGCGAATGCCGAGGAGCGAATCATCCGTCACTTCCGCACGGTGAATGACCGGCGTAAGCAGACGATGATCCGGGACAAGATGCTCTCGCAGGCCGTCAACGCGCTCAGCTATGGCAGCACGGATATCAGCATGGGGCTCATCCTGCTCTTTGCGGCGACGCGCCTGTACAGTGGCGAGTTCACGGTCGGAGATTTCGCGCTCTTTGCCGCATACCTGTGGCCGCTGGGCGAGTTCATTCGCATGACCGGCTGGCTCATCACCACCTACCGGCAGACCGGCGTGTCGCTCGTGCGCATGGAGCAAATGATGCAGGGCGCGCCGGCCGGCGGGCCAGTCGTCCACCACCCGGTGTACATGGATGGCCGCTTCCCTACGCTGCCCTTCGAGGAAAAGACGGCCGCCGACCGGCTGGAGCGGCTGACGGTCGAGGGCCTGGGCTACCAGTATGAACGGTCTGTGGAGGTCCCTGCGACCGATGCAAACGACGGCTCGGGCGCCGCACCCAGCGTGAGCAACGCGGTACATGGGGTCACGGATGTGTCGTTCGAAATACCGCGCGGGTCGTTCACCATCATCACCGGCCGCATCGGGTCGGGCAAGACCACGCTGCTGAAGGCGCTGCTCGGGCTGCTGCCGGACGGCGATGGGCAAGTGCGCTGGAACGGCAAGGTTGTACGCGACCGCGATACCTTCTTCGTGCCCCCGCGCGCCGCGTACACCGGGCAGGTCCCGCGGCTGTT
Source organism: Chloroflexota bacterium (assembly GCA_029555885.1). Next base: position 43,559 of record JAKPQT010000117.1, on the reverse strand, counting down.
CAGCGACACGGTGCGCAACAACATCCTGCTCGGCCTGCCGGAAGAGCGGGCCGACCTGCCGGCTGCGCTGCGCGCCGCGGTGCTGGAGCGCGACATGCAGGCGATGGAGCGGGGGCTGGATACGCTCGTCGGGCCGCGCGGGCTGCGGCTCTCCGGCGGACAGATCCAGCGCACCGCGGCCGCGCGCATGTTCGTCCGCGAGCCGGAGTTGCTCGTGTTCGACGACCTGTCGAGCGCGCTGGATGTGGAGACCGAGCAACTGCTGTGGGACCAACTGGCCGCGCTGGGCAGAGAGCGGCCTACCTGCTTGGTCGTCTCGCACCGGCAGACTGCGCTGCGTCGCGCCGACCACATCATCGTGCTGAAGGATGGCCGGATCGAGGCGCAGGGCAAGCTCGACGAATTGCTCGCCACCTGCGAGGAGATGCAGCTGCTGTGGGAGGGGCGCGTATAGTCACCCCAGTTGCCCGATAAAGTGTACAACATTATAATCACCATGCCGCATGGCGCGTGCGGCAAATCCATGCGCCTGACAGGAGTTGCCCATGCTTCCACCGCCAAAGTCCCGCGTCCCCGGTGGCCCGCTGCGCGGTGTGTTACTTACTTTCGTTATCCTGGCCGGGCTGGTCCTCCTGTCCGCGGCATATGGTATCCTGAGCCAGGGTCGTCCGGACATACGCCTTTGCCTGCCGGTGGGGCTGGTCTTCACCGTGCTGCTGGCCTCTGCGCCGCTGGCCTATGCCGCGTTCCAGGAGCAAATGACAACGCGCCAGTTCCTGTCGCGCCTGGGACAGAGCCGCACCGCGTGGCGGGTAGCCGCCGCGTTCGCCGGCGCGATGCTGCTAATGCTGGCCGGCGCCGTTGCGTGGACTGCAACGGGCCATACGCTCCCGCCGGCCGGGACGCCGGTCGCGCAGGCCGCGACGCCGGTCGTCGCCACCGCCACGACAACTCCGCCCCGTGCCACTCCCACGCTGACCGCACCCGCCGCGGCTGTCACCGCCGGCCCGACGCTAACCCACACCGCTGCGCCGGCAGACGCGCCTACCGCCACCCCCTCCCCAACTCCACCGGCGACTGCCACACCCACGAACACCCCGGTGCCGCCGACAGCCACACCGACGACCGAGCCTACAGCCGCGCCAACTGCGACCGCAACTGCGACCGCGACGGCGACAGAGCTTCCGCCGGATCCCGCCGCGCAGATCGACGAGGTGATGGTCGCAGCGAACGACCTGCTCGTTGCACTGCTCGAAAACCCGGATGCCCCGCGCGAGCCGCTGCAGGTCTATTTCTGCGGCGAAAACGCGTGGCGCAAGATCAGTGCCTTCCTGACCCGCACCGCTGCCCGCGCCGACCGTCCGGTGAGTGCCGCGTATGAGATCACCGACATCCAGCCGGCCATCCAGGACCTCGACGAGCGTTGGGTGCTGGAACAGGTCGAGAGGTGGACCTACACGAGTGCGAGCGGGCAGCAGACGGGTTCGCGCGAGAGCTACCTCTACTACCTTGTGGCGACAGATGATCCCGCACGCCCCTTCTGCATCGACGATTACTCGGCGCAGACAATTCCTTAGCACTGTGCATATCATCACAGGCTCCGCGTTTGCAAATTCCATTACAGACCTCCGGGTGACAACCGCCTAAGCTGAGTCGCGTTGCATTCCAGAACCCGGAGGCCCCATGACCGAAGCAAGCTCACCCGCCGAACAGCAGCTCCAGACGATTCTGGAGGCAGCCCAGCAGATGGGCGTCGAACTCGACCGCGAGGAGACCCTGCAATGGCTCACCGCCATCGCCGCGACGCAGAGCCAGGATCAGGTTCAGGTGGATGAACGCACCGGCGTGTTCGGCCACCGCATCGTCATGCTGGACTTCAGCGAGGAACAACTGGCCTACTTCCGGGAAGTGGGCCGCTTGGTCGAGTTCAAGGATGAACCGGGGGTCGAGACCGCGCTGGCGCTGTCCGGTTCCGCCGCCCAGTCGAAGGTGCAGAGCTATCCGGGCGACTGCGATTACTTCGAACGGGTCAACATCCATGCTGCGACGCGCGCCGAGGCCTGTGCCACGCTGGCGCGACTGATGCGCGATAAGGCGCTTGCCACGCGCCGCGTCCCCGGCGCCCAGCTCATCGAGGTCAAGTTCGGTTCCTACCCGCTGGATGTCATCGTCGAGGGGCGGCGCTACAAGGCGGGCGCACCGATCGCCTGGCAGCCACACGAAATTGAGGCTGGCGAGATCGAGGGTATGCGCTTGAACGGTTCACGCGTTGTCATCCGTTGGGAAGACGCTGCGGCTGAGCCGGGCTGGTGCAAGCTGGATTGGGTGGTGCTCGACTCGGTGCGCCGCCGGCTCGCCAATGCCAGCAACATGCTCGATGTGACCTGGGAGGCGCCCGACGGCAGCATCCAGCCGCTCGACGGCTATCTCGACCCCTACTTCCAGGAGGTCTACCTGGAAGCCGATTCGATTCCCATCTTCACCAAGCTCAGCCGTCACGTTTCCGCAGATGCGCTGGATGATTATGTCGAAGCCCTGGAGCGTGAGGTCCGCAAGTACCTGACCAAAGACCTGAATTACGGCAAGGCCGCCAAGCGGATGTATAATATCTTCCGGCTGACAGGACGCTATGCAGAGGCCGCGTTTATCCGTGAGCTCTTCGATGAGCCGGCTTCCCTGCTTTACCAGGTCTGGTCGCTGATCCGCACGCTGGACGACACGAGCACGGATGATGCCGGGAGCATTCCGATCGCGCAGATCGAAGCCCAGACCGACCAGTTGATCCTGACGGTGGTCCGCACTCTTGAGGGCGACCAGGAGAACGAGCTGGTGCGCCGCCTGTTGACGATCCGTGACCTGATCGGCCGCCAGCAGGCAGGCGAGGCGCTCACCTGGGAGGCGGAAGCTGCCCGCCAGCAGCTTGCCAACATCGTCAACAACTTCTTCCACGACCGCCTGGTGGCGCTGCCTCAGATACGGGACTACATGGACCAGTTCCGCACCTGACATGACACGGCCGGGAGCCTATGACGTTTACCCATCTCGAGACGCACTCGCACTTCACGCTCCTGGCCGCGACCCCCTCTGTAACCCAACTGGCCGACCGCGCCGCGGCGGACGGCATGACCCACCTCGCGCTGGCTGACACCAACGCGCTCTACGGCGCGGTCGCGTTCGCACGCGCGTGCCGCAAGCGCCATATCCAGCCGGTCATCGGTATGACAGTCAGCGTCGGCGCCCCACCGGAGTGGACCGGCGCACCCGACGAGGAGGCCGCCGGACCGGGTCAGCTCGTGCTGCTCGCCCTGAACCCCGCGGGCTACCGCTCGCTGTGCCGCCTCTCCTCGCGCATCCAGGGCAGCCCGGACCGGACGCTCCTGGCTGCGCAGGGCCTGGCCTGGGAAGACATCGCCGCGCAACATGAGGGGCTGCTCTGCCTGAGCGGGGGCCGCGCGGGCTGGATTGCACGCTTTCTGGCTGCGGGCGACCTCACCGCGGCGCAGCGGTATGCCGGAAGGCTGGCCGGCATCTTCGATGACCGCGCCTACCTGGCTCTGGAGCTGCACGAGCCGGGCGATGAACGGGTCGTCGCAGAGGTTGTCGCGCTGGGCCGTCGCCTGGGTCTGCCGCCGGTCGCGGTGCAGCCGGTCTACTGCCTGGCTGCGGATGAAGGGCCGAAGCTGGCGCTGCTCGCAGCCATCCGCGAGAACCGGCTGCTGCCGGCCCCGCGTGCAGATGCCCCTGAGCCGCCGGCCCCCTGCTGGCTCTCTGCCGGGGAGGTGCGCGAGCGTTTCGCGGCCTATCCTGACGCGGTGGACCGGACCGAGGAGATCGCCGCGCGCTGCGGCGAGGTGCTGCCGGATGGCCGGCCTATCTGGCCCAGCCTGGCGCTGCCGTCCGGCCAGTCGCCCGATGACGCGCTGGCTGCTCGCGCGGGCGAGGGCCTCATCGCGCGGTATCCGGCCAAGGAGGCGCAGTCGGCTGCACACGCCCGGCTGGAACACGAGCTTGCCGCCATCACCTCCCACGGCTACGCGCCGCTCTTCCTTATCGTCTCCGACATTGTCCGCTTCGCCCGCGAGCATGACATCCCGGTCAGCACGCGCGGCAGCGTCGCCAACTGCCTGGTCGCCTACTGTACGGGCATCACGACGGTTGACCCGCTGGAACACGACCTGCTGTTCGAGCGCTTTCTCAACCCGGCGCGCGCAAACCCGCCCGACATCGACCTGGACTTTTGCAGCCGCCGCCGCGACGAGGTGCTGACCCACCTGCGCGAGACGTTCGGTGCAGACCGCATGGCGATGGTCGGCACGGTCAGCACCATGCGCCCCCAATCGGCCGTCCGCGAGACGGGCAAGGCGTACGGACTGAGCGAAGATGAAATCGACCGGCTCGTGGCGCTGATGCCGCACGGGTGGCACCCCGACCCACGACGCCGCGACCGCCGCACGATGGAGGATGTCTTGGAGGATGTCCCTGAAGAGCGGCTGCGCGAGGTCGTGGTCGCGGCTGCGGCGCTGGTCGGCCAGCCGGACCACCTGAGCGTCCACCCGGGCGGCGCGGTCGTCACGCCCGGCCCCCTGACCGATGTCGTGCCCGTGCAGTGGGCGCCGAAGGGGTTCCTCATCACCCAGTTCGAGCACGCGGACGTCGAGGCCATTGGCCTGCCCAAGATGGACCTGCTGGGCATCCGCGCACTGACCGTGCTGGCCGACGCCGCGGTCCTGGTGCGCGCGGGCCGCGACCCCGGCTTCCGGCTGGACTCAATCCCGCTGAACGACACGGCGACCGGCGACCTGATTGAGCGGGGGGAAACCATCGGCGTGTTCCAGTGCGAGTCCGACGGCGCTCAACGGACCCTCCGCAGGCTCAAGGCACGCTCTGTGCGTGACCTTGCGATCGCCAACGCGTTCTTCAAGCCCGGCCCCGCCATGGGCGGCATGGCCGACACCTTCGTCCGGCGATATCTCGGCAAGGAGGCCGTCACCTACCTGCACCCCGCGCTCAAGCCCATCCTCGGCGTCACGAAAGGGGTGCTCATCTTCCAGGAACAGGTACTGCGGATTGCGACAGAGGTTGCGGGACTGAACTGGGCACAGGCCGACCAGATTCGCCGCGGGATGAGCCATTTCGGGCAGGCGGAGATGGCCGCGGTGCAGGAGCAGTTCGTCGCCGGCTGCATGCGGCCGCCGCCCACGGGGCCGGGCTTCACCGAGATGCAGGCGCGCAAGCTGTGGGAACAGATCATCCCCTTCGCAGGCTACGGCTTCAACCAGGGCCATGCGACCGCGTACGCGGACGTCAGCTACCGTTCCGCCTATCTGAAAGCGCACTATCCCGCGGAGTTCCTCTGCGCGCGACTCGCAGACTACGGCGGCTTTCACCATCCGGTCATCTACGCAGCGGAGGCCGTGCGCCTGGGCATCCGCGTGCGCCCGCCCCATGTCAACCACAGCGGTGCGGCCTTCACCCTGGTGCGCGACGCAGCCGGCCCTGTCCTGTACATGGGACTGGGCCAGGTGCGCGACCTGCGCCAGAGCAGTGTTGCGGCCATCTGCGAGGCGCGGAAGTCCGGCCCCTTCGACAGCGTGCGCGACCTGCTGGCGCGGGTGGAGCTCCAGCCGAAGGAGGCGGACCATCTGGCGCGCTGCGGCGCGCTGGATGGCCTGGGGCCGAGCCGCGCCGGCCTGCGCGCTGAGGTTGAGGAAGTACGTCGCGGAGGCGATGCACGGCAGCTCGCGTTCGACTTCGGCCTGCCCCAGGTGTCGGCGGAGTCCGCCGCGGACCGCCTGGCCTGGGAGCAAGAGCTGTTGGGCTGGCCTGTGAGCGTGCATCCGCTTGCCATGTTGACAGGCCAACCAAATGGGCTTGTGCCGCTGCGCCGCCTCCCCTATGTCGCGCAGCCAAGTGTGACCGTCGTGGGCGTGCGGCTCCCCGGCTGGACGGGCGGACCGGGATTCTTCCTGGGCGATGGCGATACCTTCATCCAGGTGCGCGCAGGCAAGGGCAGCCGCGCCCCGGCTCCGTGGCAACCGCTGCTCGTGGCTGGCCGCCTGGCCGCCGACGAATGGGGCGGCCACTGGCTCCAGGCGGAGAGCATCACCCCCCTTTCCCACCACATGAGGCCGCGCTGAGCACGCATGTGTGAATCAGTCGGTCTTCGTCAACTTATGTCGACCCATTGACTTCTCCCGTGGATTGTGATATGTATGTATTGGCGTGACGTTTGCTTTTGTCGCGACCTGGGATAATCCGCGCACCTTGAAAGGGGAATCTGGCAAGGCAGAGTCCCAAAGGAGGCATATGGCAACTCACATGCTTGCGCTACCTTCGAGGCGAGTCCTGATTGCAGCCTTCTTCGCAGCCATGCTGATCATTCTTCTAGCGACCCACGCCGTCCTCGCGAGCGTAACCCCCCAGTCGCCGGATGTCCGGAACGCACTTGGCGGACCGGCCAAAGAATTCCTGGTCGTGCCATTCGTCAACGGTCCCCAGGGCGTGACGACGGTCAACAGCTACAGCGGTCCGACTGCCGTTGCCATCACCGGCACCGGCCAGGCTTCGGGGACATCGTTGTCGGACGCCTTCTACGTCTTCACGGATTATGATGGCAACCCCATGGAGCCGTGGCACCCCGACGAATTCTACAACTTCACCCTATGGATCAACGGCGGCCCGGCCGATGCCTATGTCAATCCCATCCCGCCGTACAATCCCCGCCACATCTATGTGTTTATCATCGACGCGCCCGGCGGCCCGCTGACCTTTGCCGTCGGCGATGCAGGGACATTCGACAACAGCGGCCAGTACGAGATTGCCGTGCGCGCCCTGCCTCGCATGCCGACGGACAGGTAGCGGCGACCGCGCAGTGGCGTTTTAGCGTTGGTCTAGGGTCGAGGCTTCAGCCGGATTGGCTGTCTGCGCACGCAGGCACGGCCTCCGGCTGAAGCCTCGACTCCGACATCACCTGTTCGCCTGTTCCCCTGCTCACCTCTTCACCCCGTCGCCGCAACCGGGTTTGACACGCCGCGCGGCGCGGGCTATACTGCGGCTGTCGTAACGACCATCCACGATCAACTGCACCAACTTCGCCCAAGGAAACCGCATTGACTCAACCTGTCTCGCACCCGACACGGACCCCCGCGCTCGCCTTCAGCCGCAATGTGCGCGTCATCCTGTATGTCATCGCCGCCTTTCTGTTCTGGGCCTCGCTCTACTTCTACGTTCCCACGCTGCCGACCTACGTCACCGGGGTGACCGGCAACCTCGCCGCGGTCGGCACGGTGCTCTCGATGTACGGCTTGTGGCAGGCGGTCCTGCGCTTCCCGCTCGGCCTCGTCGCGGACTTCGTTGGCCGGCGCAAACCCTTCATCCTCGGCGGGCTGGTCATGGCCGCGCTCGGCGCGTGGGTCATGGCGACCGGCGCGACAATTCCCAGCCTCGCGATCGGCCGCGGGCTGACGGGCTTCGCTGCCGCCGCGTGGGTCCCGATGGTCGTCATCTTCAGCGCACTGTTCAAACCCGAAGAAGCCGTCATGGCGAGTGCGATCCTCACGGTTGCCAGCTCCCTGGGCCGCATGACCGCGACCGGACTGAACGGCACGCTCAACGCGCAGGGTGGCTACGGCCTCGCCTTCACCGTCGCAGCAGTCGTGGCCGGAGCCGCCATCCTTCTGCTGCTGCCCGTCCGCGAGGACCCGCAGCCGCGCAAACAACCGTCGCTCGCCAGCCTCGGGCGTCTCGTGCGGCGCAGCGACGTGCTGCTGCCGGCGCTGCTCTCCGCGCTGAGCCAGTACGGCGCGTGGGCCACAAGCTTCGGCTTCATCCCGATCCTGGCGCGCAATCTCGGCGCAACCGACGTCACGTTGAGCCTGCTCTCCACCATCAGCTTGGCCTTCTACACCGCGGGCAACCTGAGCGTCACCGCGCTGTCGCGGCGCTTCCCGCCCCGGCGCATCGTCACCTACACCTTCGCGCTGCTCGGCATCGCCATCGCCGGGCTGGTCATCGCACCGTCGGTGGGCTGGCTGTACGCTATACAGGTGCTCATCGGCGCAGCGACGGGCGTCAGCTACCCGGTGTTGATGGGATCGAGCATCCGCTTCGTGGACGGGCCGGAGCGCGCGACCGCCATGGGGCTGCACCAGGCAGTCTACGCCATCGGCATGTTCGCCGGCCCCTGGTTCAGCGGCATCTTGGCCGGCGCGTTCGGCCTGCGCCCGATGTTCGGATTCACCGCGGCCTTCTGCCTGATCCTCGGCATCCTGGGCACGCGGCTGTTGTCTGACCGGAAATGAACCGCAAAGGCGCAAAAAGCGCAAAGAGACTCAGGCAACTTGGCGGGCTTTGCGTCCTTGCGGTCCAATGTAAAGGAGTGCCTTCATGTTAGTTGTCTTCGTATACGTGCATGTTAAGCCGGAGTTCGTGGATGCCTTCAAGGCGGCAAGCATCGCCAACGCCAGCCAGAGCATTCAGGAGCCAGGCATCGCGCGCTTCGACGTCATCCAGCAGGCCGACGACCCGACCCGTTTCGTGCTGGTGGAGGTCTATCGCTCGCAGGAAGCAACTGTCGCACACAAGGCCACCGAGCACTACGCTCGGTGGCGCGACGTCGTGGCGGACATGATGGCCGAGCCGCGCAGCAGCACGAAGTATGCCAACGTCTTCCCCGCCGACGCAGGGTGGTGAGGCGATGAGCGCCAGCCCTGCGCCCCGCGAGGTCCGCTGGGAGCGGATGTTCCCCGACGAGCTAGAGGACGCCTTTGCCGCCTGCCCGCTCGTCTACCTGCCCTACGGCCTGTGCGAGCCGCACGGCCCGCAGAATGCAGTGGGGCTGGATGCGCTCAAGGCGCACGCCATCGCCTGCCGCGCCGCGCAGGGGCACGGCGGCATCGTCGCGCCGGTCGACTACTGGCACATCCACGGGCTGGGGGGCTACGCGGCCTGGTCCGCGCGCTATGTCGGGGAGGTCGAGCGCGCTTGGCTGACATGCGTCCCGCCGTGGGTGCACTTCAAGAACGTCCTCTATCACATCCGGGCCGCGGACGTGATCGGCTTTCACGCCGCGATCCTGCTGACCGGTCACTACGGGCCGAACTGGGAGGACCTGAACCGCTTCGTGGAGCTGGTGCAGCCGCACGTCGCGATGCGCATGTACGCCCTGCCCGATTTCGAGGCCAACACGCCCGGCTTCGACAACGACGGTCACAGCGGCGGCGACCACGCGGGCAAGGTCGAGACCTCGCTCCTGTGGGCGCTGGAGCCGGAGTGCGTGGATGTCTCGCGGATGCCCGCGGAGCCGAGCGACGTGCCGTACTTTGCGATGGGTCGCAACGCGTATCAGGCCAACCGGCTGACCGGCGAGCGCATGGTCGCGGACGAGGTGCGCTGGCTGGCCGCAAAGGCAGAGGAGCTGCTGGCTACGTACGACGCGGCGCAACCAACCGTCCAACTGCGTACCTATGAGCAGACCGAGCATCTGTGGGATACGGTCATCCGCCCGGCGCTGCCCTCGTTCCGCACCATGCAGGACCTCTGGACCGGCGACCCGCCGCCAGAGGATTCGGTGTGGCGCGAGAACTGGCGCGTGCCGAAGATCAGTTGAGGAGCAACTCCGCATGACCCTTGAATCCACCGGCTGCACGGAAGCCGACATCGCGCACTACACCTGCTATCGTGCTAGCGGGCCCATCACCGTGGATGGCTTGCTGGACGAGGCGGCATGGGCCGCCGCGCCCAGGTCCCCGCGCTTCGTGGACATGACGACCGGTGAGCCGGGCTACTTCGACACGCGGGCTGCGGCGCTCTGGGACGACGAGAACCTGTACATCAGCTTCTGGGTCGAGGAGCCATTCCCCGAGGCGCACCAGACCGAGCGGGACAGCATCGTGTTCGTGGAAAACGATGTCGAGGTCTTTATCGACGGCGGCGATTGCTACTACGAGTTCGAGATCAACGCCGCGGGCACAATCTACGAGGTGTTCTTCATCTGGCACGACGCGTACAAGCACGGCAGCCGGTTCGAGGTGTCCGAGTTCGACGTGCTGGAGCGCAAGGGGCTGACTTTCGGCGGCGACTACGACCGCCAGGGCCGCACCTTCTGGCGCGGGACGCATCCGCGTGGGCTGCGCTGGGCCTTCCTGGACTGGGACTTCCCCGGCCTGAAGAGCGCAGTGCATGTGGACGGCGTGCTGAACGACCGCCACACCGTCAGTCGCGGGTGGACGGTCGAGCTGGCCTTCCCCTGGGCGGGTATGAAGTGGCTGGCGAATGGCAGGCCGCTGCCCCCGCGCGAGGGCGATACGTGGCGGCTCTACTTCGGCCGGTTCGAGCGGCTTACGCCCAGCGGCATCGAGGTTCAGCCGCACCCGGCCTGGTCATGGAACAAGCACGGCCAGTATGACACGCACCGGCCCGAATGCTTCACCTATGTCCACTTCTCTGTGCTGACAGGAGAGGGTTAGCTGCCATGCGCTTCGAGTTTGCCACCGCACAACGCATCATCTTCGGCCCGGGCACACTCGGCCAGGCCGGGCCGCACATCGCGGAGCTGGGCCGGACCGCGCTCCTCGTGACCGGCGAGGACCAGTCGCGCGCGGACCCGCTGCGTTCGGTGCTCGACGCGACGGGCGTTGCGCACACGACCTTCTCAGTCCCTAACGAGCCGACGACGGATGAAGTCCGCACGGGCACGGATTTAGTGGCGGCACACGGCTGTGATGTAGTAATTGGGTTCGGCGGCGGCAGCGCGATCGACGCGGCCAAGGCCATCGCGGTGCTCAGCGCAAACGGCGGCGACCCGCTGGATTACCTGGAGGTGGTGGGCCGCGGCCAGCCGCTCACCCGGCCCGCACTCCCCATCGTGGCGATCCCGACGACTGCGGGCACGGGCGCAGAGGTGACGCGCAATGCGGTCCTTGCCGCGCCGGAGCATCAGGTCAAGGCCAGCCTGCGCAGCCCGAGCATGCTTCCGCGGCTCGCGTTGGTGGACCCGGAGCTGACCTACGGTCTGCCACCCGAGGTGACTGCGAGCACTGGCCTTGACGCGCTGACGCAGCTCATCGAACCGTTCACATCCGTCCGGGCTAACCCGCTGACCGACGGGTTCTGTCGGGAGGGCATGGGCCGCGTCGCGCGGTCGCTGCTCCCGGCGTGCGAGAACGGCGCGAACGTCGCCGCGCGCACCGACATGGCGCTGGCGAGCCTGCTCGGCGGCCTGGCGCTGGCGAACGCCGGCCTGGGCGCCGCGCACGGCTTTGCGGGGCCGGTCGGCGGGATGTTCCCCGCGCCGCACGGCGCGGTCTGCGCGGCCTTCCTCCCGCACGTCATGGCCGCGAACATCCACGCGCTGACCGAGCGCGCGCCCGACAGCCCTACCCTCAACCGTTACGACGAGATCGCGCGCATCCTGACCGGCGACCGGGCCGCGCGCGCGGCGGACGGCATCCGCTGGGTGCAGGCGCTGACCGCGCAGTTGCGCATCCCGGCACTCGGTGCGTACGGCGTACGGGTGGAAGACGTGCCCGCGCTTGTGGAGAAGACGCTGGTTGCGTCGAGCACGAAGGCCAACCCGATCGTGCTGACGCGTGAGGAGCTGACGGAGATTCTGCTGAAGGCTCTGTAGGGCTAACCAGTAATAAGTAACGAGTAAAGACGAGGATGTTTTTCTCACCCTTGACTCGTTGCTCATTGCTAATTACTTCTTTCCCAGCATCCGCTCAGCCAGCCGCACTGCGCCCTGCGCGGGCTCGGTGACAAGCGTGATTGGGTCAAGACACACGCCACGTTCGGCTACACTGTCGAGGAAGGCTGCACGCAGCAACGGGCTGTTGACGATCAGTCCGCCAGCCAGCCCGCACGCGACCTCGCCCGTGGACGAGCATTGACCTAACCCAAGCTGCTCCACCACCGCGGCGACCGCCAGCGCCAACTCGCGGCCCGCCTCGGCCAGGATGTCGAGCGCGACCGCATCGCCCTGCTCCGCCGCGGCGTGGACAAGCGGCGCAAGGCTGGCGACCTCTGCCGGCCCCATGCCTGAGCGATAGACCTGACCCACGAGGTCCGGCGGCGCGCTCAGCCTCCAATGCTGCAGCACGGCCTCCGTCAGGCGAGTCGGACGCTCCCGGCCGTCGAACGCGCGCATCACCGCCTGCAAGGCCGCCTGCCCTACCGCGTACCCGCTGCCCTCGTCGCCCATGACATGACCCCAGCCGCCCGCGCGCGCCAGCCGGCCATCCGGCGCCTGCCCGTAGACGATCGAACCGGTCCCCGCGATCAGCGCGACACCTGCGCCGTCGGGCGTGCCCGCAGCCAGCACAAGCTGCGCATCGTTCACCACGCTGACCGGCACACCCGGCCACGCCGCGGCCGCCCAATCCCCGTAGAGCGACTGGTCCTCAGGCCGATCCGACCCGGCGATGCCCATGCATAGGGCCGCGACCGGCTGCACGGACGCGCCGGCGTCGGCAAAGGCTGCGGCAATCGAGTCGGACAACGCCTGCGCGGCCGCGGGAAAGCCGACGCTCTGGTAGTTGGCGCAGCCGCCGTAGCCGCGACCCAGGATCGCGCCATGCGCGTCGGCCAGCAGCGCCAGCGTCTTGCTGCCGCCGCCGTCGATGCCGATAAGAAGGTCGGATGGATGATGGTTCATCTCACGTCCCAAAGAGGCTCACGCAAAGATGCAAAGAGCCCGAAGTTATTCAGTCCTATCCCGGTGTGATGCTGCCGAGGACGACCGGCCGCCGCGCACCCGTCGCCGCGGGCAGGTTGCCCGGGCGTCCATGCCACGTTTCGTAGGCGAGGACCGCGAACGCGACGGCCTCCTTTGCCTCGACGGGCAAGCCAAGCTCGTGCGACGTGACGACGCGCGGCGCGCCGCGTGGACCCGCGGCCTCCGTCAGCGCGGCGGCAAGCTGCGCCATCAGAACCGGGTTACGCGCGCCGCCGCCGCTCACGATGACCTCGTCGGGGAAGGCGGGCAAGAAATCGCGATAGGCCGCGGCAATCGAGCGGGCGGTCAGCGCGGTCAGCGTAGCGATGATGTCCTCTCCACGCAGGCCGCGCGCCTGCCCGCGCGCCCACAGCTCCGCGCCATACTGCCGGCCGAACAGCTCACGGCCCGTCGTCTTGGGCGGCGGACGGCGGAAGTAAGGATGCGCCAGCAGCTCGGCCAACCAGCCTTCATCCACGCGGCCGGCTGCGGCCAGCGCGCCGTCCCGGTCATAATCCAGCGCGCCCCCTGTCGCGCGTTGAGCCGCGTCGTCGATCAGCATGTTGCCGGGGCCGGTATCGAACGCGAGCGCGGCCTCCGCATCCCCCGGCGGCACATAGGTCACGTTCGCGATGCCGCCGATGTTCTGCAGCGCGCGGTGCAGCCGCTCATGACCGAACAGCAGCGTATCCACGCGGGCGACCAACGGCGCGCCCTGCCCGCCCGCAGCCATGTCGCGCGTGCGGAAGTTGCTCACCGTCGTGATGCCCGTCAGCTCCGCGATGACCGCGGGTTCACCGATCTGCAGCGTGGATGCGGCGCGGCCGTCGGGGATATGCCAAACGGTCTGGCCGTGGCTGCCGATGAGGTCGGCCTGCGTCGGGGTCAGTCCCGCCGCGACAATGGCATCGAGCGCGGCCGCGGCAAACGCGCGGCCCAGGCTGAAGTTCAGCGCGCACAACCGCTCGACATTGCCCGTCTCCGGACGGAAGCAAGCAAATATCTCATCGCGCAGCGCGGGCGGGTGCGGGCTGTGGGTGTGCGCCAGCAGCTTCCACTCCAACGCAGGCGGCGCACCATCCAGACGCACGACTGCCGCATCCACCCCGTCCGCCGACGTACCCGACATCAGGCCAACAACAATCATCGCAGGTCCGCAGCTTCCACGATGGCCCTGTGCAAGCCAACGCGAAAGGCCAGAATCCCCCCGGCGTCGCGGCCGTAGTACACCCGGTTCGTCATCACGGCCACGACCAGCTCACGGGACGGGTCGATCCACAGGGAGGTGCCAGTGAAGCCGGTGTGCCCAAACGCGGCGGGGCCGAACGCATTGCCGCTCGCCTCCGGGTCCGGCGACCAGAGCGCGAACCCAAGCCCGCGGTGCACGTCGCCGTCCTGCGCCTGCAGCCGCGTCATCTCCGCGACGGTAGCCGGCTGCAGGATGGGCCGCCCGCGGTCGAGGTACATCTGGCCGAGCCGCGCCACGTCGCCCGCAGTGCTGAACAGCCCTGCATGGCCTGCCACCCCGCCCAGCCTCGCCGCGTTCTCGTCGTGCACCTCACCCACGATGCGGCGCCCGCGCCAGCGGCACTCCTCAGTCGGCGCAGCCTGCACCGTGACCGTCCCGCCCACGGGCAGGAACCGCGTGTGCTGCAGACCGAGCGGCTCGGAGACAAGGCGTACGATGGCCTGATCCAGCGGTAGACCAGTCAGTTGCTCGATGCTCAGGCCAAGCAGGATCAGGCCGATATCGCTGTAGACCGTACGGCTGCCCACCGGGTAGGAGAAGAACGTGTCGAACGCCATGCGTCGCGCCGCGTCCGGCGATGGCTCGCGATAGAGCGGCCGCCATGCGGGCAGCCCGGAGGTATGCGCGAGCAGGTGGCGAAATGTGACCATGCCGGCATCGACTTCGGCTGAGGCAGTCCCTGTTTCCACCTGCACCCACTGGCCGGGCGCGAGCGGGTCCTCGTACGGTTGGATGGGCCGCGGGCCGCTGAACTCGGGCAGGACGGTCTGCACGGCCTGGTCCAGCCCCACGCGGCCCGCTTCGACGAGGACCATGAATGCGGTCACGGTGAACAGCTTGGTGACGGAGGCTAGGTCGAACAGCGTGTCCGGGGTGACGGGTCGCAGCCGCGTCTCCGGGTCCAGCCAGCCGTAGCTGGCGGCGAACTGCACCTGCCCGGCGTGCAGCACGACGACCTGCGTCGCCGGAAAGACCCGCTCGAGCGCGGCGCGGATCACACGATCGACTGCGGAGAAGTCGTGTGGCATGGGACCTCACCCCCTGGCCCCCTCTCCTGACCTAAGGCGAGCCTGGGCGAACCGAAGGTTCGCAGGCTCGCACGGTCAGGAGAGGGGGAGAATAATCCGTCAATCATCCGCCAGCGTCTTCACGAGCATCGCATATTCGCGATACGGCCGAAAGCCGAACTTACCGTAGAAGTCGAGCAGGCCGGTCCAGTCGATCACGCAGCCAGCGACCCCGCGGTCGCGCAGGTAGCACAGCCCGGTGTCGAGCAGCAGCCCGCCCCAGCCCTTGCCGCGGTGGCGTTCGCTGATGCCGATGGAGCCAAGCTGGCCCCAGGGTCGCGGCAGGCGCGCGGGGAAGAAGCGATCCATAGGGCGGATGGAGTCCTCGAACGTGAGCTGGCAGGAGCCTTCGACGCCGCCGGGCGTCCAGAGCAACACGAAGTCCGTGATGGCCCCGCCGTCCGCAAGGAACTCCTCTGCCTCATATCGCCAGCGACCGGGGAACTCACGGCGCAGATAGGTGAGCAGCGCATCCTCGTCGCCCGGCCGCGCGGGCGCCGCCCACGGCTCGCCGGGCAGAGTGCGCCCCCCGTAGCGCGAGACGTACGTGCTCACATCCGCGGCCATGTCCCATGAGCGACCGCCACGCGGCCTCGGCACATAGCCGCACCGCGCAAAGAACGATTCTGCCCTCGATTCGACTGGCACGCCCGCGGCAAACGGGCGGATGCTCCCACCGGGGATTGCATACCGGCAGCCCTGGTCGCGCAGCCAGGCCTCTGCACGACGCAGCAGCCCGCAGCCCACGAACGTCCGCTGCAATTCAGGCGTAACAGCCAGGGCATCGATCCAGCCGGCGTCGGGCGACATTACGGACGGCTCGCCCGGCAGCGCGCTCGCCAGTACGAAACCCGCTGCGCGACCGGCCATGCTGGCGAACCAGCCGGCCTGAACACCGCCGGTGTTGGGTCGCGTGTTGTAGTGCATGGTTGCCTCGGCGATGCTCAGTTCGGGCCCGCACGCCGCGTTCCACAGCGCGGTTGCCGTTGCGATGTGTTCAGCCGAGGCGAAATCGAAGTCTGTGAAATCCATGTCCAATCCTTACGTCAACTTGCGTTCTCACCCTGGCTGCCAGGTCATCTCGCGATCCAGCGGATACCAGGGCCGCACGAGTCGCTCGAACGTCATCTGCGTCACATCGCAGTTGGTTGCGCCGGGGGTGAAGGCCAGAATCGAGCGCGGCGCGATGACCGCAAACGGCGTGGTCAGGTAGCCGCGCTTGAGCACGACCAGCCGGTAATCCAGCGGCTCAAGACCCAGGCCGCGCAACTGCACCGGGTCCTCGAAGCTCAGCCGGGTGGACGACAGGATGACGTCGATGCCCGCAATGTTCAGGACGGCGATGGGGCCGAGTCGCCGCCGGCCAGGGTGCTGGCGCACGCCTCCGTGATACACCTGCCCGTCCGTCAGCAGCCGCACCTCCCCCGTCACCGTGAGTGGCGTGGCGTGCCGCTTGTCCAGCTTGCCGCCGACGGTGAGCGTGACCTGCCGGCCGACGCCCGCGGCCATGCACGCCTGCACCGCCTCGACGTCCCAGATGCCCGCGATCACCGCGCCGGACGCGCCGGCTTCGATAAGCTTGCCGAGCAGCAGCGGAACATCGGTCGTGCCGCCCGCGCCGGGGTTGTCGCCCGAGTCGGAGAGGAAGACCGTGGACTCCGGCGCGGCGAGCGCGACCGCAATGGCCTCGTCCACACCATAGGCTTCCGCGCTGACGCCGAAGTCGGCGCGGCGTTCCCAGAAGGTCAGGGCGAGTTCATCCGCCAGGGCTTGTGCGAGCGCGGGGTCGTCCCGCGTGACCACGACGGCCGCGACGCCGACATCGGGCACATCCGCCCAGCAGTGGCCGTTCGCGAGCGAGGCGGAGAGCACGCCGGGCCGCTGCTCGAGCTTCGCAACCAGCCGCATCATGCCGGCCATCGGCTCGAGCGCGGTCTGCGCCATCTCGCCGGGCAGGAGGAAGGGGCACTTGGCGAAGCCGACGCAGGTGCGCACGCCCTCGAACAGCCGGACGCACAGCATCTCCGCCGCGGCGATGCCGGTTTCGTACGCGTCGTCGTGGGGCGCGGTGTGATAGGCCACCATCGCGTCAACATTGCGGGCCATGTCGGGCATGATGTTGGCGTGCATGTCGAGCGCGATGGAGATGGGCACGTCCGGCCCAACTTTGGCGCGCAGCTCGCGCAGCAGGGTATCCTCCGCGTAATCGACGCCCTCGGCGCGCATCGCGCCGTGCAGGTACAGGCAGATGCCGTCGATATCGTGCGCGGCGTCCAGCACCGCAGTCTTGAACTCCTCGTAGGCCGCGCGTGCGACCACCCCGCCGGGCATCGCGCCCGCCATGATGGTCGGGACCAGCTCCAGCCTGCGGCCAGCCAGGGTGTCGATGATGCCCGCCAGCGAGCTGTGGCGCAGCGGCGTGGTCAGCAGTTCCTCGCCCTTGAGGATGTAGAAATCCTCCCGCTGCGTCAGGAACGGCGTAAATGTATTCGATTCATGGCCGATGGCCCCGATGAGCACTCGCATTGGAGGTGTGTCCTTATTCATTTCGTATGCCCCGCTCGCGCGCGGAGAACTCCGCTAAGAGCTCCGGCACGGCTTCATCTGCCTTGACGGCCCGGATGTAGTCGGCCAGGCAAGCCACCATCCGCCCGACCAGGAACTCGCCCTTCTCCGCGGTCGCGGTGCGTGCATCCCCGGCGTAGTGCTCCGGGTAGCGGGCATACCACCAGATGCCCGTGTGCGTCGGCGGCAGGTGCGCCATGCGCGGCAGGCCGGTCGCCGGCTCGTCAGGCACGCGGTCCATGTGAACCAGCTCGCCGTGCAGCGCCAGCATCATGCTCGTCTCCATCTCGTCCGCATGCCCGCCGTAGTCGGTCGCGCGCATGGTCTCCCATGCTTGCCAGTCCGCCTCGTACAGGTTGACCGTGGGCATATAGACCGCGTACGGCTTCTCGGCCCACAGGCTCGCCTGGTTGAGGAAGCTGAGCAGGTGCGTGTTGCCGCCGTGCCCGTTGACCAAGATGATCTTCCGGAACCCGTTGCGGCCGATCTCGTCGAGCACGCTGCCGAGCAGTTCCAGCAGCAGCGCGGGCTTGAGCGCCACCGTGCCGGGGAAACAGCGCGCCTCGTAGATCTGGCCGAAGTAGAAGGGCGGAAAGACGACCGCGGGTTCCAGCTCTGCCGCGCGGCAGGCCAGGCTATGCGCGGTCAGGTAATCGGTGCCGAGCGGCAGGTGTTCGCTGTGCCGTTCCAGCACGCCGAGGCTGAGCAGGCAGACGCCGGTCTCGCGCGCGGCTGCCCCCAGCTCCGGTGAGGTCAGGGCTTCCCATTGCATGGTTGGTCTCCACTTTGTCGTTTGTAGTAGGGGCTTTTGCATTTTGACAAAATGGCTCGGTAATCTGCGACCCCCACCCCTGGCCCCGCCCCCGCCGGCGGGGGCGGGGAAGTCCTGTTTTGTGGGGGTTTTGGGCCGCTTTGCGGCCCAAAACCCCCAGTTCAGGGACTCCCCTCTCCCACACCGCAGTGTGGGAGAGGGGCAGGGGGTGAGGGCGACCAGGGCGCCACTACCCAGCTAAATTGTCAAACTACAACAGCCCCATGCACCCACAAAGGCGCTGAAGCGCCCACTACGAACCTATTCCAGCGGCAGCTTCACGGGCAGCCCGGTCTCGACCGACCGGTATGCGGCGAGCGCCAGCTCCATCGCGGCCAGACCGTCCTCGCCGGTGATGGCCGGCGGCTCCCCGCGGCTGACACGCCGCGCGAAGTCCTCGATAAGCAGATAGTCCATATCGCTGCCCCAGCCGATCCACACGGCGCCGCGTTCCTCGTTCGAGAGCATGAGCGCCTGGCTGAGCGAGTCGATGCTGACGTAACCGTCCTCGCCCAGGACGTTCATGCTCACATCGCCCCAGCCGCGGTAGTGCGGCAGCCGCGACCAGGACGCGTCGAGCGTGCAGATGGTGCCGTCGGTCATGCTGAACGAGAGCAGGCCCGCGTCGTCGATGTCGAGGTCGTGGAACAGCGTGCCCGCCTCCGCATACACCTCCGCGAACTCCGCGCCGGTGAACCAACGGATGAGGTCCGCGACGTGGACGGTGTGATCCATCACTGCGCCGCCGCCCGCCTGCGCCCGATCCACGAACCAACCGCCGGGCATCCACCCCCGGTTGGCCCCTGCGATGGCGAGAATCCTGCCGAGCTTGCCCGCGTCCACCTGCTCCTTGACCCGCGCGACCGCGGGCAGATAGCGGCAGGGGAAGGCCGTGCCCAAGTAGACGCCCGCGCGGGCACACGCATCGATCATTGCGCGGCCGTCCGCAACGGTGGTTGCCAGCGGCTTTTCGCAGAGGACATGCTTGCCCGCAGCCGCGGCATCGAGGGTCATGGCCGCGTGCTCGACGTTGGCCGTCGTGACGATGACCGCGTCGATATCGCCTCGCTCAAGTAGCTCGCGATGGTCTGCATACAGCGGCACGCCGAATCGCCCGGCCCACGTCTGGCCGCGCTGGGGGTCGGGGTCTGCCACGGCGACCAGCTCCGTGTCCGGGTTGGCCTGGATACAGCGCGCATAGCTCGTCGCGTGCATGTGCGCAAAGCTGATGATGCCGAACCGCAAGGGCCTGAACTGCTGCGACGTCATTGCGCACCTCCTAAGGTCACAGGCAGGCCGGTCCGCACGGATTCGAGCGCGGCCAGCGATACCTCGAGCGCCTTGATGGCGTCCTCTACGCCCACCAATGGCTGGCGGCCCGCCTCGATACAGTCGATGAAGTGGGCAATCTCGGCCTGGTGCGGGCCGACGGCCAGCGGGCTTTCCGGTATCGCAGTGGGCCCACCCTCAACATTCCAGTAGCCGCGGATAGGCATGCTGCTCTGGTTGTCGAAGGACATCAGGCCGCGCGAACCCGCGACCTCGACCTTCGTCACGAAGGGGCCCCGCGGCGGCATAGCCCAGGAGACCTCTACATGGGCCATCGCGCCGCTGGCAAACCGCAGCACGATGAGGCTGTGGTCGCGGCTATCGCCCTCCGCCAAATGGCTGTAGGCCAGCCCGCGCGCAAACACGCGCGTCACCTCGCCGCAGGTCCAACGCAGCCAATCGAGCTCGTGGCAGGCCAGGTCAAGGATGACGCCGCCGGATTGGTCCAGGTCGCCCATCCAATTCTGATAGCTCCACGGCGGGAACGCGCCCACGCGCACCGTATGAACGACGCGCGGCGCGCCCACCTCGCCCGCGGCAATCAGATCACGGGCGCGGGCATATTCGGGGAAGAAGCGCACGACATGGCCGACGGTGAACATCCCGGCAGCCCGCTCGACCGCCGCGGCCACCTGCTGCGCCTCTTCGAGCGTGCGCGTGATGGGCTTCTCGCACATGACGTGCTTGCCCGCTTCGAGCGCGCGGATGGTGTGGCTCGCGTGCAGCGGGGTCGGCAAGCAGATGTCAATCACATCGACATCCACCGCGGCCAGCAGGTCATCCAGCGTGGCAAACTGCCGGCTGCCGTACCGCTCGCCCACCTCCGCAGCCTTATCCGGCCGGATATCCGCCACCGCGACAAGCTCTGCGTTGCGCAGATTGCCGTAGGCACGCGCGTGGACCTGGCCGATGAGGCCCGCGCCGATCAAACCGACTCGTAACATGTCGCCCCCTACACTTGCTCTGCACGCATCCGGTACTCGGCCATGTCGATGACCGCGCTGCGCTGCCGCGACTCCTCAGCAGCGAAGGCCATCAGGTGGCTTTCGAGCGACTCGCGACCGCCGGTGAGCGGCCGGTCTTCCCCGCGCACCGCACGCACGAAGCCGCGCATCAGGCCGAAGTCGCCGCCGCCGTGGCCGCTCGGCCCGGATGCCAGGTCCACGACCTCGCACCGCTGCGTGAGGTGGTCGTGGATTTCGATGACCCCGCCCGCATAGTCGAACTTGCCGCGCAGCGTCGCGCGCGTGCCGTCATAGCGCATGGTGCGCTGTTCCTCATAGGAATGCCCGTGCATGAACAGCGTCATGGTCGCGCCGCTGGGAAACTCCATGTTGACGGTCTGCGTATCGACCACATCGTTGTCGCAGCGCCAGACGCAGCGGCCGTACGGCCCGGTTTGCAGCGCGCGCCAGCGGCCCTCGGGGCTGAGGTCCTCGGTGACTGCCGTGACCGGCCAGCCGGTGATCTCCGGCCGCATGTACAGCCGCCGCGCGTCATACTTGCACTCCACCGGGCAGCCGTCCGTGCAGCGCATGGTCGCGCCCGGCGGCAGGTTCTCCGACCGGAAGTGCATGAGCGAACCAAACGACTGGAGCTTGCTCACGGACATGCCCATGTTCCAGTACAGGATGTCGAGGTCGTGGCAGCACTTGGCGAGGATCATGGGGCTGGAGAGCCCGGCATTGCGCCAGTGGCCGCGCACGAAGCTGTGCGCCATGTGCCAGAACGCAACGTTCTCGCGGTGCTCGACCGTGATGATCTCGCCGATGCGTCCGCTGGCAAGGATATCGTGGAGGGTGGAGAACATGTTGGTGTAGCGCAGCACGTGGCAGACCTGCAGCAGCCGGTTGGCCCGCTCCGCGGCCTGCACGAGGCTAACCACATGCTCCAGTCGCTCGGCCATCGGCTTCTCGAGCAGGATGTGATAGCCTGCTCCGATTGCGGCCATGGTCGACGGATAGTGCATCCGGTCCTGCGTGCAGTTGAGCAGGACGTCAGCCATCTGCCCCTTCGCCAGCAGGTCCTCCCAGGTCGTGAACTGGTTCTCCGGCGCGATGTTGTGCGCCTCCGCAAAGCGGGCCCGGCGCAGCGGGTCGGGTTCAGCCACCGCGACGAAACGCAGTTCGTCCGGGTGTTCCAGCGCATAAGGTGCGTACGAGTAGAACCCGCGCCCCCCCGCGCCCAGCAGTACAGCAGTTACGGGTTGTTTCATGATATCCTCAGGACGGTAATGAGAACGAGAAGCGCGTTACTGGTTACTCTTTACTCGTTACTGGTTATGAATTCGGAAATGAGTAACCAGTAACGAGTAATAGCAAACAGCCTACATGTTGCTCATTCGTTGATGGCCGCAACGTGTCCGACGAAACCCGCGCCCGGCCCCGCACGGCAGACGAAGATGCCCGGTGACCGGCCTGTGGCGGCCTGGTAGCAGTCGGCCACGTGCGCTTCGAACGCCGGCACTGCGTCCGCTGCAACCAGTGCAACCATGCAACCGCCCCAGCCCGCGCCGGTCAGCCGTGCGCCTGCGACGCCGTCCACCTCGCGCGCCGCGCCGACCAGCACCTCGATCTCCGGGCAGCTGATCTCGTAGTCGTCGCGCGCGCTGGCGTGTGCCGCGTTAAGCAGCTCGCCGAGCGTGGTGACATCCCCCGCGGTCATCGCATCCATCGCCGCGAGCACGCGGCGGTTCTCGGACCAAACGTGGCGGCAGCGCGGCCGCACGCGCAAGGTCGCATCGTCGCGCACGCCGGGCAGGTCGCCCAGCACGACCCCCTGCCCGCGCAAGGCTGCCAGCGTCGTTTCCTCGGGCAGGTCGGGCGCGAGGTCGTCCCACGCCTGGTCCTGCACGTCGCGCAGGTGCGTGATGCCGGGGAAGCGCGGCCGCAGCAGGCCCACGCCCGCGCGGCACTCCGCGACGCGCTGGTTGTACCCGCCGCCGACATTGCGGTGGTGGACCCCGCTGTCCACGACCAGCAGCCGGTAGCCCTCCGGCAGCGGCACCTGCTCGGTGCGATACTCGCCGTCGGCCCCGGGCCGGCAGTCGAGGAACATCGCGTGGCCCCTGCGCCCCAGGACTGAGGCGAAGTGGTCCATGATGCCCCCGCGCGTGCCGACGTACCATTCCGCGTCTGCGCAGAGCCGGGCGAAGTGAGCATCGTGCGACGTCCCGTCGCTCAGCCCGTTCAGATGCGCGACCGTGACCGCAGCCGCGACGGTCAGGGCAGAAGAAGAGCTGAGCCCAGACCCGCGCGGAACGCCGTAAGGTGCGGCGCTGACCACCAGCCCGTCGAAGCCGTGCAACGGGCGGTCCGTCGCGCGCGCAAGAGCTTGCGCTGCGCCGCGCACGTAGTTGCTCCACGCGCCGGCCGCATCGGACGGAATCTCTGCGGAGACGGCAAAACTAACCGCCGCGTAACCGCTCTCGACATTCGCCAGCCGGACGGTCGCATCCTGCCGCGGCCGGGCCAGGATGACCGCGTCCTTGTCTAGCGCGACCGGCAGCACGAAGCCGTGGTTGTAGTCGGTGTGCTCGCCGATCAGGTTGACGCGGCCGGGTGCGCGATAGATGGCGACGTCGCCTGCGTCGTACAATCGGGCGAACTCGGCCAGCGCGGCGGCATAGCGGGGGGCCTGTGCGGCCGCGCCGTCGCCGTAGATGGGTTCGAGAAGGGTGGATAATGACATGGATGAAGTACCTCACCCCTTGCCCCCTCACCTGAGTCACCGCTCTGGCGACAACTCAGGAGAGGGGGTGAACAGAACTCCCCCTCTCCTGAACACATCAGTTTGTATTCAGGAGAGGGGGCCGGGGGGTGAGGACCGTTCGCCTTCTCAGCAACAGGAAGCACACCCCCGCCAGCAGCCCCGCGGCGCCGAAGACTGCGAACATGAACGGGAAACCGCCCGCCTGCGCCAGCGTGCCGCCCAGGAGCAGCCCGGCCAGCTGGCCCGCGCCCGTCACCGTGTTGAACAGACCGCTGTGCCGCCCGCGCGTCGATGCGTCCGCGGACTCAACCGCGTAGGTCATCGCGTTGCCCGTATACGCGGCGAAGACGACCCCGCGCACGACCTGCACGCCGACCAACGCGGGCAGCACGCGGCTCAACAGCACATAGCCGAGCATGACGACCGCCGCACCGATGCCGCCCGCGGCCAGCAGCACGCTCCGCCCGACGACGTCGGATAGCTGGCCGGTCAGCCGGAGGGCCGGCGCCTCTACCAGGCCGGCGATGCCCCAGAGGGTGCTGATGGTGGTCTTGCTGTGGCCGAGCGTGGACATATAGTTCGGCCACATCGAGGCCTGCCCGTTCCAGGCCATCGTCCATAGGAAGACGCCCGCGACGAAGAGCAGCGGCAGCCCTGCGGCCAGTCCCCTGAAGGGCGCGGACCGCGCGCCGGGCTCGGCCGTTGCGGCCGCGCGCTCGATAGGGGGCACGCGCGTCTCGCGCAGCAGCAGGGCCACGCCTGCGGCCAGCGCATAGAGGACCGCGCACGCGATGAACACTGTGCGCAGCGAGGTCGCATCGGCCAGCCGCCCGCCCAGCAGCGCACCGCCCGCGAACGCCAGCGAGCCGATGCCCCGGTACGTGCCCATGCGCTGCCCGCGGCGGTCGCGCTGGGCCAGCAGGTCACCGACGAACGCGAGGCTGGACGTGCTGTAGGCGGCGACGAACGCGGCCTCGACCAGTCGGACGGCCCACGCCGCGCTCGCAGAGGTCGCCCGGCTGAGCAGGATGTACGTCACGACCAGCCCGCCCAGCCCCAAGACCAGGAGGGGCTTGCGCCTGCCGAGTGCATCGGACGCGCGGCCCCACCCGTAGCTGCTGAACAGGCTGACCGCGGCGACGGTCGCCAGGATGACGGCAATCTGTGCGTAACTCGCGCCCAGCGCTTCCAGGTACAGCGTCATCAGCGGGGAGCTGATGCCGACCGCCGCAAAGACGAGCGCAATGATCAGGGTCAGCAGAAGCAGGCTGTCCAAGAGCTGCCGACCTACAGCACTTCTTTAGCGAAGGCCAACTGTGCGAGGCTGTCTTCCAGCCCGCCCGGCCGGCTGCGCGCCAGCCACAGCGCCCGCTGCTCCGCGACAAGCGCTTTGGCTTCCTCCGCCAGCTCCCGCTTCAGGGCTTCGGTGTCGCCATCATCGCCAAAGGCCAGCCGGCCGCGCTTCGTGGCGTGGCGCAGCAGCGCTGCCGCGTGCTCCATCTCGCGGCGCAGCAGGTCGGCATCGGGCCGGGCAATCTGCGCGCCGTCCAGCGGGGCCATCGCCGCATCGATCGCCGCGCTCGCGCGCTCCAGGGCGTCAGCAGGCAGGTCGACCATGCGCGCGTTGCCCTTCAGCTCGTCGGGCGCCAGCTGCAGAATCCAGAAGAGCACGGATGAGTTGTGCGGGGTTGCGCCCGCGGCCTTATAGACGTTGCCCAGGTCATACGCGACGCGGCCGGCGTTGCCCGTCGGGTCGCGGAACGCGTACACGCTCGTGGCCTGGCTGATGTCGATGTCGCGGTTGGCCTGGTAGGCCCAGGAGACTGCCGCACCGTAGGCGAAGCCCAGATAGCTGGCCCACGGCTGCTGCCAGTGGCCCCGGTCGCCCCAGTCCGTGTTGAGGAAGCCCACGGCGCCGTGCTTCAGGCCGTTCTCCGCCGCATTGCGCAGGTTGCCGACCGTGTTGTCCGTCCGGCCCACGAGGGTGTTCCAGGTCGACGTGCCCGGGCAGACGTAGAAGGGCACGCCCGATGCTGCAAAAATGGCGCTGTTGGCGTCGAAGGGATGGTTCGCTTCGTAGCCCCACTCCAGCGCAACCACATCGCGCGGCAGCTCGGGCACGAGCTCCGGGTACTTGACGATGATGTCGCCCCAGAACTGCATCGTCCGGCCGCGGGCCTTGACCTCGCGATAGATCTGCATCAGGAAATCGAGGTAGACGCGGCCCTTGCCCTGCTCGGCGCACACATCCTTGCTGCGCCCCTGCCCCAGGTCGATGGTCTCGTCGCAACCCACGTTGAACTGGCTGCTGCTGAAGTGCGGCAGCAGCTCATCGTACATGCTGCGCAGCAGGTTCAGGCTGCCGGGATCGACGGGGGTGATGCTGAAGGGGCCCTTCATCTTCAGCGTGCCCCAGCCGGTATCGAACCAGTCGTGGGTCTCGGCCAGCGACTGATAGCGGTCGAACTTGAGCCACCGGTGCATGTGACCGAACGAGTTCTGGTTCGGCACCAGCTCGATAAACCGCTCGCGGCAGTAGGCGTCGAGCGCGAGGATTTCCTCACCCGTGAAGGGCGATGCCTGCGCCCACACTTCGGGGTGGTTGCGGTAGGCGAAGGTATGTTCCGTGTAAAGTTGAACCTGGTTGACCTTCCAGCTTGCCAGCATGTCCACGAGCGCGTAGAGCTCCTGCATCTTCGGCACCCGGTCGCGGGCGACATCGAGCATGACCCCGCGGGCGGCGAAATCGGGCCAATCGCTGATGCGGCAGAGCGGCAACTCGCGTCCCACGCGGTCAATCAGTTGGATGAGGGTCAGCGCGCCGTAGAATGCGCCGGCCGGCTCGCCGGCGACGATGTACACGCCCGCGGGCGTCACGGTCAGTTCGTAGCCCTGCGGATGCCGCGTCCCTTGCGGCACGACGCTCAGCGTGATGCCTGCCTGCTCACCGGGGACTGCGTTCCCGGCGACAATCTCCCACGGCAGGCTGAGGCGGCGCAGCGCGTCCTGCACCCGCTGCGCCGCGTGCAGCAGCGCCAGCGGGGCGGCGCTTTCGATCACGATCAACTGCTTTTCCGGCAGAGAGAAGGTCCCGCCGGTCAGCGCCATCTCGCGCGGCCGGGGCAAAAGAAGCGGCAGCTCAGACATGATATGCATAACTCCTGATATAAGTTCGTAGCAGGCACGCGCGTGCCTGCTACGAACAGGGGGGTTCGTAGTAGGGGCTTATGCCCCTCACGATGGCGCTATTGCATTCTGACAAAATGGCTCGGTAATCTGCGGCCCCCACCCCTGACCCCGCCCCCGCTGGCGGGGGCGGGGAAGTCCTGTTTTGTGGAGCGACCAAGGCGCCACTACCGAGCTATATTGTCAAACTGCCAAAGTGCCTGCTACGAACAGGATAAACGTTACTTCGGATGAATGGTCCCGTCAAGGATCATCATCACGATCGGGTTGTCGCCGTACAGTGCGTTCTTCCAGATCGGGTCATCATCGCCCGGCGCGCCGGTGATGCGGGTGTCCAACAGCGGGCTGTTGCCGTAGCGCTCCCACAGCGGGATGACCGGCAGCAGTTGGTTGAACGCCTTGGCGACGGTCGCCACGTTCGCCTTCTGTGCCTCTGGGTCCAGGCCCTCAGCCGACTTCACGATGGCTGCTTCGAGGTCAACTTCCTGCCCGTCGATCATCTGCTTCATCGGGAAGTTGATGCCCTTGCCCTCCGTGGCCGCAATGTAGTTGCGGGTGAAGAGCACGGTCTGTAGCCCGAAGTACGGGTGCGGGTTACCCGCGCCCCAGCCCTGGATTGCCATCTCAAAGTTGCCCTGGTTCACTTCCGCGGTAATCTGCTGGAAGTTGACGCCGCGGGCGGTCGTCTTGATGCCGAAGTTGTTGAGCTGCTCGGTCAGGTTTTCCGCGGCGGCGGACCAGTCCGCGAACTCCGCAGGGAAGATCAGCTCGAAGTCGAGCGTCGCACCGGTCTCGTCCTGCCAGAAGCCGTCACCGCCCTTCTTGAAGCCGATGCCCGTCAGCAATTCCTCAGCCTTCGCCGCATTGTACTCGTAGACCGTCAGCTCGGCAGTCTGCTCATCATTTAGCCAGAGCGGCAGCAGCAGGTCGCTGAAGCCGGTGATGTACTTCATCGCCTTGCCCGACTCGCCCAGCGAGACAGTGCCGTTCTGCTGTCGGTCGATGGCGAAGGCCACGGCCTGGCGGAACTCCACTTTGTCGAACGGAGCGATGTCATGGTTGAAGAAGATTGCCGGGCCGGAGTAGGTCGGCGCGCGCGTGATGCGGATGCCCATATCCTTGTACTGCTGCTCGGTCGCCATGGGGAAGCCATGCGTGGCGTAGTCCACATCGCCGGCCAGCACCAGCGGGGTCACCGTTGGAGTTTCGCCATTATACAGCACCACCTTGTCGAACTTGATAGTGTCCGCAAGATAGGAGTCGGCATTCTTCACCATTGAAAGCTGCGCTTCGGTGATGGACGCCATATCCAGATTGAACGGGCCGTTCACGACCAGCGTCTCCGGCCGGAAGTCGGTCACCTTCTGAACGAGTGCGTTCCATGCATCGCCCTCGGTGGTGCCGGCATCAACAAGCGCCATAACCTCGTCCGCAAACGCGCCATAAGTGCCCGTGTCGCGCGGCGGCTCAAGCATGACGTACCGTTCGACCACTGTCGAAGGGGTGCTCATGTGGAACTCAACGGTCGCATCATCGACTGCTGTGACGGTGTCCACGTACTTGAAGACGGTCCACTTGAACAGCCGGCCCACATTGAAGGTGGTGACCCAGTCCTGAGCCTTCAGGTCAGAGCCATCGGACCACTTCACACCCTGGCGCACCTTGACGACGAACTTGTCGGGCGGCTGGAACTCCCAGCTTTCCGCGGCCAGGGGCATCCACTCGCCGGTCGCCCAGTAGTAGCGCGCGCCGGGCAGCAACAGCAGGTCGCGATAGGGGCCAATCCCGCCCGGGATATTGTTAGTTACGTAGGTGTTGAGGTGGCCCGTCGGCGGCACCTGGTACGGGAATGCGCCATGGTATTCGGCTCCACCCGCTGCGGCAGCAGGTTCCTCAGCCGCGGGCTGTTCCGTCGCAGGAACTTCGGCCGCCGGGGCCTCAGCCGCCGGCGCGGGCGCCGTCGTCGGAGCGACACAGCCGGCAACCAGCATCGCCAGGACGGCGAAGAGTGCAAGCACACGATAGACCTTAGACATCATATCCTCCTTGAAATGTGCAACTGGTCGAAACTTCGCTCGGGCCGGTACGCAGCACGTCCGGCAGACCCATGATCATAATTGTGCGCGCAATCACCCCCTTTCGTCCAATTCTTGCCCTTCCGGCCTGTCGGCCTCGGGGCGGGAGAAGGGGCCGTCCAACGGCCCCCTGGGCTGACGCCAACGCGGCGTACCTATCCGTGCGAGGAGCGCCACGAGACCCAACAAGAGCACTCCCAGGCCGATGGTCAGGACCAGCACGACGAACTCCGCGCTGCCGCGCGGGACCATCAACAGCAGTAAGCCCGCTGTGACGATCAGGAACACGCCGATCCGCGTCGCGGCCTGGCCGATCTCAGGACTCATCGCACCTCACGGGTTGACGAACTTACAGGTTGAAGGTTCGAAAGTTGCAGGTTGAAAGTTGCCTGCAACTTTCAACCTGCAACTTTCGAACCTTCAACTCGCGCATGTTCCGCCGCGACGACATGGCATGCGACTTCCGTCGCGTGTCCGATCGTGGTCAGCCGAGGCACTTCGACATCGCACAGGCCCGGGACGAACAGCGGGCAGCGCGGATGGAACGAGCAGCCCGGCGGCACGTTTCTCAGGCTCGGCACATCCATGCTGCGCAGCGCGACCCGCTCCTTGTTGCGCGTGGCCTGCGGGTCGGCCTCCGGAATCGCGGCCAACAACGCCTTCGTGTACGGATGCTGCGGCTCGCCGATCAACCGGGGGGTCGGTCCAATCTCGACCACGCGGCCCAGGTACATCACGGCGATCCGGCCATCCCAGGCGAAGAAACGGGCCACGGCCAGGTCGTGCGTGATGAACAGGTAGGTCATCCCCATTTCCTTGCGGAAGCGGCCCAGCATCTTCAACAGGCTGACCCGGATGGACACATCCAGCATGGACACGGCCTCGTCCGCCATGATGAAGCTCGGATGCACTGTCAGTGCGCGCGCGACCGAGACGCGCTGGCGCTGGCCGCCGCTGAGCTGGTGGGGGTACTTATCCATGAAATCATCCGGCGGCGTCAGGTCCACCGTGCGCAGGATTTCCGCGGCGCGGGCGCGCGCATCCAGCCGGTTGCGCGCGATGCTATGACGCATCAGCGGCGCAGCCAGGATATCGCCGACGGTCTGCGTCGGGTTGAGCGACGAGTACGGGTCCTGGTGGATAATCTGGACGGCCTGGCGGTACTTGCGGAACTCGTCGGGTGACATGTGCCAGATGTCCTTGCCCCGGTAGCGCACCTCGCCGCCCGTGGGCCGCAGCAGCCCAACGGCCATCTTGCCGGTCGTCGTCTTGCCGCAGCCGCTCTCGCCCACGACACAGACCACTTCCCCTTCGTTGACCGCCAAGTTGACCCCGTCCACTGCGCGCACGACCGCCCGCCCGACCTTGAAGGAGCGTCCGAGGTTGACCATTTCCAGCATTGCAGGCATTGACCTCACCCCCTGACCCCCTCTCCTCTCAGGAGAGGGGGGAGCCTCATTAAGCTTGCGCGCGGGCGCCCATGATTAGCCGGGAGCCCTGGTCGGCCACCACGGCCTGCCAGTTCCAGCAGGCCACCTGGTGATCCACGCTGACGTTCAGCAGCGGCGGCTGCTCCTCGCGACACTGGTTCGTCGCGTACGGGCAGCGCGGGTTGAACGCACAGCCCTTCGGCGGGTTGATCAGGTCCGGCGGCGAACCGGGTATCGAAATCAGGTCGCGGCGCTCGCCGCTCAAGGTGGGCACCGCCCGAATGAGGCCGATGGTATAGGGATGGTAGGGATGGTAGTAGGTGTCCATCACGTTAGCCACCTCGACCAGCATCCCGGCATACATCGTGCCGACCCGGTCGGCCAGTTCCGCGGCCAGCGACAGGTCGTGCGAGATGAGGATGAGCGAGAAGTCGAGCTGCTTGCGCAGGTCGCGCAGCACCTCGATGACCGAGCGCACCGTCAGGATATCGAGCGCGGTGGTCGGCTCGTCCAGGATGATGAGCTGCGGGTCGAGCAGCAGGCCAAGCGCCAGGAGCACACGCTGGCGCATCCCGCCGCTCAGCTCGTGCGGATAGGCATTCAGCACGCGCTCCGGGTCGAGCGAGACGAGCCGGAACAGTTCGAGCACCCGGTCCCGCACCCGGTTGGGGTTGCTCTCACCGTGGGCGCGCGCGGTATCCAGCACCTGGTCGCGGATGCGCAGGACCGGGTTGAACGCGTTCTGCGCGCCCTGGAAGATCATCGCGCATTCCTTCCAGCGGAACTCACGCAGCGCGCCCTGGTCCATCGTCAGCAGGTTCGTGGCCAACCCGTTGCGACTGTAGATGGCCTTGCCGCGCGGGATCACCGCCGTCTTGGGCAGGAGGCGGATCAGGGCGAGGCCGAGCGTCGTCTTGCCGCAGCCGCTCTCGCCGATAAAGGCTAGCGTCTCACCCAGCCCGACCTGAAAGCTAACCCCGCGCACCGCTTGGACCATCCCGCGCTGCGCCTTGTAGCTCACCCACAGGTCATCGACCTTGAGCGTGGGCTCCTGTACTGCCCCACCTGCGGGTGCACCCCTGGCGAGTGAGGAGCGCCCATTGACCGGGGTAGGTGCTTGCATACGTTACCTCCTCACACGCCCGTGCGCAAGCGCGGGTTAAAGATTTCTTCCAGCGAGCGGGTCATAAAGACGAGCGACAACTGGAAGAGCGCAATGGCCGCCACCGGTCCCAGGATATACGGCAGCGCACCCGGATAGAAAATCGCGCCCTTGGTCCATGCCAGTTGCAGCATGATGCCCCAGTTGGAGCCGGAGAAGGGGGCGAGGCCCAGGAAGACAAGGCCGATCTGTGCGTAGACCGCGGAGGTCATCGCAAAGATAAGGCTGACGGCGAGGTAGCTCGCCATGTTGGGCATGATCTCGCGCGTGATGATGTGGCCCATGCTCAAATCGAGCGCGCGCGCCGCTTCGACGAAATCGCGCTCGCGCAGCGACAGCACCTGCGACCGGATGGCGCGCGTCAGGCTCGGCCAGGAAAGCAGGCCCAGGATGACCGCCAAAAACGCCACCCCGCTGAAGTGGAAGAGGCCCGCCAGCACGATCAACAGGGGAAACTGCGGAATCGTCAACACGATATCTGCAAGGCCCATGATCGTGCTGTCCACGATGCCCCCGACCAGCGCGCTCAACGAGCCGAGAATCACCGCAATCAGGGTCGAAAGGGCGCCCGCAAGAAAAGCGATGGTCAGCACATCCTTGCCGCCGTGGACGATGTGCGACAGCACATCGCGACCTGCAAAATCCGTGCCCAGCAGGTGCTCCAGCGAGGGGCGGGCGTAAATCTGGTCCACCTTCGTGGTCTTATCCAGCGGGATAAACATCGGTCCCACGAAGGAGAGGATGACAAAGAAGAGCACGCCCAGGAAGCCGATGAAGCCCACTTTGTTGTGAGTAATCAGCCGCAACGTGGTTTTCAGGCTGTGCCAGAATGAGGCCAGGTTCATCATTTGCCTCCTGTGCGGATGCGCGGATCGAGCCGGCTGTACAGGAACTCGGCCAGGAAATTCGAAAAGATGACCGTCAGCGTGATGATGAGGAAGATGCCCTGCATCACCGGGTAATCGCGCTGCACGATGCTGTTGACGAGCAGTTGCCCGACACCCTGGTACACGAACAACGACTCGATCAACGTGGAGCCGCCGACGATGAAGCCGATGCTGATGGCGAGCTGCGTGAACAGTGGCAGCGACGCGTTGCGCCCGACATAACCCGTCATGATGCGCCGCTCCGTCAGGCCGCGCGCCTTGGCGACGGTCACGTAATCCTCGCCCAGCGTCGCGACGGTGCTGCTCTTCATATTAAGGGTCCAGGTGCCGACGGTGGTCAGCACGTACGTGAGAATGGGCAGCGCCGCATGGAAAAAGATATCCTTGATGAACGCGAACGTGAAGCCCGGCTGCATCCCCGGCGACATCGAGCCCCGCATGGCAGTAATCGGCAGCAGCTTCCACTGGACGCCGAGGAACACGACCAGCAGAATGCCGACCAGGTAGTTGGGAATCGAACTGAAGATGGACGACAGGGTCGTAATGAGGTGGTCCCCGACGGATTCGCGACGGTAGGCGGAGAACATGCCGAGCAACATGCCGAGGGTGAAGCTGATGACGAGCGACACGCCCACGCTGAACAGCGTCCACGGCAGGAACTTGGCAATCATCGCGTTGACCGATGTGCCCTTGGAACGGAACGAGGTGCCGAGGTTGCCCTGGAGCAGTTCGCCCATGTACTGCGCGTACTGGGTTGTCACCGGCGCATCGAGGTCGATCGCCAGCAGCGCAGCCGCCTGGTTGCGCGCTTCGTCTGCGGACATGCCGTACTGCTGCACCAGTTCCTGCACGTACACATCCACCGGGTTGTTCGGCATCAGCCGGATGAGGAAGAAGATCAGGGTCGTGACGATCCAGATCTTCGCAACGGCAACCAGGATGCGCCGGAGCACGTAGTTCTTGCTGATGCGGCGGAGGACCTGGCCGACGGTACTCACGGCAGGGGGGCTTGCATCGGGCCGTATGGCCCGGGGTACTGCTGTACTAGCCATCGGCAACCTCCTCTCAGGATGTGACGCGTGCGGAGAGCGTCGTGCGAAACGAGTAACGGTCCCCGCGGTAGGTGGAAAGCACCCACTCAACCGGCGTACGATCAGCAGCCAGCGTCAGGCGGCGCATGCGCAGCACGGCAGCCGGGGCCGCGACCTGCAGCAGCTCCAGCTCGCGCGGCGTGGCTAACCCTGCTTCGATCCGCTGTTCCGCATGGGTGAGCTGGAGCTTGTAGTCGCGCTCCAAGACATCGTACAGTGACTCCACCGTGAAGTCATGGTTCAGCAGCCCCGGCACCAGCGCAGCCGGCAGGTAAGCGGTTTCGAAGGCGAGCGGCAGCTCGTCCGCCAGGCGCAGGCGCGCCAGGATGACCACATCATCGCCGCCCGTCAACCCCAGGGCTGCGGCTGCGTCCGGAGTCGCGTGGCTGATGCGCGCCTCCAGCACGCGGCTGGATGGCCGGTTGCCGCGCAGCCGGATCTCGTGGCTGAAGCCGCTGAGGGACTGGAGTTGCTGGTCGATCTTGGGCGCGGCGACGAATGTGCCCTTGCCAATGCGCGTGTAGACAGCCCCGTCGTTGACCAGTGCGAGCAAGGCATGGCGGGCCGTCATACGGCTGACGCCGAATTGTTCAGAGAGCTCGCGTTCAGAGGGCAAACGCTCGTGCCGCCGGTACACCCCCGCGCGTATCTGCGTCTCAAGGGTGTCCTTGAGTTGAAGGTAGAGTGGATTGGGAGCTTCGCGTTGCAGTGGCACGGCACCTTTGCTCGCTGTCCGAAGTGTGGCGGGCTGGACCGCCATACCGGTATAGACCACTGAGCACAGTCTAGCATTTGAGTCTCAGGCTGTCAAGAAATGCGCCAAACTTCACAAATCTTCATTACACGTTACTGTGGAACTAACCGCCCTACTGCGTCGTCCTATGCCCGTGCGGGGCAGACGAATGAGTGTGGTAGTGAGGAAGACCCCGTTCGGGAGGACAAGCATGTTTCGGATGACGACAGTGGCATTATTGACGAAGACCTCCGTGCGCATCGCGCTGGCCGTGGCCCTGCTGCTCATCGGCCTGGCGCCCATCGGTGCACCCATCCTGTCAGATAATAGCTGGCGCGAGGCGCCGGCAGACACGGGCGCGGCCGCGCCCATCGCGCAGCCGTTCACCTATCGCTGGGCGAATGACACGGGGAGCGCGCGCATCGAGCGCAGCGATGACAGCGGGCAGACCTGGTACGGCGTCGCCAGCCTGCCGGAGCGCGTGGAGCAGATGCAGACTGTGGCCGGCGACGAACAATCCGTCGTGGCACGCACCGCCCGGACTATCTGGGTCAGCCGCGATGCGGGCGCGACCTGGGCGCAGGCTGCGGCCCTACCGAGTAAGCCGCTGGCGCTCGCCGTAACGGGCAAGGACACGAACTTGTTGGCAGTCGGCACCGAGTCCGCGGGACTGCTGTTCAGCCGGGACCTCGGCGCGACGTGGCAGCAGAGCACTGATCCGGTCCTGACCGGTGGAGGTGGTGCGCCGGTTGCGGTGACCGCGCTGAGCGTCAACCCGGCAGACGACACCATCCTGTACGCAGCGACCGGCATCTGGCTCGGCACGAGCACCACTCGCCTGACCCCGCTCGGCATCTTTGTCAGCGCGGACGGCGGGCAGCATTGGACGGTGATGGAGCAGTTGCCGCTGAACGCGGCGCCCGTCTTGCGGCTCACGCCGGTGGCCGACCAGCCGCTGACCGTCATCGCGGGCGACGATGCGAGCACGCACACCGTATCGCTGGCTGCGACGCCGGAGCTGCTGGCTGCACTGGAGAGTGACTCTGCCGGCGTGCGTGCCGCAACGGCCCGGCTGCTGGGGCTGATCGGGGACCCGCTTGCGGCGCCGGCCTTGCTAGCGCGCCTGACCGATACCGAGATGCTGGCCGGCAACCTGGCCGCCGAGGCCCTGGGCCGCACCGGCAACCGGGCCGTCGTGCCCGACCTGCTGGGGCTACTGGCTGCGGATAACGTGGACGTGCGCGCCCGCGCAGCGACGGCTCTTGGCCTGCTGAAGGTCGAGGCAGCAGTGCCCCAACTGGGCACGATGCTGGTTGCTGATGGCTCCCCGGCGCGCAACCGCGCGGCCGAAGCGCTGGCAGCCATCGGGACGCGCGAGGCGCTGGTGGCGCTGGCACTCCCGCTGGCCGAGGCAGAATTAACGCCGGCACGGCAAGCCGCGATGAGCGGGCTGGAGCGCGCAGGCGCACAGGCTAACGATGTGCTGGTGGCCGCGCTGGCTGGCGAAGAACCGGCGCTGCGCGCGAACGCCGCAGAGATGCTTGGCTGGATCAAGGCTGATCCGGCGACGCCTGCCCTGGCAGAGGCACTCTATGACGCGGACCCAACCGTGCGCAGCCAGGCGGCCTGGGCGCTCGGTGAGATCGGCACCGCTTCGGCCCGCCAGGCCTTGGCGGCCGCACTGAGGGTCGAGGGTGACACCACAGCGCGCATTGCGGTGAGCGCGGCCCTGGAACGCAGCGCACGTGCAAGCCTGGGCGAGGCAGCGCAGTTCACGTGGGGCGAGGCTCTGCTAAACCAACTCGCGGCCATGCCCGCAGGACGTTGGACCTTCCTGGTGCTGTCCATGCTACTGGCGGCCGTGCTGCTCTTCTTCGGCCCCCGGCCGGTCGGTGAGCGGGTGACGGGGTGAAGAGGGGAACGGGTGAACAGGAGAACGGGTGAAGAGGTGACAAGGCGATAGGGTGATGGAGTGGTAATGGAGTCGAGGCTTCAGCCGGTTGGGGTGTGCACGACAAATGCTCGTGTCACCGGCTGAAGCCTCGATTTCGACGCGTTGCCAAAGCATGAGGAGCTTGCATTCTCAGATGCAAGCTCCTCCCCTGTTCACCCGCTCACCTGCTCACCTTGTCACCCCGTCACTTGCTCGCCTCTTCACCGTCCTCATCCACATCAACAACCTCAACCTCCACCTCGGGCGTCGCAAGATCATCCGATAGGTGCTCGCCGTGGTAGGGCAATGGCTCCTCTTCGACGGCGACCTCAGCCGAATATGCCAGGTCCGACCGCAGCACAACCGTCTGCGACTGCACCAATGCCTGTTCGCGGACCTGGCGCAGCTCGGCCAGCTCGCCCTGGCGAGCAGCCGACACCTTGCGCTGGCGCTCGAACCACAGGTCCACCACCCAACCCACCAACAAACCGATCAAGATACCCAGTACCAGTGTTACCCAAGGGCTTAACTCAAACGCCATAATTCCTCCGATGGGACAGACGGCATAAAGGCAGACGCAATAAAGCTATTTCCCCATCCATCAAGACGATATAGCCTTCACAAAGTCGCGCTTAAGCCAGAAATTGCTGCATCAACTATGCTGCGGAGGGGCCCCGGCCACCTGCGCATCTGCTGCGGCTCGCTCGCGCATTTGGCTGCGCAGCAGCGCGATGTCCTTCGGCAGGACGCGCACAACGCCCAGGAAGCAGGCCGCACACAGCAGCCAGGCGGACACGCAGATGATCAGAATGGCGTCGTGCAGCGATGACCGGTCGGCAATCAGCCCGGCAATGGTTGGCGCCAGCGCCGCGCCCGACGACTCGATGAAGTACTGGACGGCCAGCGCCGTGCTGCGCACTTCCGGCAACGTGATGTCATACACCGTTGAGACCACGTTGGGCCCGCCGAACGGGATAAACAGCGCAGTGAGCATCAACAGGACCATGAAGAGACCTTGATTTCCCACCGGGACGTTGAGCGTGACCAGCAGCAGCAATGCGCCGAGCAGCACGCCGGTCGTGGCGACAATCACCCGGCCGCGCGGCGTGTGCCGGAACAGCCGGTCGCCCAGCGCGCCGGCCAGCGGATAACCGGCAGCCAGCGTAATGACCGCAGCAGCCATCGTCACAAAGAGCGCGCTCCCCGTGTAGCCGCGCTCCCGCTCCAGGTAGGTAAAAAACCAGAAGGTAATGACATTCCAGGGGAAGACGCCGAAGAAACCCTGGACGAACAGCAGCAGCAGGCTCGGCTTGCGGAACAAGGCGCGCGCGGCGGGCCAGTTGAACCGGTAGACGCCGATTTGCTCCAGCCCCGCCAGCTCCGGCTCGCTGCCCCCGCGCACCGGCTCGCGTACGCCGAAGAAAATGACAAAGGCCAGCAGCACGCCGAGCGAACCGGTGATGTAGAAAACGCCCCGCCAGCCGATGGTCTCGCGCAACGCCAGCGCGAGGATCATGCCGAGCAGGAAGCCGAGCGGCATCGTGAGCTGGAGCAGGCCGTAGATGCGGCCGCGCAGCCGCGGCTCGAAGTAGTCCGCGACGAGGCTGTAAATGCCGGGGTAGCTACTGTCGTCGATGCCGGTCGAGGCGCGCGTGACGAGGAACGCACCGTAGGTGCGTGCCACGGCGTTCAGCCAGGTGGTCGAGCCCCACAGGAAGGAGGCCAGCGCCAGCAATTTCGCCCGCCCGTAGCGGTCATACAGATAGCCCCACAGGGGATAGAACAGCCCCGATACGATCAGCGCGCCGGTGGAGACCGCGCCCATCTTCGCCATGCTGATGCCGAACGAATCCATGATGTCGGGGGTCAGCGTGCCGATGAGCAGGTGATCGGACTGGTGGAGCAGCATGAAGACGAGGAAGACGCCGACGACGAACCAGCGGTGTGCGCCGTGCCGGCGCGCGGTTAGTGTGGGCATGTGAACTCCATTGTTGCGGCATGTGGGAATTGTGCGCAAGCATATGCAAAGACCAGGGCCTTGTCAAGCGTTCCAGCTTGGTATTCACGCAGCTCCTGTGCTAGACTCGCGCTATGCCACCGCGCCTGCGATCGTTCACCAGCCTCCGTTTCCCATCACACGCGGTCATGATCCTGCTGATCGTGCTCGCCGGATTCGCGCTGCGGCTCTATCGGCTGGGTGCAGACAGCCTGTGGTATGACGAGACGGTCAGCACCGCGCTGGCCGGCAGCCCCCTCCCTGCGCTCATCCGCCACACCGCGGGTGACATCCACCCACCCGGATACTACGTGCTCCTGCGCGGCTGGCTGACCGTGGCAGGCTATCCCACCGGCCGCGCCGGCCCGACAGGCAACGGCCTGGAGTTCATGGCCGGGTTCTTCTCGCTTTTCTGGGGTATTATCCTTATTACGCTGGTCTACGCGCTCGCGCGGCGGCTGACGGGCAGCCGCCCGGCCGCGCTGCTGGCTGCCATGTTCACAGCGTGGAGCCCGTACAACGTCTGGTACAGCCAGGAAGTGCGGATGTATACGCTGGGCGCGGGGCTGGGCGTGCTGGCGCTGTATACCTTGTGGCGCGCGGTGAACGGGCCACTGCCCGACCCTCACCCCCTGCCTCCTCTCCCACGCGGCGGCGTGGGAGAGGGGAGATCCAGAACAGGATCTCCGGGCCGCTGGTGGATCGTCTATGCGCTGGCCGCGGCCGCGGGCATGTACACGCTCTACTACTTTGCGTTCCTCCTGATTCCGCTCAGCCTGTGGGCGCTGGTCGTGCTGCTGCGTGGGCGACAGCGCATCTGGCCCTGGCTGCTGGCACATGCCGGGGCCATCATGCTGTACGTGCCGTGGGTGCCGGTCGCCTGGCGGCAGGCCACAGCGCCGCCCGTCCCGCCCTGGCGGACGGCACCCGACCTACTGACCGCGCTGCGCGAGAGCTGGACCGCGCTCTCGCTCGGCCAATCCGCCCCGGTGTGGTTGTGGCCTGCTCTGCTGCTGACGCTGGCGCTCTACGGGCTGGGCCTGTGGCGGCTGCGCAGCCGTGCCGCGGGGGTGCTGGCCCTGGCGACGTTCGGGCCGCTGGTCCTCATCCTGGCCATCTCGCTCGCCGCCACACCGCTCTACCACGTCCGCTACCTGTTTACTTACAGCCCTGCGTTTTATGTCGTGCTGGCAGCAGGGGTGGCAGGGTTGGGGCAACGGATGCCGCGGCGCGGCGCAACGGATAAACGGATACGCGCAGTGCGCGACGGACGTTCATCCGTTTATCCGTTTTTCGGCGCAGCCGCATCCGTTGCGCTCTGGCTCATCGCCACGGGCATCGCGCTGAACGCCTTCTGGTTCGATCCTACGTACCGCGCAGACGATCACCGGACAGCCGTGCGCCAGTTGCAGGCGGCCTGGCGGCCCGGTGACGTGGTCCTCGTCAACGCCGGATGGACCTACACCGCGCTGGCAACCTACTGGGACGGCCCGGTGCTGCGCAGCCGGCTGACCGAGCCGCTGCTGGAGCCGGGCGCGGACCCCGCAACCCTCGTCCTGGTGACGACCGGCCATGTGGACGGGGACGCCGGGCTCGGCTGGGCGGATCCCCGCGCGGACTTCTTCGCGCTGCCCGCGACCGTCGCGCGTGAGCAGCTCACGACGCTGTTCGCAGCCTTCCCCCGCGTCTGGCACTACCGGCTGTACGACACCGTGAACGATCCGGCGGGCGTACTGCGCGGGCTGCTGGCGGAGGCCGGCCAACTCACCCAGGACGAGGTCTACGCGGGCGAGGCATTTCTGCGCGTAGAGCGGTACGTGCCACGCGCGGGCGCGTCCTGGCCGGACGATGCCGCTGGAGCCAGCTACGGGGACGCGCTGGAAGCACGCTGGGAGATGCTCCCGCCCTCCGTGGCGACAGGCGAGAAGCTCTACCCCGCGATCCGCTGGCGGCCGCGCGCCGCGCTCACCGGCACACTGGCGACCTCCCTGCGACTGGTCGGGCCGGATGGCGAGGTTTGGGCTCAGCCGCCGGACGAGCGTCCCCTGGGCCCGGCCTTCCTCTCGGCGCAGTGGCCCGCGGGTGTCGTCCAGCGGCAGCCGCTTGCCCTAGGCGTGCCGGAGGGCCTCCCGCCGGGCACATACACCGTTCTCCTGGTCGCGTACGATGCCGCCACCGGGCAACCCCTGAGCTTCACACCGCTGAACGGCACGACGGTCATGCCGCCCGGGGCCGTCCTGGGCCATCTCAAGGTGCATCCCCCGGCATCCCCACCGCTGCGGCGCTCGGCCGCGGCGGAGTTCGGCCCGGTCGCGCTCATCGCGGCCACAACGCCTGCCACGACGATCGCGCCCGGCGGCGCGATCCCGGTTGAGCTGCTCTGGCAGGTGCGGTCAGCGCCCGCCGAGCTGGTTACAGTCGTCCAACTGCTCGGCCCGGAGGGCGAGCTGGCGGCCAACCTTGAGGCGCCCATGCTGTGCGGTCAGCCGGATAGCCCGGCCTGCGCGGCCGGCCAGCTCGTCCTTGAAAGGCACACCCTGACCCTCCCACCCGATCTGCAATCCGGCCCACGCCGGCTCATCGTCGGCGTCTACACCCAGGCAGACGGCCGGCGGCTCCTCGCCGGCGGGGCCGATCATTACGACGTGAAGGAAGTCCTCGTCCAGTAGCAGGTCGCGACCAGGAGGTGTCGGTGAAGCCAGCGAATGCCAGACTCAACCGCCGGGAATTCCTCAAGGGCTGCGCAGGGGCGGCTGCAGCCCTGCCGTACCTGGGGGCCGCGCCCCGGCTCCTGCGCCACCGCGACAGCCGCCCGCACCTCATCTTCATCGTCACCGACGCGCTGCGTTACGACCATGTCGGCGCGAACGGCTATTACCGGGACACGACGCCCGAACTGAATGGGTGGGTGGCCGGTATGGGCGTGACCTTCCGCAACGCGACCAGCGCGGCCGCGTGGACCTTTCCCGCCACCGCGGCCATGATGACGGGCCGCCTGCCTGTGCGACTCAGTGCGAACTGGAATCACACGACGCTTCCTGCCGGCGTCCCGACGTTGGCCGAGCGGCTCGCAGCTGCGGGCTATACAACCGCTGGCTTCACCTGCGCGCCGTTCAGCCGGGCGAACCGGGGGTTGGGGCGGGGGTTTGCGGTCTACGATGACTCACTCGCCCTGCTGCCGCTCGATGCGCAGGGGCAGGCCGCCCAACTGAACGCACTGGCACAGCAGTGGTTGGCGGCGTGGCAAGACGCCGGCCCCCTGTTCCTGTTCCTCTATTATTTCGATGTCCATACCTGGTATCACCCACCCGCGCAGTACAATGTGCGTTACGACGCCACGTACACCGGCGCGCTCACCCCAGCCGCCTACCGGAACGGCGAACCGGTCGTCTCGGGTGCGCTCGTGCCCACCCCGCGTGACATCGAGCACCTGGTTGCGCTCTACGATGGCGAGATTGCCTACTGGGATGCCATGCTGGGGCAGATGCTGGGGTTTCTGAGGGGCCGCGGGCTGCTGGACAACGCGGCGGTCGTCGTCACCTCGGACCACGGCGACATGTTCGGGGAGCACGGTCTGTGGACGCACGGCAATTCCGTCTACGAGGAAGTCGTGCGCATCCCCTTGTTGGTGCGCTATCCAGGGATCACAGCCGCAGGGCTGACCGTGGATGCGCCCGCCCAGCACATCGACATCATGCCGACGCTGCTGGAATGGGCCGGGGCCGCGCCGGTGGCCGGCCTCGATGGGGTCAGCCTGAGCGCAGTGGTCGGAGGACAGACCGTCGCACCGCGCGATGTCTTCAGCGAGGTGGACGGCGTCACCGATCCCGCCGACTGGGCCTACTGGCTGGCCCCGCGCGACACGCTGCACTCGATCCGCCGCGGGGACTACAAGTTCATCCAGCACGTTGGGCAGGAGGCCGCGGACGAATTGTACCGGCTTGGTCCCGCATCGCCCTACGAACAGCAAAACGTGATTGCCGCAGAGCCGAAGGTTGCCGCTCAACTGCGCGCCGCCGTGAAGGCGAAATTCGCCATGCAGCACGTCCGGCTGCCAGCCGTTATGCGATAGTCGAAACGACGAGCGCATAAGAAAGGGGGAGCCTCGCGGCTCCCCCATGATTACTGGTCATGCACCTGACTCCGAACCTCGTCACTCGGCTTACACAGGCAGGCTTGCTCAGGCCAGGCGACCCCGTGGCACCCGAGAGTGACCGCTTAGGGCTGCTACCTTCCGGTCCTGACCCGGTTCACAGGCTCCCGCCGCACAGGACCCAACCATCAACGCTCACCTGAGAGGCAGTCCCGCTGACCGCAGGCCCTCGGCCAGGAATTCAACCCCGCTATAGCGGATTGCGGGTTACAGGGCACCGCTAGTTCCCCGTCTAGCACGACCATATGTGATTATAGTCAGAAAGCACTGCGTGTCAAAGAACGCGTGAACAGGATACTGGGGGCTGGCAGCGGGTACTCTTGGAAGCGCAGGGGGGTCTATTTGACCGGTACGGCTGCCTCTGGTAGAATCGTATTTGCTCGTTGCAGAGCAAACCTATCCGCCCCCATCGTCTAGTGGACCAGGACACAGGCCTTTCAAGCCTGGTGCAGGGGTTCGAATCCCCTTGGGGGCATGAACTTATCCCCTGTACTAGCCGCCAGAACCACCCCCGGCCGGTACACGATCTCGACATCATCGCCGTTGACCTCAACCCGGTCCACAAACGACTGTAACGCGCGCCGCGCGACCGGCACTTCCGGCGCCTGCAGCTCATCGCGCATGGTCTTCAACACGCGGCGCAGGTCGGCGTCACCCAGCTTGATCGTCGTGACGAGGTGATGCTGCGCCAGGGCATCCCGCTCCATCTCGGCAGTGCCCAGTTCAGCCTGGCGCTGGCGCAGGCGCTCGCGCACCTCGCGGCTGTTGTCACCGGTCTCGACCATGTCCAAGATGTGGTCAATGGCACGCTTCAGCCGCACGATTTCCCTGTCCAAAGCCTCGATCTGGGCTGGGGCCTCCGGGTTGGCCAGGCGCGCCTGCATCTCATCCAGCCAAGATCGGACCATCTCCGGCGTCAGGATCTTGTCCATCACCGTGTTCATCACGTACTGCTCCAGCTTGCGCGCGTTGATCCGCTGCGTATGCTGGCAGACGCCCTCTTCCAACCGCTGGCCCCGGCAGCGATAGTAGCGCCACGGGTTGCCCTTGCCGGCCTTCACATTGCGCAGATCCGTGCCGCTTTCCAGGGCTCGACCGCAATTTCCACAGTACAGCAGACCCGTCAGCAGAAACTCAGATTCGTCTTGCGCGCGCAGCGGTTGCTCGGCGCCATTGGGGCGTTCCTCTTGCAAAGGCATCCTGGCTTGTCCTTTCTCCCAGGTCTCACAATCCACCAGCGCGGGATGGTGATCCGGGAATTCCTCTTCGCCGAACTTGGCGATCCCTAAATAGCTGCGATTACGAAACATGGAGGCGTAGCTGCTGTTGTTGCCGCTGGCGAATAACTTCGTCTCACTGTGGATCTCCCGAAGGCCGAAACCTGCGGCCCACATCTGAAACGCGCGGCGCACCCGCGGCCCCTTGACCGGATCTTCCACCCATTTGCGGGCAAAGCGCGGCGAACCATC